>CAZJSY010000181.1:0-6809 GCA_964548555.1 uncultured Burkholderiales bacterium
TCGAGACGGCCCTGCAGGAGCACGACGCGGTGTTGGAGGCCGCGGTCGTCGGGCTCGCCGACGAACGCAAGGGAGAGGTTCCCGTGGCCGCCGTGATCCTGCGCGAGGGAGCAACGGTCGCACCCGAGGAGCTCGTCGCCTGGGCGAAGGATCGCATGGCCGACTACAAGGCGCCCCAGCGGGTCATCGTCGTCGACGCGCTGCCTCGCACCGGTACCGAGAAGGTCCAGAAGACCGAGGTCAAGAAGCTGTTCGACCCGTCGAACGCCGAAATCCATGTGGAGCCCGCGGCGAAGGGGTAGACAAGTGTCACTTCGCCGAGAGGGGGTTGCGGCGTGAGGAACGTCGTCGGGTTGAGCTTCTCACGGGTCACGGAGGCGACCGTTCCTCCGGGCGCCCGCATCGAGCTTCCGGGACGGGGAACCACGTACGCGTACTCCTCCCCGGCGCCGGCCGGTGCACCGACGCTCGTGCTGCTGCACGGGCTGTGGGCAACGGGATCGTTGAACTGGTTCCCGGCGTTCGGTCCGCTCGCCGGCCGGTTCGGCGTCGTCGCGACCGACCTGCGTGGCCACGGCCGCGGGATACCGGTGAACGGTCATTTCCGGATCGCCGACTGCGCCGACGACGTCGCCGCACTGGTCGACAGCCTCGACGTCGGCCCGGTCATCCTCGTCGGTTACTCGCTCGGTGGTGTCGTCGCGCAGATGACGTGGCACCGCCATCCTGATCGGGTCGCCGGGCTCGTGCTGTGCGCGACGAGTCGCAACTTCGGTGGGAGCCCTCAGGAGCGGATCTTCTTCCGTGGCCTCCTCGGCGCCATCGTCGCGACGAAGATCCTGCAACGCGCGCGTGAGCGTGGTGACACGCCGGTGGCGGTCGAGGCCGCGGCGGAGGCGGTCGTCGACGCGGTCGTCGACGACGCGCTGCGCCCGTTGGTCACCCAGCGCAGCGCCGTGGGCCGTCCCATGCCCGCCTGGGCCTGGGACGAGATGCGTCGCACCGATCCCATCGCGGCGCTCGGCGCGGTCGCGGCGATCGGGCGCTTCAGCTCCCACGAATGGATCGGTGACGTCGACGTGCCTACGTCGGTCGTGGTGACCGCGCGCGACCACTTCATCTCGCCGGTCCGGCAACGGAAGCTCGCCGCCGCCATACCCGGTGCCAACGTCTACGAAGTGCCGGCCGACCATGGCGCGTGCGTCCTCGGCGCGGAGAGCTTCGTCCCCGCGCTGGTCGACGCGTGCACCTCGGTGGCGACGCGCATCGCGACTCGCGCCGCGTAGTTCGCGCTGGATCGACGGTCGACGATCGACGATCGACCGTCGATCAGCCGGTCGCCTTGTGGAGCGGCGTGCTCCCGTCGGGAAGGAGCAGGTCGAATCCGTCGGGTGTGTCGAGCAGCCCCGGGGTCGCACCGCGGTGATCGGTTTGCCCGTACTGCCACACGATCCCGTTCGTCGCCGGGTCGATGAACGCCACGCGGTGGCGGTAGTCGTCGTTGACACCGATGAGCCCGTTCGGGAGCTGATCGGCGAGGCTCGGGTGGTCGAGCATGCCGGGCCCGCTCCTGACCCGGTACTGCCAGACGATCCGGCCCTCGCGTGTGAACTCGTAGATCCCACCGGGGCGCGCGTAGTCGGCGACCATGTAGAGGTCGGGTCCGAGCTGTTGCGGATCGGACGGATACGCGATCGGCAGGTGCACCGTCCACACGAGCTTTCCGTCCTGTGTGTACTCCGACACCCACGAACCGTTGATCTCCGACACGAGCACGTTGCCGTTGGGCAGCGGCGTGTCGCCGTTCGGGTAGCCGATGCCGGTCGGGGGCGCGTGGACGCAACGGCGCGTCGTGCCGATCTGTGACAGCGGCGTGCCGTCGGGACCGATGAAGAGGATGCGGCAGTTCTTCGCGTCGGCGACCGTGACGCGACCGTCGGGAAGCAGGAACGCGTCGTCGGGCTGGTCGAGGAACCCCGGTTGGGCACCCGGGACGCGCGGATGTCCGTAACTCCAGATCAGCGCGCCCGACGGGTACGCGATGCGCACGATGGTGTTGTTCTCTTCTTCGTTCGTGATGATGGAGCGCCCGTGGTCGGCGAAGAATCCGTCGTCCGGGAAGTAGAAGCCGCCCGGAGGAGGTGGCGCGGTCGCCGACGGGTACTGCCACACGACGTTGCTCGCGGGGTCGAGCACGATGAGTCGGTTGTTGCCGCGGTCGGCGATCAGCAGCTGCCCGGCGAAGGGGCGCACGAGCGCGGGCGGGATGGTGGTCGTGGTCGTCCCGCCGGAGCGGGGTGCGCGAGTGGTCGCACGCGTGCTCGAGCCCGTCGAGGAGTTCGACGACGCGAGCCAGATCGCTCCCAGCGCGATCGCGGCGACGATGACGATCGCGACCGGAACGATGACGGGATTGCCCCGCGGCGGCGGCGTTCTCACCGCGCGAACAAGGCGAAGAAGTCGCGCGTCCCGTCCTTGAGATAGCGGTCGGGCGGACGCTGGATCGCACCGATCAGCTTGTGACCCTGCACGTCGGCGGGGCCGGTGCCGCTGTAGGTGTAGAAGCTGACCCACTGGGAATTGATGTCGAGCTCGATCGCGCGTACGGCACCGGCACGCGTCAGCACGTCCGCGAGTGTCGTGATGTTCAGCCCGTCGCCGGCCACGTAGACGAGGTTGCCACTGCGGTCGACGCCCACGGCGGATCGCCAGACGTACACCTTGCCGCCGAGCGTGGAGCCCCACCGGGCGTGGTCGTTCGCGAGGAGACCCGGCACCGGCCGGCCGCCGTCGACGATGAGGTCCAGGTTCTGCCGGACCGACACGACATCGGACGTCATCGTGTCGTCCCGACCCCACTCGCCGACGTCGACCGTGCCGTCGCGGCGGATGACGAACGACCCGCGCCCGGTCTGGAGCGGCCGCACCGTCTTGCCCTCCGTGAAGTAGCCGCCGCGTGCGTCACCGAGGCGGAAACCGCCGTTGAACGCGGCCACGAGCGCGGCGTCGTCGGCGGACGCGATGTGCGCTCCGTGCAGCCACGGGCCGCCGCCCGGTTCCTGCAAACCGTTGTAGAGCACCGCCTTCAGCGCTCGTGTGTTCATCCAGACGACACCCGTGACCAGGCTCGTGTGCACCGGGTCGGGCCGCATGAAGGTCTCGTAGACCGCGGGCACGCCCCCGACCAGCTTGCCGGTCGGCTGCCAAACCCCCTCACCGGGGATCGCAGGTGATGCGATCGGCACCAGGTCGGCGGGGTGTGGCGGTATCGCCGGGGTCGCCTGCGGGTCGGTCGTTGCAGGAGGCGCCGGGGCGAGCGTGGGGCCGGGTGCCGGCGTGGGCGCCTCGACCCGAGGGATGCCGTGACGGGGGTGACCGCCCACCGGCGGTGGATGATGCGTGTACCACCAGCGCTCGACCGTGTTGACGACGGGCCCGGCGCCGTGGCCCCGGAACCATTCGACCAACTTCACGCCCACGGGGTCGTGGCCCGGTGCGGTGAGGGCACGCGTCAGGGAGAACCCGGTGATGGACACGAGCGCCACGAGCAGCACCGTCGCGCCGGTCAGCACGTAGCGGGTCGTCGTCTTCCGGCGGCGACGACGACCGCGCCGGCTCGTCTCGCCGGCGGGCTGGACGTCCTCGGAGGCCCGCGCCGCGGTGAGTGAGCCCTGCACCGGGGCGAGGGTGCCCCACGCCGGCTCACCGGTGGCCGCGGCTGAAGGTGCTCTTGGGGCGCGCTGTACCGAATCTTGGTCTTCCGTGCCCGAGGCCGGCGCGGCGGACTCGGCGGAGGCCGAAGGCCTTGTCACGGAGTTTCCGATTGTTTACTCTTTGTCCGGTTTGGGGGCCGGGGCGGGCAGGGGAGACACCAGATGGAGGCGTGGTCGGCGGGGCCGGTGGAGGACGTCCGCTGGCGGGAAGACGCAGCGTGCAGGGAGCGGTCGGTCAACACGTTCTTTCCGGACCAAGGTGAGCCGACATCGGCTCGTCGGATCTGCGCGCGGTGCCCGGTACGCCGGGCCTGCCTCGAGTTCGCCTTGGCGACCGGGCAGGAGCACGGCGTGTGGGGCGGCGCGACAGCTCGGGAACGCAACATGATACGGCGAGGTGTGCTCACGATCGATGATCTGCTCGCCCGCGTCATCCGGCCACGACGCCCGCGTCGCCGCTCGTCGCGTCTCGCGAGCTGACGTCGGACGGGCGGCCGTCGGAGGTCGCGCAGCCGTCTGTTAGAACACCGGGATGGCAGCAGATCCGTTCACAGGCGCAGCCGCGCTCGTCACCGGTGCCGCATCCGGTCTCGGAGAAGCCACTGCGCGTCGTTTCCACCGTCGCGGTGCAGCCGTACTGATCGCCGACCTCAACGAGCAACGCGGCAAGGATCTCGCGGCAGAGCTCGGTGAGCGCGCCGAGTTCGTCTCGGTCGACGTCACGTCGGAGGATGACGTCCAAGCCGCGGTCGAACGGGCAGCGTCGATGGGACGCTTCGCGATCACCGTGCACTGCGCCGGGGGTGGCATCGCGGGCCGCACCGTGAACCGCGACGGCACACCGCACCCGCTCGACTCCTTTCGTCGGTGCATCGAGCTCAACCTCGTCGGAACGTTCAACGTGACCCGACTCTCCGCCGCCGCAATGTCGTCGAACGAACCCGACGACGACGGCGAACGAGGCGTGATCGTCAACACCGCGTCGATCGCGGGGTACGAGGGGCAGATCGGCCAGATCGCTTACGGCTCGGCGAAGGCCGGAGTGATCGGCATGACGTTGATCGCGTGTCGCGACCTCGGCGTGCTGGGTGTGCGAGTGAATGCGATCGCGCCGGGGACGATCCTCACGCCTCCGATGGCGATGGTGCCCGACGCGATGCAGGACGCGTTCGCGAGCCAGGTGCCGTTCCCGAAGCGTCTCGGGCGTCCCGACGAGTTCGCGCAACTTGCGGAACACTTCGTCGACAACCGCTACCTCAACGGGATGGTTGCCCGCCTCGACGGCGGAACCCGTTTCGGTCCGAAGTAGCACCCGGGATCAGACGGGGAGCTGTGGTCGAACCATCACCTTGCCGGGAAGCTCGCCTGCCGCCAGCCGGCGCATGGCGCCGCCCACCGCGCCGAGGCCGACGTCGACGGGCTCGATCAGCAGATCGAGTGGCAACGATCGCGAAGCGAGCAACGCGAGCGCGGGACCGAAACCACCGGCGTCGTAGTTGTACGCCCCGAGCGCGGTGAGCTCGAGGACGATCATGCGGTTGTGGTCGATGCGCGGGTGCTCGCGCCCGGTGCCGACGAACACCAGCGTGCCGGCGAAGTCCAGCTGATCGAGCGCGGCCTCGGCCGCCGCGGCGTGACCGGAACACTCGAACGCCACCGTGAACGGATGGTCGACGGGCCGGCCCATCGGCGCCCGGCGCAGCTCGTCGGGCGATACGACACGGCTCGCGCCGACAGCCAGCGCTCGTTCGCGCCGTACGGCCGACGGCTCCGACACGGTGATGTCGGTGATGCCGCGTGACACCAGCACAGCTGTCGTCAGTAGCCCGACGGGTCCCGCACCGGTTACGAGCACCGGGTCGCCCGGCTCGACGCCCGACAGCGTGACGCAGTGCAGCGCGATCGCGGTGGGTTCCGCGAGCGCCGCGGTCCTGGTCGGCAAGGCCCGCGGGATGCGCACCAACCGATCCGCCGCCACGACGACGTAGCGGGTGAAGGCGCCGCGGAACTCGAGCAGGTCGACGGGCGCGCGCCGAAGACAGACCGACGGGCGGCCCCGCAGGCACGCGCGGCAACGACCACAACCCGGTGTCGGATCGAGCACCACGCGAGCGCCGATCTCCCATCCTTCGACGCCGTCGCCCGGCACCGCCACCGTGCCCGACCACTCGTGGCCGAGGATCGAGCCCGGTCGGGCGTACCCCTCGAGGACGAGATGGAGATCGGTGCCGCAAATGCCGCAGTGCGACACCTCGACGAGGGCTTCGTGCGGGCCCGGCGCGGGCACCGGTATGTCGCGAACGGCAAGCTCTCCACGCGCCACGTACACCGCTGCGGGCATGAGCTCGGCCGGCACGGCCGGATGGTAGGGGACAGGTGCGCATCGCGGCGACGACAGTGCGGTGGGGCGGGCGTTAGGTTCCTGCCGTATGCAGCCCCGCGTCCCAGTCGACGTGTCGGATCTCACCGCCGCGTGGTTCACCGAGGTGCTGTCGGCGCACGCCTCGGGTCTCGAGGTCGGCCGGGTCGACGTCGTCGACGCGCATTCGGGCACGACCGGGCGCGTCGCGGTGTCGTTGACGTATCGCGACGGTGATGCACGGGTTCCCGAGCGCCTGTTCGTCAAGCTGGCACCTTTCGACGAGCGGCAACGCGCGTTCATCCGTCGGGTGGGGATCGGCGCGGCCGAGGCCCGCTTGTACGCGCGGCTCGGGAACGAGCTGCCGTTGCGGATCCCCCGTGTGTGGCATGCCGACGTCGACGACGCCGGCAACTACGTCTGCGTGTTGGAAGATGTCGTCGCGAGCGGGTGCCGGCTCCCACGGCCTCGCGATGCCGACATCGCCGACGTCGCGTGTTCGACCGTGGAGGAGCTCGCGGGTCTCCACGGGGCCTACTGGGAGAGCGACCGATTCACATCCGAGCTCACGTGGGTGCCCACACGCGCCGGATTCGGCGCGGCTCCGCGGGATGCGCAACCGAAGGCGACACAGGCTGCGGGGTCCTTCGTCGTGCGCGCGCTCGAGCTGTTCGGAGCGCACATGCCGGACGTGTTCCGCGCCGTCGGCACGATCTACGTCGACAACACGGCAGCCG
>CAZJSY010000182.1:0-6773 GCA_964548555.1 uncultured Burkholderiales bacterium
CCGCCGTCAGCCCTTCTTGAAGCCCGGAAGCTCGATCACGTTCGCAGGATCGCAGTTGAAGATGTCGCGGTTCGGTTTCGTGATCTGCTTGTCGACGATCCAACCGCTGGTCGTCGCGTGGAGGAACACGAAGCATTCCGATGCTGAGCTGTTTGCGTTCCCTGGAGTCGTCGCGGCATGGAGGCCGCCGCCGTCCCAGTTCGTGGTGCTGCGAGCCTTGTCAATCAGGCACGCACGCGTGAGGTTCGAGCCGCACTCCTTGGCGGATGTCGCGAAGAGCAGCCACGCGGACATCGCGTTCACGCCGTCCGACTTCGGCTGCGCGCCGTTGGCGTAGCGGCGGAGCAGGTCGATGTAGAGCTTGGTGGCCGGGTGCGTGCTCGCGAGCTCAAACGGGACGATGTAGTTGTAGACATAGACACCGGTACCGAGCGCCGAGCCCGCGCCGCTGATCAACGACGGGTCATAGCCCGGCGGCTGGTACAGCGTGTACTTCGGGTGATACCCGACGGTGTCCATCGCCTTGAGCATCGCGACGAGGGAAGATCCGGTCGCCTCGTAGCCGAAGACCTGGACGCCTTTGGTCTGCAAGTTCTGCACGTACGGCCGGTAGTTGTCGATCATCACCGGCGCTTCGTCGTAGTAGACGGTCTTGCCGCCGACCTGTTCCACTGCGGCACGGTCCTTGAGCCCCTGGTCCCTAACGGCCTGGAACTGGCTGCTGATCAGGCCATAGTGCTGGATCGCGGCGGGATCGAACTGTGCCAGCGCGCGGTACGCGCCGCCGCCCACGGCCTGATGGTTCGGGTTCGGGATCGCCTGCACCGACAGCGGCGCGACACCGGCCTTGTTCGACACGTCGAACGCCGGCAGCTCGGGCAACCCACACTTCACGCGCTGGTCGACGCCGCCGTCGTCGAGGCCCTCCCCGTTCCCGACGAGCGTGAAGTCGGTCGCGCACGCGTCGATCATCCGCGCCGAGACCTCGAAGAGCTTCGAGTCCCACTTGTGCAGCGTCAGCTTGCGGCCGAGGATGCCGCCCGCCGCGTTGCACCAACCGACGAACGCGTCGGCGGTGTCGAAGAACTCTTGATCGAGCCCGGGCTGCGCCGTGTTACCGGGATCGGCCATGGTCCCGATCACGATCTCGTGATCGCTCACGCCCTGCGCAGTGGCACCCGACGCGTTCCCCGGTCCGCAGACTCCCTTGAGTGTGCCGAAGTCACCGCTCGTGGGCGTGGACGCGCCCGTCGTGGACGGTCCGGCGGATTTGCTCCCAGAGCCCGAACGGCTGCACGCGCCGAAAACGACGGCGAGGATCACGATCGCAACCAGCCCGGGCCGTTGACGGCGGCGCGCAACGTCGTGCATGTCTCCCCCAGATGTCTACTGTATACAATCCTAGACTCTGGCTTCGGAGCTGTCACACGTGACGGAATGTCGACGCATCCTCACGAGCGAACCCTCGGCGTCGGTCGCGATCCGACGGCGCCGGGTCATCGCACGCTGATCTTCGATCGCCGCCACCTATGCGGCAGCGAAGTGCGCGGTCGTCGGATTGATGCGCATCCTTGCAATTCAGGGTGCGGAGCACGGGATTCTCGTGAACACCATTTCGCCAAACGGTTTACGCGGATGCACCCGGCGGCGATGGGTGGCGGGTCCGTCTTTGGCCGCACCCAGGAGTCCGCTGTGAAGCAGAAGGAAGCCACCATGCCCGTTGAGACTGTCGCGCCAGCGATCGTCTGGCTAGCGAGCGAGAAGTGTTCGGAGACGAACCGCATCTATAACGTGGTAGCCGGGTTTATCCAACGTATGGCTGTCGTCATGGGACCTGGCATTTACGATCCACATCTGGCACCCGAGAGCCTCGCCGAGAACTACGCAAAGGTCGAATCGGTCGAGGGCTGCTCCGAGCCGGGTCCGTTGCCCTGGTAAAGCCCGACCCGGGCCCACTCGATGCCGAGCCCGGCGGCACGCAGACACAGATACCTGTAGCTGCCCGCGCGTCAGGCACGCCATGTCCCACCGTGAACGACCAATCCTTCCCCGGACCAGAACGGCGGACAGGGACCGTGACAAACAGCTGGGAAGGTGTCCCCGAACGCGCGCCCCAGAACGCGCGAGTGCGGCCGCACCGGCGCGTGGTCGATGTGCCGTTGGGGGAGGCTGGGAGGGCTCCTTCAGGCGGGCTACTCGGGCGAAGGGCCTACCCGTCGGGGAGTCCTCACCGGGGCGCGAGCAAAGCATGGAGCCGGGCCGTGAGGGCAAGTGGCTGGGTGGGAAATTCCGCGGCTTAGCGTGGGAAACGGTGCGCGCACATCCCGGACCATCCGGCTGTGGCCAGGGCAAACGAAGTTGTGTCGGTAACCCACGAACGAACCAACGAACCAACCAACCAACCCGACCCACCCACCCTCCGATCGACCGAGCAGGTGGTCCCGTCGTACACGCGCGGCCATGAGTTGGAGCGCACAACGGACAAGCACGCGGCGATTCCGCCGAGTGCGCTTCATCAAGGACCTGCGGTGAGCTCGCCTGTCGTCGACCGTCCCGTGCGCAGATGTTCAGAGCACGCGCGATGAATCAGAATGATCACTCCGATCACGCTGCCGTGGCCGATGCGGACGTGGCGACGCAGCTGCGCGCCTTGGAACGGGCGCTTGCGGCCAGCCCGACGGTCACGACCATCCTCGAGCGAGCGGCCGGACTCGGGCTGCCGGATTGGTATCTCGGCGCGGGAGCGATTGCGCAGACGGTGTGGAACGAGCTTCACGGCTACGCCCCAGGAAATGGGATCCGGGACTACGACGTCGTCTACTTCGACATTGACGACCTGAGCGCGGACGGGGAGACGCGCGTCGCGGACGCGCTCACGGCGCAGTTGGTCGACCGTGCGATTCGTGTCGACGTCAAGAACCAGGCGCGGGTTCATCTCTGGTACGAGCGGCGGTTCGGGACGCGGATCGGGCCGTACCGGTCGTCGGGTCACGCGATCAGCACGTGGCCGACGACCGCGACGAGCGTCGGTGTACGGGTCGAACAGTCGCAGCTGCGGGTGTGCGCGCCGTTCGGGCTGCACGATGTGTTCGCGATGGTGGCGCGACCCAACAAGACCCTGATCACTCGTGAGGTGTACGAGGCCAAGGTGCGGCGGTGGCAGGCCACATGGCCTCGCCTCACCGTGCTCGGCTGGGACAGGTGAGCCGTCCGGCGCGAGCTCGAGCCGGCCGGCTGTTCATCGAGCAGTGTCCACGCCGGTGAGGCTGAACCGCGGTTCGGGGCGGCCGCGCACGCCGAGATCGTCGAGCCCGACCAGCCAGCTCGCCTCCTCGACCGGTTCGCGGCCCTCGCCGAGATCGAGCGCGATCGACGTCACGAACACGCGGCTCCGATCGGGGCCACCGAACGCGAGGTCGCTGGGGTTGGCCATCGGCACGTCGACGACCCGGTCGACCCCGGTCTCGGTGAGCCGAGCGAGCTTGCCGGCGCGCAGGACACAGCTCCAGATCCCGTCGTCCGTGTCGACGGTTGCGCCGTCGGGTGCACCGCCGAGCGCGGCGTGGTCGCTGAGCACGCGACGGTCCGCGACCGAACCCGCGGTCGGGTCGTAGCGGTACGCGTAGACGGCTTCGGCGATGGTGTCGCCGACGACGAGCGTCGGTTCGCCGTCGAAGAAGACGGCCGCGGGGCCGTTGGTGTTGCCGACGTCGTCGTCGAGTAGCCGCCAGCCTTCTTGTGCGGAGAACCGCCACAACGATCCCGGTCCGGGCGTGACGTTGAGGGTGCCGGTGACGAGGTGCCCGAAGCCGTCCGCGTTCGCGTCGTTGGCGCGTCGACCCAACCGGTCGGGGTATGGGGTGAGCAGCCGGATGGTCGCGGTGTCGGGGTCGACGACGTGCAGGCCGTCGTCGAGACAGATCACGAGCGCGTCGCCGTCGGTGAGCACCACCCCGGTCGGCAGGCTCGGCAGTTGCAGCGTGTGCAGCGGCGGGCTGCCACCATCGAGCCAGTACAGGGCGTGGGTGGCGCAGTCGACGAAGTAGAGCCGCTGGCGCCGGTCATCCCAGCGGACGCTCTCGCCCCACACGAGGGTGACGTCACCGATTCGGGTCAGCAGCATCGGCGGGTGCCCTTTCGATGATCGACTTGATGACCGACGCGACGGCGACGAGCCGGTCGGCGCAGGTCAGGGTGACGGACACGAACGCGAGGTGGCGGCTCCGTCGCAGCAGCGACCCGCGCGACCACGGTCTCACCGGCGGCGCTCGGGGAGAGATAGGACGCCGAGAATGCATGGGTCACGGCCTGCTGCGACGGGTCCAGGGTTGGCAGCACGGTGAGATACGCGGCGAGGTCCAGCATCGTCGCGATCACGCCACAGTGCAGCATGCCCGCTGCGTTCAGTGCCCGTTCGGTGACGACCAACGACAGGCCCGCGGTGGGGTCGGTGGGGTTCTCGGGCCGTGCGCCGAGAAAGGTGAGCAGCGGTACGGCCAACGCCTCCGCGACGCGCCTCGCGGCGTCCGCTTGACGTTCCCGCCCATTGCTCACGCTCGGTCGGTGGCGTCTTGGCCGCCGACTTGCCAGGTGGTCGCGGTGTACGACGCGTCGAGCGCCCGTTGGGAGTCTTCGACCGTGCCGTCGAGGCCGATGTGGGCTCGCAGCATGCAGGCGAGTTCAACGCCTGCGGCCGCAACCGCGTGTGCGACGAGCGTGGACTTGCCGATTCCCGCCTCGCCGACAACGAGCACGACCGCCGCGCCGCCCTGAGTCGCGGTGGCGAGAGCCCCCTCGAACTGTGCCAGTTCGCGTTCGCGACCCACGAACACCGGAAGGACCCCTGCTCGGCAGCCGACAGCCCAGTATCGCCTCTCCGGGCGAGAAGCGTGACGCGCACGCCGATTCGGTTCCGTGCCGGCCTGCTTTGAAGTGCGGCTTCGCGCTCGCGTTCGGCGATGATTTTGTCGCCGCGCGACCGTCTTTGCTGGTGTGACGCTGAACACAACGGGAGGTGTGATGAGCGACGCTTCGTCTGTTGCCACGCCGAAGGTCCTCTTGAACGGCCTGGCCATGGTCGAGTCGCCTCGCTGGCACGACGGCCGGTTCTGGTTCGCCCACTGGGGGACCGGCGAGATCGTGGCAGTGGACCTCGACGGCAACCGCGACGTCATGGGCCACGGACCCGAAGGCCTTGGTTGGACAATCGACTGGTTGCCGGATGGGCGCCTGCTCGTCACCGGGCAGGAGCTCGTGTGCGTCGAAGCCGACGGGTCGAGAGCCCCATACGCCGATCTCAGTGTCGTCGGCGATCACGGCTGGAATGACATCGTCGTCGACGGCCGCGGCAACGTCTACGTGACGAGCATCGCCTTCGAGTTTCTTGCCGGGAAACCCCCCGGGGGCGGCATCATCGCCTTGGTCACACCCGACGGCCGGGCCCGCCAGGTCGCCGGCGATCTCGCCTTCCCCAACGGCATGGTCGTGACCCCGGACAACCAGACGCTGATCATCTCCGAGTCCTTCGCGGGTCGACTCACTGCCTTCGACATCGACCCCGACGGCAGCCTGTCGAACCGTCGCGTGTGGGCCGAGGGCCTCGGACCTGACGCCATCTGCATGGACGCAGACGGGGCTATCTGGGTCGGAACGGCGGACACTCGGGTGAGCACGGGCCGCGACGATTCGCCCGGCGGAGCCGTCGTGCGCGTCCGGGAGGGTGGGGAGGTGCTGAACCGGCTTGAACACGACCGCCCGATCTTCGGTTGCGCGCTCGGCGGCCCTGACCGCAAGACGCTGTTCCTCCTCGCGTCGGAATGGCGCGGCACCGATCACGTCGCCGATGTCGTCGCTGCACGTACCGGACAGGTCCTGACGGTTCGGGCGCCAGCGGCTGGGGCGGGATGGCCGTGACCTGCAAGGCGACTCCGGCACCGGTCGTCGTCGATGGGCGACAGATCACGCCTTCCCTCGCCGCAGTCAGCGCCGTTGGCCGAGCATGAAACGGTGCCCGTCTGGCGAGCGCACTCCGAACTCCCGGAGTGGGGCCGAAGTTCCGTTCTGGGATGCCCGGGCGGGCTACTCAGCCGAGGGCCTGCGCCGGCACATGGCGGGCGATCTGGAACACCTTGCTGTCGTAGTGTTTCTTCGACGGATGGCCGGGCAATGGCACCTCGACGCCGACACCTACCTGGCGATGGTGCGCGCGGAGATCCCGTCCTACGACGACCTGCAAGACCGACTTGCTGACGCGACCGCAGACGTGGAGGCCCGGACGATCCTGGACCTTGGATCGGGCACCGGAGTCACTGCTGAACGCGTGCTGGCGCGTCACCCGGGTGCCACCCTGGTCGGTGTCGATGCGAGCCCCGAGATGCTTCGCGCGGCGCGGCGGGCCGTGCCTTCCGGCAGCTTCGTGGAAAGACGTCTCGAAGACGCGCTCCCGGCGGGTTCGTTCGATCTGGTGGTATCGGCGTTCGCCGTTCACCACTTGCCGAGTGCGGCGAAGGCCGACCTCTTCAAGCGAGTCGCCGCCGCGCTGTGCCCGCGTGGACGCTTCGTGCTGTGCGACGTGGTGGTCCCCACGGTCCCCGTGACCGTCCCCGTCCCTATCGAAGACGGCGTTGACCAGCCGGACACCGCGGCCGATCAACTCCGCTGGCTCGCGCACGCCGGCCTGAACTCATCGATGCTTTTCGCCGAGGCAGACCTCGCAATCTTTCGCGCGGAGCGGAACTGAGCGACAGCCGGCGGTACGTGGCAGCAGCGAATCT
>CAZJSY010000183.1:0-6667 GCA_964548555.1 uncultured Burkholderiales bacterium
CGACGGCCGGCGTCCCGTGCCCTCGTAGAGGTCGGAGCTCCCGGTGAATCGGAATGCGAACTCACCCAGCGTCGCGTCCTCACCGCGCCAGTAGTCGCGCACCGTGTCGCGGTAGCGACCGTTCCACTCCGACCACTGCGGTGGAAAGTTCCCGACCTGGTATCCGCCCTCACCGACGTCCCACGGCTCGGCGATCAACTTCACCTGGCTGATGACCGGGTCCTGCTGGATGATGTCGAAGAATGCGGAGAGGCGATCGACCTCGTGCAGCGTGCGCGCGAGGGTGGCCGCGAGGTCGAAGCGGAACCCGTCGACGTGCATCTCGAGGATCCAGTAGCGGAGGCTGTCCATGATGAGCTGCAACACGTGCGGGTGGCGCATGTTGAGCGTGTTGCCCGTACCCGTGTAGTCGACGTAATACCGGGGATCGTCTTCGGACAGCCGGTAGTACGCGTGGTTGTCGATGCCCTTGAACGACAGCATCGGCCCGAGCTGATTGCCTTCGGCGGTGTGGTTGTAGACGACGTCGAGGATCACCTCGATGTCGGCCTCGTGCATCGTCTTGACGAGCTGCTTGAACTCCTGCACCTGCTGGCCGAGCGTGCCGGACGAGCTGTACTCGTTGTGCGGCGCGAGGTAGTTGATCGAGTTGTAACCCCAGTAGTTGCGCAGACCGCGCTGCACGAGCCCGTGATCATGGATGAACTGGTGCACGGGTTGCAGCTCGATCGCGGTGACGCCGAGCGACTTGAGATAGTCGACGACGGCAGGCACGCCGAGCCCCGCGTACGTGCCGCGCAGCTCCGGCGGAACGGCCGGATGCTGTGCGGTGAAGCCCTTGACGTGCATCTCGTAGACAACGGTGCGGTGCCACGGCGTGTCGGGCGGCCGGTCGTTGGCCCAGTCGAAGTACGGGTTGGTGACGACGTTCTTCGGCATGTAGCGCGCGTCGTCGGCTGTGCTGGCCCGGTTCTCGTCGCCGATCCGGTACGGGAACACCGAGCGGTCCCAGCGGACCTGGCCGTCGACGGCCTTGCCGTACGGGTCGAGGAGCAGCTTGGCCGGATTGCAACGCTGACCCTGACTGGGCGCCCACGGCCCGTACACCCGGTACGCGTAACGCTGCCCCGGACCGATGCCGGGCAGGTACCCGTGGTGGATGAACGCGGTCTGCTCGGGGAGCACAACACGGGTCTCGCGTCCGCCCTCGTCGAAGAGACACAGCTCCACCCGGTCCGCCACGTCGGTGAACAGAGAGAAATTGGTGCCGGTGCCGTCGTAGGTGCCGCCGAGCGGATATGGGCGTCCGGGCCAGACGGTCGGACGATCGGAGGGCATGCAGCTCCTTGCTGAAGACCCGCCGGGGCGGATCGCAGACGTCGGTCCCGGCCCTGAGGGCGGCGGGAAGGGAGCGGGAACGGGAAAATTGCTCCTTTTCAGTGTCGCGCGCGAGGGGCTCGGGACAGCAGGCCGGCCTGGCTGCGCCATTGTCTCCGAGCCGTTTCGCCGCCCCGGATCCCCCGAGGGCGGGGCCCGGGCCACCCCCTGCCGTGAACCGTACCCAACGAGGGCCCTTCCGTTCCGGGGCTGGCCTCGGCGCGCTCCCTTCTCTCGGGCGCGGCGCACCCGCTCATCGTCCCGGCGGAGCCCATGGCGGGCGACCCGTGCGGAGCGGGCGATCGCTTCGCCACTTGACCGCGCTGCGCGCCGCCCGCGCTGTGCGACTGGCTCGTCGTGTGCCTGAACTCCGACGCGTCGGTGCGCCGCCGCAACGGCTCCGAGCGACCGCTCCTACCACTCGCGCGGTTGGGACGCGAAGTGCACTCCTCGGCGCGGGTTGCGTCCCAGCTGAAGGAGTGGTGAGGGATCAGGCGGCGTGGCGGAAGCCACAAACGTGGGCCCAGCGCGAAAGCGCCCGAACTGCAGCCGCCGCGGGCTTCAGTTCGGGACGCTCGTGGGGTGACCGAGGGGACTTGAACCCCCGACCTCCAGGGCCACAACCTGGCGCTCTAACCAGACTGAGCTACGGCCACCATGGGCGGCCACGACCGGGTGGCACGCGCGGCCGATGATCGTACCCGACACCCGGCGGCACCGGCCCCGGCCGGACGGTTCAGGTGCCCGCGAGGCGGGCGACGACGGGGGCCATGGCCTCCCAGCAGTCGTTGTCGAAGCCGATATAGGAGAAACCCCACTCCTCGCGCCGGCGCTGGAGCTCCTCCACCATCGCGTCCACCGTACCGGCGAGGATCAGCGGTACCCGCAGGGCCTCGGCGGGCTCGATCCCGAAGTTGGGGGCCATGGCCTCGGCGATCGGCATCGGGTCGTCGGTCAGGTGAGCGAAGCCGATCAGGGTGTTGAGCTCGAGGTCGTCGAAGCGGTCACCCGCGGCTTCCCGGACCCACGCGACCTTCCGGGTCGTGGAAGCCGGTGTGATGTCGGGGGCGGTCTCGGCGCCACCGAGGCCGGCGCGTAGGTCCGGATTGACGCTGACGATGTCCGCTTCGCGCGCCGCGATCGACAGCACCCTGCGACCTCCTCCACCGATGACGATCGGCGGGTGCGGCCGCTGCACGGGCTTGGGAAGCGCCTCGTGTTCGCTGATGGTGTAGTGCTCACCGGAGAACGAGAACGGACCGTCCGCGAAGAGCCCCTTCAACACGCGCAGCCCTTCCTCGAACCGGTCGACCCGGACCTTCGGCGGGTCGTACGTGATACCCGACTGCTCGTAATCGCTCCTCATCCATCCGGCTCCGAGGCCGAGCTCGAGACGTCCGTCCGACAAGAGGTCGAGCGTCGCGCACTCCTTCGCGAGGACGAGCGGGTGCTTGTAATCGTTGTCGAAGACCAGGGTGCCGATCCGCAACGTCGACGTCGCCGACGCCACCGCCATCAACGCGGGAACAGGAGCGAGCTGCTCGTTGAAATGGTCCGGCATCGTGAGCGTCGAATATCCGAGGTCTTCCACCTTGCGCGCGCTCTCGGTCCACTCCTTGCTCGAACCGGCGAGTCGCAGCTGGGCGGCGAAGCGGAACTTGCGCGGGTGCGTCACGTTGGTCTCCCAAGGCTGTTGGTGCCGGTCACGGGGTCGGGCGGACCTGACGCTAGCGTCAGGAAACCGTGCGCGTCACGGTGCCGGCGTCGGCACCTCGATGACCGGCATGCCGGAAGGCGGACCCCAGGTGATCGCGGCCCGGGAGAACGCGGACGCGAGCGCGATCGTCAGGGTGAGCTCCACCCGTTCGGCCCGTGTGAACATCTCCGACAACTCGGTGCCAAGGTCGTCGGGCAGCGAAGCTGGATCGGTGACGATCACCTCCGCGTACCGGGCGGCGCAACGCACGCGGGGCGGAAGCGTCGTCGCAGCGGCATCGGGATCGCCGAGACGCGCGATGTGCTCTTCGGTGAGACCCTGCCTCGCACCTGCGAAGCGAAGATTTCGTCAGAGGCCGCAGTCGACGAGCTGCGCGTTGCGCAGCCGGCCCGCCTCCTTCGTCGCCTGATCGACCACACCGTTCGACCACAGCGTGCCGTAGAGCCGGTTGAACGCCGCGTACTGCTCGGGTTGGTGATCGAGGAAGACCGCGCTTCCCTCGGGCGGTGCGATGCGCGCCACGCTTTCCTCCTCTACCGGGTGCTCGCCAACGCGAGCCGCGCCCGCGACGTCGCGTCGAAGAGCGCGATGGCCATCGTCAACGCGGTCGCCTCGGCCTCCGTCAGATTGGCGAGTAGTTCCGCGCACGTGTCGTCGGTGACCGCGTGGGCGTCGATGACGAAGAGCTCGGCGATCGCGAGCGCGGCGCGCTCGCGCGGTCCGAACAACGGTGATACCGGCCAGTTCGGGAGCGCGGCGACGAGCTCTTCGGTGAGGCCGCCGCGCACTGCCACAGTGGTGCGCGCAGTCGATCCGATGCCGTCGCGCAGCAGCGTCGCGATTCGAAGGCGGCACAGCTCCAACAACACGGGATCGAGCGGCGACGACCAGACGGTCGCCTCGAACTCGCGCCAACGTGCGTTCAGTTCGGGGAGGAGCTCGAGATCTCGAGCGAGCGGATCGTCGAGTCCGCGTACTGCACCGTCACGGGCCGTTGTCGACACGGCGCCGAGCCTATGCCGCGACCCGCGATCGCCCGCGCCCGGCTGAGGTTGCGAAGCGGGGATCAGGGCAGCGGGAGCGTCCCGACCACGCCGCGGACGGGTTCCGGGAGCGTCACACCCGGCAGGTTGAGCGGACCGGTCGTCGTGGTCGTCGTCGTGGTGCTGCTGACCGTGGCCCTGGTCGTCGTGGTCGTGGCGATGGGCCGTGTTCCGCCCGTGCCGCCGGCGCCTGTTCCCGGGCTTGCCGGTCCACCGGCGCCGGGAACGGGCGCAGTGGGAAGGGGCGCGGTCGGGAGGCTGCCGGGTTGCGTGGCCTCGGGAAGCGAAGCAAGACACGCGCAGACCAACACGCCCTCATCAGCGCTCGACGAAGCCGCGCGCGCGCCTACGGCGGACGTGGGGCTCGCGGCGGGCGTTGCGCCGGTGGTCGGCAGCACGTCGGTGGCCGCGATCGTGCTCGTCTGCTGTTGGGGTGCCACCGTCGGCACGGAAGGTGTCGTCGTGGAGACTCGCGGCGAGGCGACCTTCGGAGTCGAGCGCGAGCCGACCGCGAGGGGGTCGGTACCGAGGGTGCCGAGATACGCAGCCGAGCCGATCACGCTGATGCCCGCGACAGCCAGCGCGATGGCGGTGTTGCGCTCGCGACGTGTTACTCGTTGCAGACGGCGACGGTTCACTCGAGAGCTCATCGGTAGGAGCTGATCATCTCCGGTGTTGCAGCCGATGTTCGAATCCGCTCGACGACGCGCGTCGAAGCGTCACGCACGACTTTCTCGTGTCTCGCGGTGCCCTCCAGGTCATCCGCCCCATGCAGCTCGGTACGCCTCACTCGGCGCGCCGGGCGACCCGGGTGCGGCGGGCCAGCACCAGACCGACTCCGATGGCGCCCACGCCCAGGGCTGTCAGCGTCATGACATCGCCGCCCGTGAACGGAAGGGTCGCGCCCGACGATGCCGGGCCGGTAGCCGTGGCCGGAGCCGTGGCGGTGGCGGCCTCGACCTGCGCGGTCGTGGGGGTCGATCCACCATTGGGATAGACGGCGGCCCATGCCGGCGCCGAGCTCATGAGGAGCAGCGCCGAGAGAACGAGTCCGACGATGAGTGAACGCCTGCCCATGAAACGCCTCTTTCACTGATGCGAGGAGAGCAAGGTAACAAACCGCCCTCGTCACTCATATAGGTCCCCAGACCCATTTCAGCGCTCGATCAGCAGGCTCCTGCGCCGCTCACTCGTCGCCCTTGCGCGGCGGTCGGAACGCGGCGAGCCGCGCTGCGAGGTCCACCCGGGACCTCGTCCCGAGCTTCTGGAAGACCTTCCGCAGATGGAAGTCGACCGTGTGCGGAGAGACGAAGAGCCGCTCGGCAACCTCGCGGTTCGTGAGGCCGGCGGCGACCAGGGCGGCGACGTCGCGCTCGACGGCCGTCAGGCTGTCCCATCCCGGGAGCTCGCCGCCCATGACGTACCTCCGGTTCAACATCGTGCCCACGTGAAGGTGCGGTGATAGCCGTCTGTGCGCTGGCAAATCCTGACGTTGCGCCGGACAGGTACGCCCGCGAACGATGAATGGAGTTCCGCGCGCTGGGTATGGATCGCCTGCGGGGAGCCGGAAATGGACGTGTACGAGCGAGCCGCCAAGATCCGAATGGGGATCGATCATCCGGGGTTCATCGCCGAGCTCGACCAGGAGGCGATGGAGCTCCGGGCCGAGTGTGCTCGCGCCGGAATCCCGTTGGTCAGCGTGGTCGAGGCCATCTTCTCCGCCGCCCGAGAGGACGAGGACCGCTTCGCCCACGCGGAGGCCGTCGCGGCATGGGCCCTCAGCGAACCGCCGACCCTCGACGACCTCGGCCGGTCCGGGCACGACTCCGTGAGGGATCCCGGTCGAACGTCGGACTAGGAGCGATCCTCGCCACGGGCGCGATGGGCCACGATGACGACGCTGTCGTGCTTGCTGGCGCGCATGTCGTACCGAGTCGTCGTGTCCTCGCGCTCATGGTCGTGAAGCTCGAACGGTTCGCCTGACATGAACACTTGCCGCCAGAGCTCCGCGGCCATGGTCGTCGGATACGTCTCACGCAACGACCGACCGACGGACTCCGAGACCGGCCGTCCGCAGATGTCGATACACGCTGCGTTCGCGTACACGATGCGGAAGTCCGCGATCTCTCCCGATGGATCCCAGATCGGTTCCAGCACCGTGATGCCGTCCATCACACCGTCGAACATCGTGAACGCGGCCCGCTTCGTTTCTACCACCCACGTCGCGAGGTCGGAACGATCGGCGATCCGAAGCACTCCGTACACCTGACGAAGGTGGTAGTCGACCGTGTGACGCGACAGCGACAGGCGTTCACCGATCGCCCGGTTGGCCAGACCGTCGGCGACCAACTCGGCGACGCGCCGCTCGGTCTCGGTGAGGCCGTTCCACACGTCGGCGTCCGTCATGCGGCAACCACGAGAAGCAGTCGCGATCGCGATCGCATCCAGCCTCCAGCCGTTCCGGCGCTCATGGACGCGCGCCCGGAGGGATTCGAACCCCCGACCCGCAGATTAGAAGTCTGCCGCTCTA
>CAZJSY010000184.1:0-6630 GCA_964548555.1 uncultured Burkholderiales bacterium
GTCGTGGCGCTTCCTGCACCAGCCGCGTTCATGCGTGGAATCCGTGTCTCGCCGCCCGGATTTGACGCATGAACGGGTCTGCTCGCTGCCGAAAAAGGGTCGAATGACCCATCGTCCGGTCGTCGCAGGGCCGCTAGGGTTTTGTCCGGGTGAGGGTCGAATCTTCGCGGGCGGCGTGTGATGTCTGGGGTTGGTAGCTCGGCGCGGATGCGGACGCTGGCGGTCGTCGCCGTCCTGGTGATCGTCGCCTCCGGGTGTTTGATGCGCACCCCGTACTTCACCGACGCCACCGCCACGTCGGAACGGCTGAACTTCGCCACGCTCGACGGCAGTCCGGCGCCGGTGGTGACGTTCGGTCCCTCGGGCAGTTGCTCGGCCTCGAGCGTGACGGCGACGCTCGTCAGCCAGATCAAGGTCGGGAACAACACCGAATACCAGTGGACGGCGGTGCTCGGCGGTCTGTCCGCGAACACCTCCTACTGCTACCACGTGATGCAGAACGGCAGCGATCAGCTCAACGGCAACGCGGTCCCGTTCACGACGCCGTTGGCGCCCGGTTCGACGACACCGTTCTCGTTCGCCGTGATCGGTGACTGGGGCTCCGGCACTCAAGACGAGACGAATGTGCTGGCGCGCATGCGCGCCGCGAACCCGAGCTTCGTCATGAGCGTCGGGGACAACGCCTATCCCGACGGCACCCAGACGAACTATGGGGACGTGGGCCAGGGCAACGTGTTCCCGCTCAAGAACTGGCCCGCCGGGCAGTCGACCCCGTTCTTCGCCGGGATCGGGCACCACGGTTTCGATCAGAGCCTCCCCCACTTCCAGAACTGGCCTCAGGACACCGTCGTCGCCGGCTCGTCGGGCCGTTACCAGCAGGACGACTACTGCTGCACCGCCACCATGCCTGGTCACAACACCTACCCGTCGGCGTGGTACGCGTTCGACTGGGGCAACGCCCGCTTCTACATGCTCGACGCGGCCTGGTCGGATCAGACCGGCGGCTACGACGGCGACTTCCAGGCCCATTGGAACGGCCCTGTGCCGGGTTGCTCGGTGTGTGGCACACAGCTCAACTGGCTGCAGACCGACCTGGCCAATCCGGCCAACGCGGGCAAGCTGAAGTTCGCGTCGTTCTTCTATCCGTTGCACTCCGACAGCGCCACTCAGCCGAGCGACACCAACCTCAGCGGGCCGACACACCTCGAAGGCGTCCTCGCCACGGGCGGCGTGAAGATGGTGTTCAACGGCCACGCCCATGACTACGAACGCAACACGCCGCAGATTGCCGGTTCACCGATGGTCAGCTACGTGACCGGCGGTGGTGGCGCGACGGTGTGGTCGGTCCCCAACTGCTCAACCTTCGACGCGTATGCAATCGGGTGGATCAGCTCCGGATCGTCGTGCAACGCGCCCACGCCCACCAGCGCGAGTCAGGTGTACCACTTCCTGAACGTCAGCGTGAACGGCAACAGCGTCACCGTCACTCCGACCGACGAGAACGGCAACACCTTCGACGTCCAGCGCTACGACTTCACGACGACCGAGCAACTGGTACTCCCCCACGACACCAACGCGAGCATCGACAACTGGCTCCAGCCACACGTGGTGGAGACCAAGACGAGTCCGACGTTTGCGCCCGGCACGAAGCTCGTCGTGTATCTCCCCGGCCAGCGCGAGTTCGCCACGCAAGCGCAACAGTTCCTGCGTACCGTGGCCGAGACGGGCACGCCCGCGATCGGTTTGCAGGTCCCGAACACGTTCAACGTCTACGACTCGTGTAACGCCGACACGACCTGTGAGGCGAACACTCGCCAAGCGATCATCTACGGCGGTACGTCGGCCGTCGGCACGATCTCGGCCGCGAATTCGATTTCCGGGCGTCTCGTGAGTCTCCTCCAGTACCTCGACAGCAACGACCACACGGCGGGGTGGGCGTCGTTCCTGACTGTCGACAGCACGTCAGGAACGACGAAGCCCAACTGGTCGTCGATCGTCATCGCCGGCCATTCGCAAGGCGGCTCCAACGCCGCGTTCGTCGCCAAGGACCAGAACGTCGCGAGAGCCGTGCTGTTGGCCGCGACGAACGACACCGACTCGCAGGGCAACCTCGCCCCGTGGATCACCGGCACGCACACAACGCCGTCGGCCAACTACTACGGCTTCCTCCACACGGCCGACGGAGGTGCCACGACGTACAAGGCGAGCTGGCAGGCGCTCGGAATACCCGGCGTGTTGACCAGTGTCGACGGGGCAACTCCTCCGTACGGCAGCAGTCACCGACTCACGACGAGCATCTCCGCGTCCGACCCGCACGGCAGCATCGTCAACGACGGCGCGACTCCCTTCGACAGCTCCGGCAACCCGGTGCTCGGGCCGGCGTGGCGTTACCTCTGCTGTTCCTGAACGGCAGTCCATCCGGCGCGGGCAGCACGCCTGATCCACAGGTAGCGTGCGATGCGGAACGGGAGGATGAGCCGTGGCGAAGAAGGTCATCCTCATCGTGCTGACAGGATGAAGCCGCTGCGCATCGCGCTGTTGCAGCTCACGTCGCATGGATCCGACGTGGAAGCGAACCGGGTCACCGGTGAGGAGGCCTGTCGCGAAGCGGCGCGACTCGGTGCCGACATCGCGTTGTTCCCGGAACTGTGGAGCATCGGCTACGACACCGGAGTCGCACGATCCACGCCACAGCAACCGTGGCAATCACTCGCGATCGACTCCGACGGCGCCTTCGTCCGTCGCTTCCGTGAGCTCGCCGGCGAGCTCGGCATCGCGATCGCGTTGACGTACCTCCAGCGGGCGACGGGGAAGCCGCGGAACAGCCTCGCCCTCATCGACCGGCACGGCGACATCGTCATGACGTACGCGAAGGTTCACACGTGCGACTTCGACTGGGAACAGGGGCTCGAGCCGGGCGACGAGTTCGCGGTCGTGGAGCTCGACACGGCGGGAGGGCCGGTACGCGTCGGCGCGATGATCTGCTTCGACCGTGAGTTCCCGGAGAGCACGCGCGTGCTGATGCTCAAGGGTGCGGAGGTCGTCCTGGTGCCGAACGCCTGTGAGCTCGAGGCGAACCGGCTGGGTCAGTTCAAGGCCCGCGCCTTCGAGAACATGGTCGCAATGGCGATGGCCAACTACGCGGCTCCCGAGTACAACGGACACTCGATGGTCGTCGACGCGGTCACGTTCGACGAACATGCAAAAGGTCTCGATCCGGTGATCTTCGAAGCAGGCGAGGAACCAGGCGTCTTCGTCGCCGAGGTCGACCTGGATCGCCTCAGGGCGTACCGCCACAACGACTCGATGGGCAACGCCTACCGGAAGCCCCGCTCGTACGACAGCTTGACGTCCCTCGACGTCGACGAGCCGTTCCGTCGCTCCGACGCGCGGCGGTGAGATCGGTAGTTGGTCAGTGGCCCGTCGCGGTGGTCGTCGTCGTCATGCTGGCGCTGATTCGCCGGCATTCCGGTGTCTTGAGCTGTGGGGGAACCTTCGGACTCACACACCGATGCACCTGCTCGAGCCCCGTGTGGATGTTGTCGACACCGTCGATTCCGTCGCGGATCGGGGCCGTCCACACCACGTAGATCAACGGGGCGGCGGTCAGGGCTGCCGCTGCCGCAAGAAGCGCGACTGAGCCGCGGACGCTCCGGGCTTTGACGGGTCGGGTCCAGTCGGACTCTTCGAGCTGCACGATCTCGCGTCTTTGATTTCGACGCATCGTCACGCTCCATTCCCGATGAGCACCTGGAGGGTATATCCGGCCGGCACTGCGTTGTATTCACGATCGACAGTTTTCGATCGGGCTGGAGACAAGGCGGATCTCGTATCCGAGGCGTCTCTACAATCCACACGTGGCCTACGACGAGGATCTTGCCGACCGGATACGAGAGCTCCTGTCGGACGTGTCGGGCCTGACCGAGAAGAAGATGTTCGGTGGGCTCGCGTTCCTCGTCGGCGGAAACATGGCGGTCGCGGCAAGCGGCCAAGGTGGCGTACTCGTGCGCGTCGACCCGGCGAAGTCCGACGACCTCGTCGCGAAGACACACGCCCGGCCCATGGAGATGCGCGGCCGCGAGATGCAGGGATGGCTGAGGGTCGACTCGGCCGATGTGCGTACCAAGCGTCAACTCGAAAAGTGGGTCCGCCTCGGCAAGACGTACGCGCAGTCGCTGCCGCCGAAGCGCTAGCCCCGCCGAGCACGGCGCTTTCGGTATCGGTGCCGGGATCGCCGCGACCCGTTGGAAACGACTCGGTCCGACGATCGTGGCTCACGCAACTCTCAACGGTCTGCATCTCGTCGCGGTGTTCACGTCCTGCTGACGCGCGGTCGCTCCGTACGCGTGCTCCACGCGAGTCGACCGCGCGGGAGGGTGTTCGATGACAGTGACCTGACGGATGCCGCGGCCATAGACCATCAGGAAGCATCAAAATGCGCGTTCTCGACCTTGCTTCGCGATTGCCGAATATGCATCATCTCGGACGGCGGCCGGACGGGGCACGGACCGCCGAACGAAGAGCTCGCCGGCAACACGGCGAGCGGGCAGGGAGGGCGCAGATACGCCCGGGCAGGCGCTGACCGGTCTGGAGGACCGTTCACTTCGATGGCTCGTGATCGCTGAGATCACCTTCGAGCCATCACGCAGCGCAGGGATCGGCAGCGGTCCCGCTGCGATCGGAACGCATTCCTTGTCGTCCAGGGATGGATGTCGGCGCGCCATACGGCGCGTCGAAGGAGCATGGAGGCTCGATCTTGAAGACCCTTCGCATACTCGTACTCGGGGGCCTTGCGACGCTCACATTGGCTGCGTGCGCCCAGCCCGGGGAGCCGAGCGCTGGCTCACCGCCGCCGACATCGTGCGAGGCGGCGTATGCGTATCTGGCCGACCAGGCGGCGCCGGGTTACTCGTTCTCTTGCGGCGCACACTCCGCGCTCGGACACTACGGGTACACGATGCTCAACCCGAAGGTCATCCACATCGCTTGTCCGGCTCCGTTCGTCTACATGAACGAGGCCTACAACTCGTGGCTGCCCGACTTCAACCGGCCGATCGACCCCTACGGTCAGGGCACGCCTTCTGAGCAAGCGTTCTGCAACAACTTCCGGTAGGGCCGGTCCCATTGGTCGATCGGTACCGCGCCGGCCGCTCGGTGAAGCCACGCGACAAGCGGCGACGGCAAGTTCCTTTGTGCCGTGTTCGGAAAGGACAGCTCTCGAGCGATGGACGGATGAGACTTCGCCCGGCGGGAAACTGATCGGTTCCCCGCTCGGGCACGAAGCGGGAGTCTCCGGGCTTCGGCGCGTCGGGCGAGGCAGTTGACACGCCGTAACCTCTCGGTTCACGCACCAATCGCTCCCGGAGGGCTGTCAATGTCGCTGCGTGCGCTCGCACGGTTTTGCTACCGGCGACGGTGGCTCGTCGTCGCGGTCTGGGTGACCGCGCTCGTCGGCATGAACATGGCGTCGTCGGGCGTCGGCCCGAACTTCACCACGAACTTCAGCGCTCCACACACGGAGTCGACCCGGGCGCAGAACCTCCTCACGGGCCAGTTCAAGTCGCAGTCCGGCGACACGGTGCAGGTCGCGCTGAGGGGTGCGCTGTCGATGCGCGACCCACAAGTGCACGCACAGGTCGAGTCGTTGCGGGCGGCGCTCGGCCGCGTGCCGCACGTGACGAATGTGAGCGACCCATACGCGACACCGGGAGGAATCTCGAGGTCGGGGACGATCGCGCTCGCGAACGCGCAGCTCGATGCGCCGGCGCACGACGTCTCGAACGACGTCGGCAAGGAGATGATCGCGCTGGCCGAGCGCCACACCACCGCGCAGCTCGAGGTGCGTCTGGGCGGTCTGCTCATTCAGCAATCAGAACGGCCGAAGCCTCCGTCGAGTGAGGCGATCGGCGTCCTGCTGGCGATCATCATCCTGCTGATCGCGTTCGGATCCGTGCTCGCGATGGTCGTGCCCATCGTCGTTGCGTTGGGCGGCATCGCGGTCGGCCTGCCGATCATCGGCCTGCTGACGCACGTGTATCCGCTCCAAAGTTTCACCACGACGTTGGCTGCAATGATCGGTATCGGCGTCGGCATCGACTACGCGTTGTTCGTCGTCACGCGATACCGCCAGAGTCTTCACGCCGGTCACACACCGGAAGAGGCCGTCGCCATCGCGATCGACACATCGGGACGCGCGGTGCTGTTCGCGGGGATCACCGTGATCATCGCCTTGCTCGGCATGCTCGCGATCGGACTGTCGTTCATCAGCGGACTGGGCATGGGCGCGGCCGCGGTCGTCGCACTGACCGTGCTCGCGGCGGTCACGCTGCTGCCGGCGGTACTGGGGTTCGTCGGCACGAACATCGACAAGCTGCGACTTCCGTGGGTACACCGCGAGGACGACACACGCCAGACCGTCTGGTACCGCTGGAGTCGGTTCGTACAGGCCCGGCCATGGCCGCTTGCGACTGCCGGGCTCCTCGTCCTGATCGTGGTGGCATCGCCCGTGTTGGGCATGCGGCTCGGATTCGTCGACGCCGGCAACAACCCGACGTCGACGCAGAGTCGTCAGGCGTACGACCTGCTCTCGAAGGGCTTCGGGCCCGGGTTCAACGGCCCGTTCGTACTCGC
>CAZJSY010000185.1:0-701 GCA_964548555.1 uncultured Burkholderiales bacterium
GGCAAGGATTCCTCGGCCGGCTCTTCCCCGACAGCCGCCGCCACGACTTCGATGCGTCGGCGCTCGCCAGCTCTCCAGGGGCCGTGCACGCCGACCGGTCGGACAAGACGCAGCGCAGGAAAGACTAAGCCGCGTGCGCTCCGATAGGTCGCTCACCCCGTCGTTTTCGCGGCGTGCTTCCTGTTGAGGCGCCGCCGTCACCCTCCCAGCGTTCGGTGTCGGCCGTCGCGGGCAGCTCTTCCAAGGGGTGGGAGCGTCGGCATGTGGTCGCTTAGGGTCGATGCGAGCCGTCCCCAGCCGACTCGTGCTAGCTTCTACACATCAGCAGGCGGGCGGCCCCGCTTTCTGCTGGGGAATCGGCGCCACCTGAATCCGGCGCCTTTTCTTCGCCTCCGGCCACGTTGACCTCGGTTGCGGGGGACTCCCGCGGTCGAGTGTTCTTCGTGTTCTTGTCCTCAGTCGCCATGTTCTGACCTTCCTGTTAGGCGTCGCAGTTGGTGCGGCGCTGACCGCGTTCGAGCTAGGTCCGACTTGGAGGCAGAATCATCGACCCGTTGTCTCCGTGTCTTCGAGGTCTTTTGCGGTGCGTTCGAGCTCCTGTGCGATCTCGTCGCGTTCGCCGAATCGCCGGTCGAGATCGTCGGCGATGCGCTCCCGGGTATCTGCGATCTCGTCGTGCCGGTCGGCGAGCTTCTCGCGTT
>CAZJSY010000185.1:801-6620 GCA_964548555.1 uncultured Burkholderiales bacterium
CGTCGGCGCGCTTGTCGCGTTCGTCGGCGCGCTTGTCGCGTTCGTCGGCGCGCTTGTCGCGTTCGTCGGCGCGCTTCTCGCCCCTGACGGCCACCGCCTCGCGCTCGTCTGCCTGCTCGTCGCGCTCGTCGGCTCGCCTGTCGCGCTCGTCTGCGATCTTCTCGCGTTCGTCGGCAATCCGGTCGCTTTCGTCGGCGCCGCCAGCTCGACCGTCGGTGGGTGCTTCGCGCTCGCCGAGCGAGGATCTCAGCGCACTCGCAGCTGCGCGGGCGCCCGCGTCACGCAGCCGTCGTTGAGCCGCCGCGGATCGCTCATGCGCGGACGTCGCACGGGCTGCGTGCGCTTCGACACGCTCGTCGCCTTCGGCGAGACGCTGAAGATGGGCCTTCGCGCGCTGCACGCCCGCCTGCGCGCGTTGCACCTGGATCCGTCCGCTCGTCTGTGCGGGCTGTGTCGCTTTCGTCGGAGCCTCAGGGCCGGGTGAGCGAGTCGCACCGAGATCCGTGCCATCGCGTCTGCCGATCCGAGCGTCGTGCAGACGCTTCTGCTGCGCATCCTCGGCCGGCCGGATGTCTTCTCTGGCACGGTCAGCGCGTTTGGCAGCTCGTGCCGCCGACTCCTCATCCCCGAGCTCGTGCATGTGGCGTGCATGGAGCTCGTGGAAAGCGACAATGTTCTCCGACTTGGGATCGCTGCGCATCCGCGCGAGCGCAGCAGTCGTCTCCCGGGCATGCCGGATCCGGCGCGCCGGGACGCTCTCGCCGCCAGCGTCAGCCACGCGCGGATCCTAGGAGTTCGAGCGCGCGCTCCATGGCTCCGCTCCGGCTACGCCGCCTGCCGCCCGTGCCGGCTGCATCCAGTCTGATAGCCGCGCACCAAAGACTCGCCATTCTCGGCCGGGCGTCTCGCCGTCTCGAAGGAGACGCAGCCGAAGGCGGAGTCATGGGGCGGGCGATACGGTGGCGTGGTGGCTGGCGAGACCGATGCTGGCGGCCTCCGGAGGCGCGCCCTCGACGAGTACCTCGCGGCGCGGGTGGCCGAAGGGTTCCGCGTCGAGGTCCACGAGCACACGCACGCGATCGTCGTCCAGGGCGGCAATTCGCTCGTAAGCCGACTTCTGGGTCGTCGCCGCCGTTTCGTCGTCGAGGTGGACGACCACGGTATCGCGTCGATGCGTCCGGCCGAACCGGTCCGCCACTGACCTCTCGGGAAGAGTCGAGGAAGCGTCTTCAGCCGGTTCGGGCCCGGGTCGTGAGAGACGGATGTGGCCCCCTTCCGGCCCGCAGCTCGGTGAGGCGTTGTTCTCCTTTGCGGATTGAGCGGCCGGGACTCTCACTTTGCCGTGGGTGGTCGCTTGTGTCTCGCTGAGGCGAGCCGGCGGAGTTCGGCGGCCCGGTCGATGAGCGCCTTCGAGTGGGCGCGAAGCTCGCGCGAGTGAACTTGAAGCACGTTCGCCTTTCGGTGCAGCTGGTCGAGGCGAGACTTATCCGGCATCGCAGTGATCGGAGACGTACCCCCCTCGTCCGACGGCGACACGATCCCGCGTCCGCGGCTCGAGGGCTTGCGGGGTAAGGGAACCGGAACGTGGCTAGTCCCCGAGGAACGCGAGCTTCTTGTCCATCACGGCGAGTTCGTCCTGTGTGCGCGCGATCATCCGGCGCAGGTCTTGGGCCATGTCGATGTCGAGCACGTTCGCTGCAGCGTCGAGCGCGAGCAGTGTGGTCTCGCAGGTCGCTAGCAGGATGAGAAGCATGCTCCGCGCTTTTACGAGTGCTTCGAGGGTCTCCCCGTCGTAGTCGTCCGCGTCCACGGCGCGAGTGTTCCCCGGACGCTCTCCGAGCCAAATGGCCCGCCCGGAAACTTGTAACGACGCCTGAGCGACAGATCGCGACTCGGCAAGCTCCAAGGCGAGGCGACCCGGTCTGATTCGACTACTTCTTCCCTTTCTTGGCCTGCCGCTTCTCCTTAAGCGTTTCTTGAGCCGACTTCTTTTCGATCGTTCTTCTTTGTGTTCTTGTCCTTGGCCGCCATGTCCCGACCTCCTTGTAGCTGCGGGTCTGTGAACTGTCGTTCGTGACCGAGCTTCGACCACGCATCTGAGGCTCTCGACTCGCTTCAGGTGCGTCGCGGCTCTGCGGGCGCATCGTCGCGACTCCATCTTCGTCGACTTCGACCACGTACCGTGCTGTTCCACCTGCTTAGGATCGCCGCCGTCGCTTGCCACTACGCCGCGATCGCGATCTGTGTGCTACCGCGCGTGCCTAGTAGTCCCCGGGGTATGGTCGATCGGTGACGATGCGGAGGAGCAGCCGTTCGGAAGTCCTCATCCCGCTGGATGTGAAGACGCTGCTTGCTTCGGTGGAAGCGGCTCCTCCGATCGATGCGGCGGAAGTCGTCGCTGCCGCCTTGACGGATGCGCTCGGCGCGCGCGACGTCAGCTTCTTGATTGCGGACTACAGCGGCCAGGCACTGGTCCGGTTGAGCCATGTGCGTCGCGCCAGCGCTGACGAAGAGGATGTCAACCGCGAACGCGGCCAGTCAGTCGCGCTGGCAGGAACACCGCATGGCCGTGCGCTCACCGAGCAGGAGATTCAGATCGTTCCGGATGTTGGGGGTTTTCGGGTGTTCGCTCCCGTGACGAGCCGCGGCGAGGCGGTCGGTGTGTTGGCGTTGGGATTCGATGACGAGCCTGACCAGCAGACGCTGGCGACCGTCTCGGCGGGGGCGCACGCGCTTGCCTACATTGTCATCGCCAACCGCCGCTTTACCGACTTGTTCGACTGGGGGCAGCGTTCGGTACCTCTTTCGTTGGAGGCAGAGCTTCAGCACCGATTGCTTCCTGCCTCGTACACCTGCGAGGGAGGCCAGTTCACGCTGGCCGGATGGCTGGAACCGTCAGGCGACGTCGGCGGAGACACGTTCGATTTCAGCGTTGAGCGAGACAGGCTGCACCTCTCGATGACGGACGCGATGGGCCACACGCTGAACGCGGCCGTGTTGGCGACAGTCTTGGTCGGCGCATTGCGGAACGGTCGCCGTCGCGGCGTCGACCTGGCCGAACAGACCCGGCTGGCCAATGAGGCGCTGTGCGGGTTTGCGGATGATGGCGACTTCGTGACCGGGCAGGTCGTGCGGATCGATCACGCCTCCGGTATCGCAAGGATCGTGAACGCCGGCCATCCCTCGCCGATCCTGATCCGTGACGGCCACGCCGAGGATGTGGACTTGGCTCCCGGCCTCCCATTTGGTATCGCGGTCGACGCCGACTATTACGTCCAGGAACTGGAGCTGCAAGCCGGAGACCGGCTCGTATTCCTGACCGACGGAATCCTCGAGCGCAACGCTACCGATGTGAACGCGCTCGAGCTCCTCACGAAGACGCGTCATCTTCATCCACGCGAGGCAGTGCAGGCGCTGACACAGGCCGTGGTGAAAGCGTGCGGCGGCGAGCTCCGCGATGACGCAACAGTGCTGTGCCTGGACTGGCACGGCGGCCCAACCGGAGAACGCGACACCAGCTCGGGCGCGGATCAGTGAGCAGGCGAGGCCAGCTCAGAACCCACGGACGTACACACCGGAGCAGCGACCCTGCTGATCGCGATCGCCTGGCCAACCGGCAAGGCTGTCTGGCGGATCTGCGTCGCGCGCCCTAAGCGAATGAGTTAGGAGACCATCCTTCGCACCGTCGACAAGGCAACGGCGAACCGAGAAGCCTCCGCGTCGATCGCGTGAATGTCGACTTACGTCTCGAACAGCGAGAGCGGACGCTAGCCGCCCAGATCCACTCCTCCCGGCTGCGCGGTTGGCGTGGTCGCCGGGGCGAGGAGGAGGTGGCTTTCGACGATGGCGGCGGCGACGTCGCTGAGTTTGCGGCCGTTGTGTTGGGAGTGATCGCGCAGCATCTCGAAGGCGCGGTCGGCGTTCGTTGAGTAGCGCTCCATCAGGATGCCTTTGGCCTGTTCGATCAGCGCGCGCCGGCCGAACGCTCCTTGCAGGTTTTGGTACTCGGCGAAGCGTTGCAGGGTGATGTCGATTGCGCTTTGCAGCTCGTCGGGGGTGCCGTCGATGATGTAGGCGAAGACGCCGCGCTTGGCTGCCTCGTGGATGTAGGCGGGGTCGTCGGTGTGCAGGATCGCGATCACAGGGCAGGCGGCTTCGCGGACGATCTCGGAGATCAGCTCGAGCGCGTGGACCGAGCTTTCGCCCAGCCCGACCAGCGCGACATCCGGTTGCTCTCTGGCGGTGACGGCACCGACTTCCTTGACGTAGATCTCGCGGGCGATCACGTCGTGCCCGAGCCCGATTACGACCTGCGCGAGCAGCTCCAGCCGGTCTCGCCTCTCGTTCGCGATCAGCACACTCAGGTGCTCGGTCTTCGCCACGCTTCCCCAAATCTAGCGCGGGACGCACGATGCTCGCCGATAGCCGCTAGAATGCAGAGGCGGTTCCGCAATCGAGTCGGTGCCGCGATGAAGCGGGCCAGATTCGTCCCCGGCCCGCACGATCCGCCCTCAGCAGACAGGCCGGAGCAGTTGAGCCGACCAGACCCATCGGTCGGCACCGGAGCTGACTATGGAGGGGCGGAAGATGCAGACTTGGACGCAGCAGCGAGCGGGCAACGACGCTCTCGACGCGGGCCGTATGGTCGATGCCGCGCGCGCTCGCAACGGCGATGCCGGGCGTGTGCTGATCGTCGATGACGACGCCTCGGTGCGGCTGGTCTGCGCCGTCAATCTCGAGGCTGAGGGCCTGCACGTGCTCGAAGCCGCAGACGGACTTGATGCGCTCGAGCAGGCGCGCCGCGAACGTCCGGATCTGATCCTCACCGACGTCAGCATGCCCCGTCTCGGCGGCTTTCGGCTCGCCGAGAGCTTGGGTGTCGACGAGCGAACCCGCGGGATTCCGGTGATCTTTCTGAGCGGCGAGGTCGGGCCGTCGAACGCACAGCGAGCCCGCGCGCTCGGTGCCGTCGCGTACTGGACAAAGCCGTTCGACCCGCGCGCGCTCGCCGCGTTCGTCGCGAACGAACTCGTGCCGGCGCGAGCCGGCCCCTCTGAGCTCACAGCGGCGGCCGCGGCCTAGATCGCCGCTCATCCGACATGACCACCGCGCCAGGAGAAGGAGAACCCATGCAGGTCGAATCGCCCCCACAGCAGAAATCGCAGCACACGGAACGTGTCGAGCCGCGTAGCGACCGGCTGCGTAGACATGGCCACCGCACCGGCCTCTACACGCTGGCGTTCAGTCTGGTGGCGCTCCTCGTTGTCCTGATCGCACTCACGGTTGCGAATACTCGCCAGGTGAAGCTGAGCTGGGTGGCCGGCAGCGGCCACGCCTCCTTGGTCTGGATCATCCTCGCGAGCGCCGTGCTCGGCTGGCTGCTGGGCATCGTCACGAGCGTCGTCTTCCGCCTCCGGACACGTCGGCGGCGGCACCCAACGGGCCGCCCGGACCCCGCCGGTGGCTAATTCGGCCCGCATAGAGCATTCACGCAAGCACGGGCCGTTCGATCCGCGCTATCCGACGATCCGGCATAAGCCGGCCCCGGCGAGCCTCTGGCGGCTCGGTGAGGAACGCCTCGACTGGCAGGGATTCCTCGCCCGGTTCTTCCCCGACAGCCGTCGACACGACTTCGACGCGGTGGCGTCGTACCAGTCGTACCTGAACGACGCCGAGGCACGGCCCGCAGACGGCGGCCCGCTCACGGCGCCGCGTAACGCGACCGGTGAAGTGGACGCCGCCCGGCCGGAGACTGACCAGCGCAGCGACGAGCAGGAGGAGCCGGGCGCGACGGGCGACACCGAACGCTGGGAAGGTGA
>CAZJSY010000186.1:0-4749 GCA_964548555.1 uncultured Burkholderiales bacterium
CCTTCGCGATCGGCGTCGACGAGGAGGCCGCCGAGCGCAAGCTCGACGAGGTGCTTGCCAAGTAGCGCACCTGGGCCACCCGGGCGTCGTCGGACTCCGACATCTCAAGAGGGCCGTCCGACCCGCCGATTCTCTTCTTGGATCCCGGGGGTCACGGGCGTTCCGCTGCGAACGTCGCGCTCTGCGGTCCGGTTTGGAGGAGCCGGGGTGTTCGTCGAGATCGTGCGCTTGCTCATGGTCGTGCTGTGCACCGCGGCCGGCTATTGGATCGGGCGCGGCGCCTCGACCGCCGCAGCGACACCGGGCATCGCCGCGATGCTCGGGTGCCTCGTGGGCTACGTGTTCGGAGGCCTGTTCGGTCGGTTGCTCGAACGCGCCGTCGATGTCGTGGAGCGCACGGTCGAGCGTCTGCCGGCGGCCCAGGTGCTGGCGGGGTTCGTCGGCGGATGCGTGGGCGGCCTGGCCGGTGCGACGCTCGGTGCGCCGCTCCTGCTGGTTGCGCCGCTCCAACTGGCCCTCCCGGCCGCGGGCATCCTCGTGTGGACCACCGGGTACCTCGGGTTCCGGCTCGCGGCGGGCAAGAGCACCGATCTGTTCCACATGGTCGGTCTCTCGACCCGCCCGCTCGTTCGCGCTCGGCCCTTCGACGGCGATGACGGCTACCTCGTCGACACGTCTGCCGTGATGGACGGCAAGTTGCTGCCGCTCGTGTCGTCGGGCCTGTTCCACGACGACCTCATGGTTCCCCGGTTCGTGCTCGACGAGTTGCAGGGCCTCGCCGACGCGGCCGACCCCACCCGGGCCCGACGGGCGAAGCGCGGGCTCGAGATGCTCGACGTCGTGAGGCGCGAATCGATGGTGCGCCTCTACGTCCTCGACGACGAGCTGCCCGAGATCGATGCCGTCGACGCGAAGCTCGTGGCGTTGGCCAAGCGGTTGCAGCTCCGGCTGCTCACCACCGACACCAACCTCGTGCGTGTCGCCGAGGTGCAGGGTGTGCCCACGTGCAACCTTCGACGCCTCGCCGTCGAGCTCGGTCCCGACGTGAACGCGGGCGAGGTGCTCGAGGTCGATCTCACGCGGCCGGGTCGCGAGCCGGGCCAGGGAGTCGGGTTCCTCGACGACGGATCGATGGTGGTCGTCAACGGCGGCGCGCAGCTCGTCGGCACCGGCCGGGTCCCGCTCGTCGCCACCTCGGTGGTGCCCACGTCGGTCGGCCGCATCGTCTTTGCCCGACCCCTCGACGGGAACGCGGAAGCCGAGCAGCAATACTGACCGGGTGTCGGTCTGGGGAATCGTCGTCGCCGCAGGGAGCGGCAACCGCTTCGGTGCGCAGAAGCAATTCGTCGCGCTGAACGGCGTGCGCCTGGTCGACCGGGCAGTCACGACCGCGACGGCCGTGTGCGACCACGTCGTGGTCGTGCTGCCGCCGGGGGAGCAGTGGACCGGTCCGCCCGTCACCGGCGTGGTGGTCGGGGGAGCGACCCGCAGCGCGTCGGTGCGCGCCGGACTCGCATCGGTGGACGCCGACGCCGACATCGTGGTCGTGCACGACGCCGCGCGCCCGCTGGCGAGCGCCGAACTGTTCAGCGCGGTGGTCGACGCCGTTCGCGGGGGCGCTGACGCCGCCGTCCCCGGCGTTCCGTTACCCGACACGGTGAAGCGGGTCGTCGGGGACCGCATCACCGCGACGGTGCCTCGCGACGACCTCGTCGCGGTGCAGACGCCGCAGGCTTTCCGCAGCAGCGTGCTGCGCAGCGCGCACGCGGATGGCGGCGACGCGACCGACGACGCCGCGCTCGTGGAGGACGCCGGCGGCATCGTGGTTCTCGTCGCCGGGGACCCGCGCAACATCAAGATCACCGCGAACGCCGATCTCGCGGTGGCGCTCGCGCTCGAAGGCGTTGGGGTGCGCCGGTGAGGTCACGGGTAGGCCTCGGGTTCGACGTCCACCCGTTCAGCGACGACGCCGCGCGGCGGCTCGTTCTCGGCGGCGTGACCGTCGACGGCCCCGGGCTCGAAGGCCATTCGGATGCCGACGTCGTCGCCCACGCGGTCGCGGACGCCATCCTCGGTGCCGCCGGCCTCGACGATCTCGGCACGTTGTTCCCCGCGTCCGACGAGCGGTACCGCGGCGCGTCGTCCGTCGCGCTGTTGGCCGATGTCGCCAGGCGTGTTGCATCGAACCGTCTCTGGGTCGTGAACGTCGACGTCGTCGTGGCGGCGGAGCGACCGGTCCTCGGTCCGCACACCGCCGAGATGGCGCGCAACATCGCCGAGGCGCTCAAAGCCGCCCGTGAGCCGATGGGCGAGGGCGTTCACGTCTCGGTCAAGCCCAAGCGCGCCGAAGGTCTGGGCGCGATCGGGCGCGCGGAGGGCATCGGCGCGTGGGCCGTCGCTCTCCTCGACCGCGGATAAGGGGCGGTAGCCTCGTCGTTCATGCTTCGGCTCCACGACACGCTCAGCGGGCGCACGGTTCCGTTCGAGCCGCGCGACGAGGATCGCGTGTCGATGTACGTCTGTGGGCCGACCGTCTACGACGTCCCTCACCTCGGCCACGGGCGGACCGCCGTCGTCTTCGACGTCGTGCGCCGTTATCTCGCGTGGGCCGGTTACGACGTGACCTTCGTCTCGAACATCACCGACATCGACGACAACATCATCCGGCGCGCCGCGAAGGAAGCCAGCACCGAGCCGGAGGTGGCGCGCCGCTACGAGCAGGCCTACTGGGAACAGCTCGACCGTCTCGGTGTGCAGCGGCCCGACCGTTCTCCGCACGCCACCGAGTACGTCGACAAGATGATCGAGCTCATCGACGAGCTGGTTCGTTCGGGCCACGCGTACGTGGTGGACGGGTCGGGCGTGTACTTCGCGGTCGATTCCTACGGCGACTACGGCGAGCTGTCGCACCGCAAGCTCTCGGACCTGCTCGAGTCGGCGGGCGGCCGGGTCGAGGTCGACGAGGAGAAGCGCAGCCCCGTCGATTTCGCGCTCTGGAAGGCTGCGAAACCGGGCGAACCGACCTGGGATTCGCCGTGGGGACCCGGCCGGCCGGGGTGGCACATCGAGTGCGCCGCGATGTCGCTCGATCTCCTGGGTGAGCAGTTCGACATCCACGGCGGCGGCAACGACCTCGTGTTCCCGCATCACGAGAACGAGCGGGCCGAGGCCGAGGCTTCGGGCCACCGGTTCTCGCGTTACTGGCTCCACTCCGGGATGCTGAACGTCGGCGGCCAGAAGATGTCGAAGTCGCTCGGCAACTTCACGACGCTCGCGGACGCGCTCGACTCGTACGACGCTCGGGCGCTTCGCGCCGCGATTCTCCAGACGCATTACCGCAAGCCCGTCGAGTTGGGCCACGACGAGCTCGCGGCGGCGGAGAAGGCGGTGCACGGCCTCGACAACATGTTGCGCGCCGCGGAGGTTGCAGGTGCCTCCTCCACCGAGGTTACGGTCGCCGCCGAGGCGGTCGAGGAATTCCGTCGCGCCATGGACGACGACTTCGGGACCCCGGAAGCGCTCGGCGTCGTGTTCGAAGCGGCGCGCGACGCGAACAAGGCGCTCGCCGAGGGTGATCTCGAGCGGGCGGCGTCGTTGGTGGCCACGGTCGTCGAGCTCGCGGGCGTGTTGGGGATCGAGCTTCGCAGCGGTCTGGGTGAAGGCGACGCGGCAATCGACGCGAAGGTCACGGCGCGCGACGAAGCGCGGGCCGCCCGCGACTTCCGGCGCGCCGATCAGATCCGTGACGAGCTCGCACAGCAGCGGATCGTCCTCGAGGACACCCCGCACGGAACCGTGTGGCGTCGCAGCTGAGAGGGCCCCGACCGCGGGGCGGGCGCGGGCCCCGTCAGCGGGCCCGCGACGATCAGGTCGAGGGCCGTCGCGCCGTCCGCGAGCTCTTGCGGGCGCGGCGGCGCCGTGTCCGTCGCGTCTTCGTCGCAGCCGACGCCGAAGGCTCGGCCGTGCTCGACGAGATCGAAGCGCTGGCCGCGGATGCGCGCGTGCAGACGCGTCGGGTGGCGGGCGCGCGCATCGCCGAGATGGCGCGCACCGACGCGCCACAGGGGGTGATCGCGTTCGCGGAGCCGCTGCCGGAAGCCGACCTCGACGCGTTGCTCCATGACGATCGGGCGTTTCTCGTCGCGCTCGAAGGTGTGACGGATCCGCGAAACGTCGGATCGATCATCCGTACCGCAGAAGGCGCGGGCGCGACGGGCATCGTGTTACCCCGACATCGTTCGGCCGGCATCGGTCCGACGGTCGCGAAAGCGGCGGCAGGGGCGGTCGAGCACGTACCGATCGCGCGTGTGTCGGGTATGCCGTCCGCGCTCGAGCGCGCGCGGCGTGCGGGGGTGTGGAGCGTGGGACTCGACGAAGCGGGGACGACTCCGCTGTTCGATCTCGACATCGTGGAGCGTCCCATCGTGGTGGTACTCGGCGCGGAGGGTCGCGGTCTGTCCAGGCTCGCCGCGCAGCGTTGCGACGTGCTGGCACGCATCCCCATGCACGGCGCGATCGAGTCGCTCAACGTCTCGGTCGCCGCTGCGCTGGCCTGCTACGAGGTCGCGCGGGGCCGTGGCGGTAGCCTCGGCGCCCGGCCGGAGTAGCTCAGTTGGTCAGAGCAGGCGCCTTGTAAGCGTCAGGTCGTCGGTTCGAATCCGACCTCCGGCTCGAGCGGCGCGATGCGCCGCGGAGCGAAATGCTTGATTCGCGTGGGCCCGCAGACCAGGATCGTGGCCCGATGCACCT
>CAZJSY010000186.1:4849-6548 GCA_964548555.1 uncultured Burkholderiales bacterium
GCGAAATGCTTGATTCGCGTGGGCCCGCAGACCAGGATCGTGGCCCGATGCACCTTTCCGAGCTGGATCGCGCGATCCTCGACTTCGAGCGCACGTGGTGGACCTCACCGGGATCCAAGGAGTCGTTGATCCGCGGGGACCTCGGTATCTCACCGACGCGCTACTACCGTCAGCTCGCGTTGCTCGTCGAACATGATGCCGCTCTTGCCTACGACCCCCTCACCGTCAAGCGCCTCCGCCGCCGTCGCGCCGCGCGGCACGAGGCGCGCGTCCGCGGCAGCGGCGCCGGGCCCCGATGAGTGACAACACGCGTCCCCGCGGCGGGGGCTCCCCTCGCAACGGTCGTGACGACCAGGACCGGCCGGGATACATGCAGGCCGTCGCAACGCGCGGCGCGCGCGGCGCGTTCGTCATCGCCCTCGCGGTCATCGCGGGCGTCGTGCTGCTCCAGGTCGTCGACAAGGGCAACACCGGCCCGGTCGGTGACCAGTCGGTCAAGGCTTCGGCTACGACGAGCACGACCGCCGCCCGCAGCACCAGCACGTCGGCCAGCGCCGCCACCACGGCGGCAGCCGGTGCGCGCGCCCCGGCCCAGGTCGTGGTGCAGGTGCTGAACGGCTCCGGGAAATCCGGCGTCGCGGGTGCGTTGACGGTGCAACTCAAGCTCAAGGGCTACCAGACGCTCGCGGCAACCGACACGACCAAGCGCACCGGCACGGTCATCTACTTCGTGCCCGGCTTTGACCGGGAGGCCGCTGCGATTGCCGCGCTGGTCTCCGGCAGTCAGCTCGCGCCGATGCCGACGCCGCCGCCGCAGAACGCGTCACCGAGCGCCAACATCGTCATCGTCATCGGCAACTGAGCCGCACCACTCCTGTGGACCCGGCCGTCGCGACACTTGTCGACGGCGACCCGTCGGGCGTCGCCGTGCTCGTCGACTTCGACGGTTCGTTGTCGCCGATCGTTGACGACCCCGGTGACGCGGTCGCGCTGCCCGAATCGATCGATGCACTGCGGGCCCTCGCGCAACGGGTTGGAATGGTCGGGGTGGTGAGCGGACGCCCGGTCGAGTTCCTCCTCGACCGCATCGGCATCGACGGTGTGCGCTACGTGGGCCAGTACGGCCTCGAGTGGGTCGACGAACACGGTCGCGAACAGCACGCGGCCGGCGCCGACGCCTACGCGGAGGCCGTGGCGACGGTCGCCGCCGAAGCGGAGGAGCACTTCCCCGGTCTGTTGGTGGAGCGCAAGGGGCGCCTCGCCGTCGGCCTTCACTGGCGCACCGCCGCGCCCATGGGCGACGAGGTCGCTCGCTTCGCCGCGGCGGCCGCGGATCGCTTCGGGCTCAGTGTCCACGAGGCGCGGATGGCACGGGAGCTGCGGCCACCGCTCGACGTCGACAAGGGCACCGCGGTTCACCTGTTGCTCGACCGAGCCCGCCACATCGACCGCGCGTCCTTCGCGGGCGACGATCGCGGCGACATCGCTGCGTTCGACGCGCTCGTGCAGCGGCGCGACGGAGGACGGCTTCGTACGGCGCTGCGGATCGGTGTGCATTCGAGCGAAGCGCCGCCCGAGCTGCTCGCTGCGGCCGACGTCGTCGTCGACGGTCCGGCGCGCTTGGCCGAGTTGTTGTCCGAGATCGCGGCCGCGGTCAGCTGAGCGAACGCTCGTCGACGCCGCAGGCCCGAAGCTGAGC
>CAZJSY010000187.1:0-6543 GCA_964548555.1 uncultured Burkholderiales bacterium
GCGGCCGCGGTCAGCTGAGCGAACGCTCGTCGACGCCGCAGGCCCGAAGCTGAGCGACCAGCCAGTCGTGCGGTGTGCGCGCGCCCGCCTTCTCGAGGAGCGCAGCGGCGCGCGCCTGCCGTTCACCCTGCTCCATCGACAACGCTGTGTGCAGCGCCGCCGCCGTCTGCTCGAGGTCGTAGGGATGGACGGCCACAGCGGCATCGCCGAGCTCGTCGAAGGCACCGGCTTCGCGGGACAGGCAGAGCACACCGTCGGAGTCGTTCGCGAGCGGACCCTCCATCGCAACGAGGTTGAGGCCGTCCTTCAACGGGTTCACGAGCAACACGTCGTAACGCTGGAGCCCGGCGACGCTGCGCGGGTAGTCGTCGCGACTGTCGACGATCACCGGGGACCAGTCGCCTCGCGCCCAACGCTCGTTCACACGCGCCGCGGCCTGGTGCACCTCTTGTCCGTACGCGAGGTACTCGAGCAGGCTCTCGCGCGAGGGGTAGAGCAACGCGACGAACGTCACGCGCTCGCGCCACTCCGGATGGCGTTCGAGCAACAGGTCGAACGCGAGGAAGCCGCGCACGATGTTTTTCGACGGCTCGATCCGGTCGGTTCGCAGCACGAGGCGACGATCCCCGACCTGCGCGTCGAGGGCCTTGCGCGCAGCCGCGGTCTCGGGTGAACGCGCCACCTCTTCGAGTGCCGCGCGGTCGGGGCCGAATGACGCCGCGAACGACCGCGGCTCGATCCCCAGCACCTCGAACACCGACGCGCGGTACCGACGCGCCCATCGTTCGGTGTGGAATCCGGCGACACCGCCGCCGAGTGACGAGCACACGTCGTGCGCGACGTTGTCGGGAAGCACGCGGATCCCGTCGGCGCCGCAGAACGGCGTGTGGGTGAAGTGCGACACACGGAGGTCGGGCCGCTGGGCTCTGATCATCCCGGGTACGAGCGACAGCTGGTAGTCCTGCACGAGGACGACGTCGCCCTCGGCCGCCCGCTCGGTCACGGCCGCGGCGAAGACGCGGTTCACCTCGGCGTAGGCGTCCCATGCTTCGAAGAAGCGATGGTCGAACCGTGGGCGGCGGGGAAGGTCGAACAGGTCATGGTGGAGGAACCACAACACCGAGTTCGACACGAGGTCGTAGTGCAGGCGGTGCAACGAGGGATCCAGATCGAGCAACGCCACGTCGATCGCGTCGGCGTGAGCCGCTCCTTCGCGCAATGCCTTGCGGTCGCCTTCGGTCATCGCGGCTGCAACCCAGAGATGGCCCTTGCCGGAGAGGAGCGGCCCGAGCGCGCTCACCACGCCACCCGCGCCACGACGGGTCTCGAACGACCCGTCGGGGCGCTGAGCGAAGGTGTAAGGACCGCGGTGCGAGACGATGATCATGTCGGTTCGGCGCCGTCAGGGCGCCGGTGCCGTGGCATCGTCAGGCCGCAAGCTCGGTGAAGAGCCGCAGCCAGTCTTCGAGCTCACGCGTCGAGATGAAGTTCTTCCGTACGTGTTCCCGCCCGGTGGCGCCCATGGTGTCGGCGGTCGCGGGATCGGCGAGGAGCTCGATCGTGCGCTGCGCGCACTCCTCGACCGAGTCGACGAGGTAGCCGTCGAGTCCGTCACGAACCTGGAGCGCGATGCCTCCGGCGCGACCGCCGATCACAGGCCGAGCCTTCCACAATCCTTCGCTGACCGTGAGGCCGAATCCCTCACGAATCGACTTCTGCAGCACGACGTCGGCCGCGCGCTGGAACGCGTTGATCTGCACGTTGCCGACCTGCTGGATGTTGGACAGGAGGTGGATGTCGCGGTCCCCGCCGCGGGCCTCCTCGGTCTGCTCCCAGACGCGGAAGCCCTCGGGGTCGTCGGTCGCCATCGATCCGGCCAGCACGAGCTGGGCGTCGGGCACCTGTTCGCGAACGATGCGGAACGCCTCGATCACACCGACCGGATCCTTCCAGGGGTCGAACCTGCTGACCTGACACACGAACGGCCGGCGGGTGTCGACCCCGTACTGCTTGCAGATCTCGGTGACGAACGGCGCCGGCAGATCGAGGTTCTTCACCGACAGCGGGTCGATGCACGGCGGTGCCTGCACGATGCGCTCCATCTCGAGCGACGACGGCACGAACTCGGGCATCGTCCACACCGACGCGTCGTAGCGCTCGACATGCGGACGGAAGAACTCCCAAACCGCCGGGTTGGCATCGGTGAGGTCGATGTGGCACCGCCAGATCCAGCGCGTGTCGGTCGAATCGACCGACGTGTCGTGCAGGAAGCTCAGGAGCGCCGCCGGTTGGGGATCATGCACCACGATGAAGTCGTAGCTGCCCTCGAGCAGCAATGCGTTGTCGAGGACCTTCTCCAGATAGACACGTTGCATCTCGGTGGTCCATTCGACATCGGCGCCCTGCAGCGCGTTGTGGACCGCCTTCGTGACGCTGAAGAACTCGTCACTGCCGTGGATCACCTGCCACTCGGCCTCGATACCCACGCTGCGCAGCAGGGGCACGTGGGTGGCGAGGAGCTCGGCGACACCGCCGCCGTACGCCGTCGCGTTCAGGTGCAGGACCCGGGCGCCCCGGAGCGGCTCGGCCAGCGCGCAGATGCGCTCGACGGCCTCCGCGCCGGCGACTTCGGCGTAGTCGCCCAGTTCCTTTTCGAGCAGCGGGACGCGTTCGAGCACGGCGCGCTTTCCTCTCGGGGACGGAACGCGGTCAATCTATCCAGATCATGGCGGTGGCCCTGGCATGTCCCGACAAGTTCCGCGGCACGCTCACCGCAGCGGAGGCCGCGGCGCGGTTGGCGCGCGGGCTGCGAACGGCGGGCTTCGACGAGGTCCGGGAGGTACCCCTCGCGGACGGTGGCGACGGCACGCTGGACACGTTGCTCGCGGCCCGGGGCGGCTCGCTACGCCCGGCACGCGTCACGGGACCGCTGGGTGACCCGGTCGACGCGAGCTTCGCGCTGCTCTCGGACGGTACGGCCGTCGTCGAGATGGCTCGCGCCAGTGGGCTGTCACTCGTCGCCGGCCGCAACGATCCCTTGCGCGCCACCACACGAGGCACCGGTGAGCTGATCGCGGCCGCGGCGCGGGCGGGCGCGCGCCGGATCATCGTCGCGGTCGGCGGGAGCGCGACGACCGACGGAGGGCTCGCGGCTGTCCAGGTGCTGGGTTGGTCGCTGGCCGGTCTCGACGTCACGGTCGCCTGCGACGTGCGAGCGCGGTTTCTCGACGCGCCGCGTGTCTTCGGCCCGCAGAAGGGAGCATCGGATGCGCAGATCTCACTCCTGCAACGCAGATTGGAACGCCTGGCGCAGGAGTACCGCGACCGCACCGGTGTCGACGTCACGACGTTGGAGGGCTCGGGCGCGGCGGGTGGTCTCGCGGGCGGCCTCGCCGCGATCGGCGCCCGTCTCGAACCCGGGTTCGATGTCGTCGCGCGCGCAGCGGGCTTCGAGGAAGCACTCGCCGGCGTCGACCTCGTCGTGACGGGCGAGGGGAAGGTCGACGCCACGAGTCTCGACGGCAAGGTCGTCGGCGGAGTGCTCGAGTGGGCCGCGGAGGAAGGCATCGAACACCGCGGTGTCGTCGCGGGCCAGGTGACGCGGGACGCACGCGACGAGCTGTCGGTGCTCGGCGACATCACCGTGCTCGCGCTCACGGATCGCGTGTGGCAGGCGGGCGAAGCCTTCGCGCGCGCGGGCATGCTCGTCGAGGAGGCGGCCGTCGAGCTCGGCCGCCGCGCGCTCGACCCGCACTAGGGAGATTGTGTGGAATTTCCGCGTAGAACGCCGTCGATCCACACCACCTCGACGCTCACGCGGAGAGTTCGCCCGGGAACTTCGCCTGGTACGCGGGAACGGTGCGGATAGGAGGCCGTTCGCGCACCTCGATCGGGATCCGCTGCGGTTGGTGCTCTTCGTCGTAGCGGACGAGATCGCGTGCGGCGCTGTCGTCGAGGCCGGCTCGGCGCAGCGCGGTGATGAAGACGGCCATCGCCTGCGGACCCAGCTCGGCGAGTGGGCGGTTCCGGTGACGGCGTTCGCCGAGGTCGACCTGGGCCACCGACGCGAGCCCGTGCCGTGCGACGACGTCGACGAGGAGCGCGAGCTCCACGCCCCAACCTTCGACGAACGGCAGATCGTCGAGCACCGCGCGGCGGCCCGCGTACTCACCCGACAGTGGCTGCACGAACCCGGTGAGATGCGGGAAGAGCTGCGACAGCAGCGGGCGTGCGACGAGCTCGGTGACCCGGCCGCCGTCGTGGTACTCACCGGGTCGGCGGTAGAAGGCCTTGACGAACACGACATCGGGCCGCGTGAGTAGCGGTCCGAGCAGCCCCGTCACGAAGTGCGGGGAGAAGTCACGGATGTCGGCGTCGACCCAGCACAGGAGGTCGCCTTCGCAGGCGTACAGCGACTTCCACAGCACGTTGCCCTTGCCGGCTCCGGGTCCCGTCTCGGGCAGCACGTCGTCGGCCCGAACGACGCGCGCGCCCGCCGCGGCCGCCGCGGCCGCGGTGCCGTCACCCGAGTCGTCGTCGACCACCACGATCTCGTCGACGAGCGCCACCCGCTCGACGAGGGCGCGGCGGATCGCACCGACGATCGGCCCGACGGTCGCCACCTCGTCGCGGGCGGGGAGGCAGACGGAGATGCGCGTCCCCTGCGCGGCTTTGAGGGAGGCGAGGCTCGACGCGGTGAACTGGCTGTGGTCCTGGCTCGCCCCCGGCAGCGACACGCGCGGAGTGTAGATGCGACATGACGGTCCTACGGGAAGGAACCCGCGCTTTGACTGCACCGCTGCTGACGTGCGACTCTGGTACCACGCGTTCATCAAGAGCGGCTGAGGGACAGGCCCGAAGACGCCGCGGCAACCAGCGAACTCCGCCAGGTGCCAATGCCTGAACGATGAGCCGCCGAAGAGCGATCCGGTCGCCACAACCGGCCTCCGCTCGAGGCGCTCGAGAGCGCGTCGAGACCGAGTGGGTACGACAGCCCGCTCATGGAGGATGGGAGCGACGACATGGCGCACGTGGCGGGACTTCGGTGTCGGGAGTGCGGACGCGAGTACGAGGTTGCGGCCGCGTTCACGTGCGAGTGGTGCTTCGGTCCCCTCGAGGTCGCATACGACTACGAGGCCATCGCCTCGACCGTGAGCCGTGAGCGCATCGCGGCGGGTCCGCCGAGCATCTGGCGATACCAGGATCTGCTCCCGGTCGATCGCGCGGCGGCCGTCGACCTCGGTGCCGGCTTCTCACCGCTCGTCCGCGCCGACCGCCTTGCGTCCGAGCTCGGTCTGTCCGAGCTGTGGGTGAAGAACGACACCGTCAACCCGACCAACTCGTTCAAGGACCGCGTCACCGAGGTTGCGCTGTCGAAGGCGCTCGAGTTCGGTTTCAAGACGGTCGCCTGCGCGTCGACGGGCAACCTCGCCAACGCCGTGGCCGCGCACGCGGCGCGCGCCGGGTTGCGCAGCTTCGTGTTCGTGCCGGCCAACCTCGAGGCGGCGAAGATCGTCACGACCGCGGTCTACGGCGGCAACCTCGTCGCGATCGACGGCAACTACGACGACGTGAACCGTCTGTGCGCGGAGATCGCGGGCACGTACCGGTGGGCATTCGTCAACGTGAACATGCGCCCGTTCTACGCCGAGGGTTCCAAGACGCTCGCGTTCGAGGCTGCAGAACAGTTGGGCTGGGAATCTCCCGATCACGTCGTCGTGCCCGTCGCGAGCGGTTCACTGCTCACGAAGATCCACAAGGGCTTCGGCGAGCTGCACAAGGTCGGCCTCCTGGAGCGCGAGCCGACCGTTCGCGTATCGGGCGCGCAGGCGGCGGGTTGCTCGCCGGTCGCGACCGCGTGGGTCGACGGCAGTGACACGATCAGGCCCGTGAAGCCGTCGACCATCGCGAAGTCGCTCGCGATCGGGAACCCGGCTGACGGATACTTCGCACTCGACGCGGTGCGCAGCACCGGTGGTGGCCTGGCCGCGGTCTCCGACGACGAAGTGGTCGAGGGCATCCGGCTGCTCGCCCAGACCGAGGGCATCTTTGCCGAGACGGCGGGCGGCGTGACGATCGCCAGCCTGCGCCGACTGGTCGAGCAGGGCGTGGTGCGCTCCGACGAACGCGTCGTTGCCTACATCACCGGTATCGGGTTGAAGACCGTGGAAGCGGTGGCGCCGCACGTCGCGCCGACCGCGACGATCAAGCCGTCCCTCGACGCGTTCCACGAGGCGTTCGCGGCCGACGACATGGAGGACTGAGATGGCGGTGTGCGTCCGCATCCCGACGCAGTTGCGCGAGCTGTCGGGTGGCGCGTCCGAGCTCAAGGTGGAGGGCGGCACCGTCGCCGAGGTCCTCGCCGGCCTCGAGCAGCTGCATCCGGGTTTCGCGGAGCGACTGCACGACGGTGACGGGTCACTGCGGAGGTTCGTGAACGTGTTCGTCGCCGACGAAGACATCCGCTTCCTTCAGGGCGTCGACACTCCGGTGAACGACGGTGACACGGTGAGCATCGTGCCCGCCGTCGCGGGCGGCTGAGCC
>CAZJSY010000188.1:0-6519 GCA_964548555.1 uncultured Burkholderiales bacterium
CGCGCGGCATGTGACGCCGCGTCGGCGTTGCCTTCGTGCACGAACAGCACGTCGACGTCGCTCGCGTAGTTCAACTCGGATCCGCCGAGCTTGCCCATCCCGATGACGGCCAGACGCACATCGGGTCGCACCACCTCGGTGGCGACGTCGAGGGCCGCCTCCGCCAACGCGGCCAGTTCCCGTCCGACCGCGGGGAGATCGGCGAGACCGACGAGATCGCGAGCGGCGATACGCACCAGCTCCCGGCGCTTCCATCGCCGGAGAGCCAGCGCCGGATCTTCGTGCTCCCGCAGCAGCGCGCCCGCTCGGTGCTCGAACGCGCGCGCGTCGAGCTCCGCGGCCAGTCCCGCTCGGTCGCGAAGGCTCTCGATCATTCCCCGGTCGACCATGAGGCCGCCGAGCAGCGAGCGTGACGCGACGGCGACGGCGACGACTGCCTCCAGCAATGCCCGGGAATGGCTCAGCTCGTCGAGGAGTTCCGGATGCTGCTCGGTGAGACGGGTGAGCGCGACCCGAGCGCCGACAGGGTCGGCTGATCGTTCGATCGCCTCCACGATCGAGCGGCGCTCGAGGACCGTCGCCATATCTCTGCAGTGTCGCACGGTCCCGGGGAACGGCCGGCGGCGTCGGTCCGCGGTTGGGAGGATGGATTTCGCCCGGCCTCTATCCTGGAGACGTGTCGCGTCTTCGTGTTGCCGCCGCCCAGCTGGATCTCGTCGTCGGCGATCTCGCTGGCAACGTCGCGCGCATGGTGGACGCCTACGAGGCCGCCGAGGCCGCGGGATGTGACCTCGTCGCGTTTCCGGAGCTGTCGGTCACCGGCTATCCGCCCGAAGACCTGTTGCTGCGGCCCACGTTCGTCGCCCAGGCCGTCGAGTCGCTCGAGAAGTTCGCGTCCCGTACAGGTCGCACGGCGGCGGTGGTCGGTTACCCCGAGCCGGGCCGGGACCTCTACAACGCTGCCGCGATGTGTGCGAACGGTCGCATCCATGGCGTCTACCGCAAGCACCTGCTTCCCAACTACGCGGTGTTCGACGAGCAGCGGTACTTCGCCCCGTCGACCGTCGACGGTCCGCTCTTCGTCGTCAACGGCGTGCGAGTCGCCGTCACCATCTGCGAGGACGCCTGGAGCCCCAACGGCCCGATCCTCACCCAGGCCGCCGGGGGCGCAGAGCTCGTCGTCAACATCAACGCGTCCCCGTACTACGCGGGCAGGATCCGTGAGCGCGAGACGATGCTCGCGACCCGCGCTGCAGACGCCTCGCTGCCGCTCGTGTACGTGAACCTCGTCGGAGGTCAGGACGAGCTCGTCTTCGACGGGGCCTCGATGGTGTTCGACGAGGGCGGCCACCTCGTCGCGCGCGGCCGTCAGTTCGCCGAAGACCTGCTGCTCGTCGACATCGAGGTTCGGCCCGGCTTCCGCCGCCGCCTCCTCGACCCGCGCGGGCGGGTCACCGCGCCGCCGCTCCCGGAGGTGCGGGTCACCGACATGCAGCTGGCCGAGCGCGACGCGGTCCCGCGTCTGGAACCACTGCTCGAGCCGGTCCACGAGGTGTACGAGGCACTGGTCCTCGGGACCCGCGACTACGTCCGCAAGAACGGCTTCGCGACCGTCCTCATCGGGCTCTCCGGTGGGATCGACTCGTCGCTCGTGGCCGCGGTCGCCGTCGACGCATTGGGCCCGGAGAACGTCGTCGGCGTTCTCATGCCTTCGCGCTACTCGAGTGAGGGCAGCATCAGCGACGCGGAGCGACTCGCGGCGAACCTCGGCATCCGTACGCTCACCATCCCGATCGAGCCCGCGCACGAGGCGTTCCTCGAGATGCTCTCGGGTGTCTTCGCAGGGACCGACACCGGTCTCGCAGAGGAGAACCTGCAGGCGCGCGTGCGCGGCACGGTGTTGATGACCATCAGCAACAAGTTCGGCTGGCTCGTGCTCACGACCGGCAACAAGAGCGAGATGGCAACTGGCTATTCGACGCTCTACGGCGACATGGCGGGAGGCTTCGCCGTCATCAAGGATGTGCCGAAGATGCTCGTGTACGCGCTCGCGGTCGATCGCAACGAGCGGGCCGGCCGTGAGCTGATCCCGACGTCGGTGCTGGAGAAGCCGCCGAGCGCCGAGTTGCGTCCCGACCAGCGCGACGACGACTCGCTGCCGCCGTACAGCAAGCTCGATCCCATCCTCGAGGGGTACGTCGAGAACGACCTCTCGATCTCCGACCTCGAGGAGCGAGGTCTCGAGCAGGATCTCGTGCGGAGGGTTGCAGGGCTCGTCGACCACAACGAGTACAAGCGGCGCCAGGCACCCCCCGGTGTTCGTGTGTCACCGAAGGCCTTCGGCAAGGACCGCCGGCTGCCCATCACCAACGGTTGGTCGGGATAGGTGGTGTCTCCGTCGCACCGGTGCGTCGCCCGACTCGCGTAGCACGCGTCAGGCGCCGTTCCATGCGCTCACCCGTCGTGCGATCCGTCGCACCGCACGCCGCGCTCGTCGTGGCCGCCGCCTGCTTCGGCGTCACGTTCGTGATGGTGAAGGACGCGGTACGCGACGTCACCCCGGCCGGCTTCATCGTGCTGCGTTTCGCTCTCGGCGCGGTGTCGCTGTCGCCGCTGGCGCTGTGGTCGTCGCGACGATCGCGCGCGACCGGTGCCGACACGGTGCCGAAGTCCGATCTCGCCCGGGTTTCCTGTGCGCTCGGGCTTGCGTTGGCTGTCGGATACGTGCTGCAGACGACGGGCCTGAAGTACACGTCGGCGTCGAACTCGGCGTTCATCACCGGGCTCTTCGTCGTCTTCACACCGCTGATCCAAGTCGTGCTGCGCCACCGCGGGCTCGGGTCGGTAACCGCCACGGCAGTCACGATCGCTGCCGTAGGGCTGTTCCTCATCACCGGTGCCGGCTTCACGATGGGTACAGGCGACGCGCTCACGCTCGGCTGCGCGCTCGCGTTCGCGGTGCAGATCGTGTTGCTCGGAACGTTCGCGAACCGGTTCGACCCCATCGTGCTCAACACTGCGCAGATGGCTGCACTGACGGTCTTCACACTTCCCGTGCTCGCGGTGACCGGCGTCGGTTCGCTCACGGCGCGCGCGTGGCTGGCGATCGTCGTCACCGGGCTTGCCTGCTCCGCGCTCGCCTTCACGTTGCAGGTGTACGGACAGAGCCACACCTCCGCGACCGACAGCGCCCTTCTCCTCTCGCTCGAGCCGGTATTCGCGGCGCTCACCGGCTATGCGGTCGGGCAGGGGTTGGGTGCCCTCGGCGCGCTCGGCGCGGGGCTGATCCTCGTCGCGATCGTGGTCGAGGAGGCCGGCGGCCCGTGGCTGCGCGGCCTGCGGGCCGGCGCTGTCGACGAACCCGGCGGGAGTCCCGGCGCGACGGACGGTCTGGTGGGTGAGCGCCGCGGCAGTCCTTGACCGCACGGTCAAGTGCAGCCGAGAATGATCCGCCAGGACGACTGGGGGGAGTAGCAGCGTGCCCGAGCCGAGCGCACCACGGGCCCCGTTCGCGCCGTGGGACCGGCGTGAGCTCCCGGGCCTGTTCGACGTCGCCGAGTCGGCGCGTCGCGTCGGGAACTACAAGTGGATCGAGATGCGCCTGTTCGAGTCGCTCGGCGGGTGGGTCGCGACGATCCCCGAGCTCGACGTGAAGATGGTGCTCGGCCGCCACTGCTACCACCATGCATGGCACTCGGAGCTCTGGCACAAGCGGTTGCCCGAGCTGCGCGAGATGAACCCGGAGCGCTTGACGCAACCGGCGAACGACGACGTGGTCGCGTTCGTCGACGCGCTGCGCGAGCCCGAGGCGCCCGAGCTGACCATCGAGAAGCTCGTCGGCGTGTACCGCGTGCTCGTGCCGCGGCTCATCGGCGCGTACACGTACCACCTGAACGCCACGAGCTCGATCACCGATGCGCCGACGATCCGCTCGTTGCGGTTCGTGCTACAGGACGAGATGGACGACTGGCGCGAAGGCGAGATGCTCCTCCAGTCGTTGATCCGGACACCCGAAGACGTCGACCGGGCCGCGCGGCGCCAGGCCGAGCTCGAGGCGCTCATGGTTCGGGCCGGAGGCGTCGCAGGACCTACGAGCCTGGGATCGACGCTCGACGAGGAGGTTGCGGTCGGATGAGGAAGATCTTCCCGCCCAACGAGCTGGCGCGTGACGAGCGCTTCGTCCGCACGAACATCGAGGACCGCGTCTTCGATCCGCGCAACGCCGCGATGTTGGAGCGGGATCTCGGTTCGGCGAAGCTCGAGCCCAGCCGTCCCGCGGCCGCCGACCGGGCCCGGTCGCTCATGCACGGCATCTTCGTCGGCGAGATCCAGGCGCTCGAAGGCGCCGGCCGGACGTGCTTCGACTTCGACGACGAGGACGCCCCGTTCGCGCTGAAGCTCGACATGGCGCGTCAGTGCTGGGACGAATCACGACACGTCGAGATCTCCGTGAAACTCGGCGAGTGGATGGGCAGCGAGATCGGCGAGTTCACCGAGTCGACCTTCCTCTACGAGGCCGCCTGCGCCGACGACCCGGTGCTGCGCCTCTGCGGCGTGAACCGTGCGCTCGAAGGCCTCGCGATCGACGTCTTCAACACGATGAAGGAGTTCGGCGACGTCGCGGGTGACCCGGTGCTCGAGTTCTGCGAGGACTGGATGCTCGCGGACGAGGTCACCCACGTGAAGATGGGATCCGACTGGTTGCGCCGTCTCACCGAGAAGGACCCGGAGCGGCGCGACCGCGCACTCGACTTCCAGCGCACGGTCGACAAGATCTTCAGTCTCGGCGGCTTCCGGGGTGAGAGCGAGGAGAACCCGGTGCACCTGGCTCGGAAGTTCCGCCGGATGGCGGGCTTCGACGAGGCCGAGATGGACGAGTTGGTCGAGATCTCGAAGCAGGCCCAGGCCGACGCCGAGGCCATGGCCGCCGCGGCCGCCGAGGGCGGCGGCGCGTACGGCGCCTGATGCGCCCGGTCACCGTCGCTCCGGACCCGTTCACCCTCGTTCCCTACGACGCGGGCCGGATCGGCCAGCTCGCGGCCGACGCGGCCGCGCTCGCGGGCTTCGCGGACGACGTCGACGTCACCCTCGAGATCGACGAGGTGCTTCCGCACCCGCTGACCGGGACGTTCGTCGACGTGACCCCGTCGGGAGTGCACATCTGGATGTCGGGCGCCAATTTCGAGGACCCGAAGCGGCCGGTCCGCTTCCAGGAGGTCCTCGCGCAGGCGGAGCTGGTGCGCGCGTTCCTGCGGGGTGCGGACCGGCTCCGGCCCGAGTTCCGCGACGCGGTCGCCGACGAGGACCTCAGCGACCGGCAACGTGCTGCCTGGGACGTGTGGACCGAAGGTCGCGCGCAGCGCCTTGGCGTGGTGGGGACCCGGCCCGACCGGCTTCGGTACCACTACCGCCTTCACCACGGGTTCAACGACACCGCCGACGCGGTCTTCGAGCGATTGTGGGACGCCGACGCACTGACGTGGGCCGATCTGGAACAGGCCTGTGCGGACACGGAGGCCGCCGACAGCCGCTCCCGGCCGGGGAGGACGGCGCTGCGCAAGGAGCAGTTGCGGGCGCCACGTTCGTGACCTCACGGGCGGCGCGGGCGTCTACGCGAGGTCGTGGGCGCTGACGGTCTCGTAGAGGTCGAGATCCGGCTTGCCGGCGAGCAGCGGGACGGCTTCGCGCGCCATGTCGACCGTCTCGTCCTCGTCGAGGTGGGTCCGGGGCGCATTGGCGTCGTCCCACTTCTCGATGACGAGGAATCGGCCACTCTCCGTGGTCGATACGATCAGATCGACGTTGCGGCAGTGCGGTCGCATCCGCGTCAGAACGACGTACCGTGCAAGGACGGCACCGAGTTCGCTCTCGGCGCCGGGGCGGGCACGGAAGGAACCCGTCACCACCCAGATCTCGACGTCGTCGGTCACCGCCACCACCGGTTCGTGGGACTCTGTCCACACGGTCTGGGGAAAAGGCTGTGGAAAAGGATCTTGACGGGACCGGTATCGTACTCAGTACCGGGGTACGTGCAGCGCGAATGTTGCGTTTGGGCGATCGCGCTCGGAAACAACTTTACAGATACTGTCAGCTGGAGCCGTCTCGGTGTCCAGGACTTGACCAGCGAGAAGGAACGAGCGTGGCCAAGGAGCGAGTAGAGCGAGACGAGGAAGATCTCGTCCGGCTGTATCTCACCGACATCGGGCAGTACCCGCTGCTGACCAAGGACGACGAGGTTCGTCTCGCGCAGCAGATCGAATCCGGCAACGCAGCGCGCGAAGAGTTGCTCGCCGGCGGGAAGAGCCTCACGCCGGCCAAGAAGCGCGAACTTCGTCGCCTCGGACGCGATGGCGAGGACGCGCAGCGCACGTTCGTGCAGTCGAACCTCCGCCTCGTCGTCTCCATCGCGAAGAAGTACCAGGCTTCCGGCCTGCCGCTCCTCGACCTGATCCAGGAGGGCAACCTCGGCCTGATGCACGCGGTCGAGAAGTTCGACTGGCGCAAGGGCTTCAAGTTCTC
>CAZJSY010000189.1:0-6487 GCA_964548555.1 uncultured Burkholderiales bacterium
GCGAGAACATGAGCTGGTGCGCCGACAACGGCGTGCACGTCGTGGTCGGAACGACAGGATTCAGCTCCGAGGATCTCGCGCAGATCGAGGCGCGTTTTCGCGGTTCGCGGGCGAATGCCGTCGTCGCTCCCAACTTTGCGATCGGCGCGGTGTTGATGATGCGTTTCGCCGAGCTCGCAGCGCCCTACTTCGAGACGGCGGAGATCATCGAGCTCCACCACGACGAGAAGGCCGACGCCCCGTCGGGCACTGCGATGCTCACGGCCGAGCGCATGGCCGCTGCGGGCAAGGAGTGGGGGAGCGATCCGACCACGAAGCTCGTCGCGCCGGGCGCGCGTGGCGCGCTCGTGGGTGGTGCCATTCCTGTGCACTCGGTGCGCCTTCGAGGCCTCGTGGCACACCAGGAGGTCATCCTCGGTACGACCGGCCAGTCGCTCACGATCCGTCACGACTCCTACGACCGCACGTCGTTCATGCCCGGCGTGTTGCTCGCGATCCGCGCCGTCGGTGAGCGCGAGGGGCTCACCGTCGGGCTCGACACGCTGCTCGGTATCTAGCGATCCCGGCTCGCGGCGCGGGCAACGGCGTGTTGCAACGCGACGGGAGCGACACGGTGCAGACACCACCCGAGCCGCGCCTCGACGCCGACCATCACCAGCGCACGATCGCGTTCGATCGCATCCACGATGGCGCGCGCCACGCGCTCGGGCTTGCGACCACGCCGGAAGAGCTTCACGGCGCCGGCGCGGCGTTCGTCGGGGTCGTCGCCGAGGAATCGCGTATGTTCCACGATCGGGGTGTTGATCAGGCCGGGGCAGACAGCGGTCACGCCGATGCCGGCGCGTGCGAGGTCGGATCGGAGACAGCGAGAGAGGGCCAGCACGGCCGCCTTCGTCGCGACGTAGGCGGGCTCGGTCGGGGTCGGTGCGTACGCGAGCGCCGACGAGACGTTGACGACATGGCCGCGGCCACGCTCCACCATGGCGGGGACGAACGCCGCGCAGCCGTTCACCACGCCGTCGAGGTTGACGCGCCGGATCCACTCCCAGTCGTCGATCGACATGTCGATGAAGCGTCCGCTCAAGCCGACGCCCGCGTTGTTGACGAGGATGTCGACCGGGCCCGTGTCGGTCGCCACCTCGCCGGCGAGCGCACGGAACGCGTCACGCGACCCTACGTCGACCAGCGCGGCTCGCCCCTCCTGCCCGTGCTCTCCGCACTGCGCGGCCACCTTCTCCGCGAGTTCACCGTCGATGTCCGCGCACACCACGGTTGCGCCGGCGGCCGCGAGCGCGAGCGCCGTTTCGCGTCCGATGCCCCGTCCCGCGCCGGTGACCACGGCGACGCTCCCGCGGATGGCAACGCGCGAGGGGCGCCTCACGACGCGAGTCCGGATCGACGAATCCGCGCGTCATAGCTCGCGGAGTCGAAGCGCCGGGTCCTGCGGCGGAAACGGAACGTGTAGTCCGGCCACATCGTCGTGTTGCGCCCCTCGGCGTCGAGGTACCAGCTGCCGCAACCACCGGTGTTCCACACCGTCTTCGCAGCCTTCTGCTGGATCTCGTCACACCACGCGTCCATCACCTGCTGACGCAGCTCTACCGAGGCCGCGTCGTGATGCTCCATCCACTCGAGCGCCGCGACGAGATACGTCAGTTGCGCCTCGATCATGAACACCAGGGAGGTATGGCCGATCCCGGTGCTCGGACCGGCGAGCATGAAGAGGTTGGGGAATCCGGGAACGGCGGCGCCGAGGTACGCCTGCATTCCGGATTCCGACCAGTGCTGTGCGAGCGTGCGCCCGTCCCGGCCGCGTACCCGTTCAGTGATGGGATTGTCGGTGACACGGAAGCCTGTTGCGAGGATGATCGTGTCCACCGCGATCTCGCAGCCGTCCGAGGTCATGATCCGGTCGCGGTCGATCGCGACGATCTTGTCCGTGACGAGGTCGACGTTCGGCTGCTGGATCGCGGGATACCAGTCGTTCGAAGGCAGCAACCGCTTGCAGCCGGGCCGGTAGTCGGGCAGCAGCTTCGCCCGCAGGTCCGGATCGGTGACCGCTCGGGTGACGTGACGCCGCGCGAGTTGCTCGAGGCGTTGCGTCATCCAACCGTCGCGCAGCATTCCCCCGGCGACGGCTTCGCGCGACCAGTACACCGCCTCTCGCACGAGCCGCTGCGCGAGCGGAACCCGCCGGTACAGCGACCGCTCCGCATCGGTGATCCGGCGGTTGCCGTGGGGGAGCACCCACGGCGGCGTGCGCTGGAAGACGGTGACGTGCCGAGCCTGGCGTTGAATCGCCGGGACGATCTGGATCGCGGAGGCGCCCGTCCCGATGACGGCGACCCGTTCGCCGGCGAGGTCGTGGGCGTCGGGCCATCGCGCCGAATGGAATGCCGTGCCCTCGAAGGTCTCGAGCCCGGGGATGTCGGGGACGCACGGTTCGGCGAGCGGCCCGTTCCCGAGCACCAGCACGTCTGCACTGCGACGGCCTGCGCTCGTGGTGAGCTGCCAGCGCGCGTCATGGTCCTGCCACGCGGCTTCGACGACGTCGTGGCCGAACAGCGTGCGTTCGGTGACGCCGTACGCCGTGGCTGTGCGCCGCAGGTAGGACAGGATCTCGCGCTGGGGCGAGTACGTCTCGCTCCATTCGGGGTTCGGCGCGAACGAGAACGAGTACAGGTGCGACGGCACGTCGCAACGGCAGCCGGGATAGCGGTTGTCCCGCCATGTGCCGCCCAGGTCGCTCGACCGTTCGAGCACCACGTGGTCGATCCCCGCCCGGTCGAGCGCGACCGACGCGCCGATGCCCGCGAATCCTGTCCCCACGATCGCGACCCGGGTGTGCGGGGCGTCCTGAGCCATGGGGAAAACCCTAGAGGAAATGATGGTTTGAGACACTCCTTCAATTCTTCGGGTACGCCCGCCCCTGTACCCAGGGTTACCACATTTCGTGGTTTATGACCACGTAGCGTGGGTACGAGACCTCATGCGTGTCGTCAACCGGACGATTGGGAGTTCGATGACCCTCACGGCCGCCTACCCTCCAGCCTCCGCTCCCGGGAGCCGTCCCACGCTCGAGCGCTTCCGCGCCCTGAACGAGGCGGGCATTCCGAGCACCGATCCGCGGCGCCTGGCGATCGCCCTCGAAGCCTTTCCCGCAACGCGACGGGACGCACCCCTCGACGACGGGAACGCGGCGATACGCCTCCTCACCGCGGTCATCTGCACCCCCTGACCGTCCGCGACGGCGGCCCCGACCGACCTCGCAGCTTGCCACGGCCGCACGGCCGGGCCGCTACGGTCCTGGCGTGCCGAGCACCGATCCCGTGCTTCGCGAGCGGCTGCTCGAGTCGGCCTACGCGTGCGTCGCCCGCTTCGGCATGGGCAAGACGACCATCGACGACGTCGTGAAGGAGTCCGGCGTCTCGAGGGCCACCATCTACCGGGTCTTCCCCGGCGGCAAGGACCAGCTCATGCGTGAGGTCGTCGCCTGGGAGATGGGCCGCTTCTTCGGCGCGCTGGCGGAGGCCGTGGCGGGTGCAGCCGACTTCGCGTCCCTGATGGAGGAGGGCCTGGTGTTCGCGCATCGCGCGGTCGAACGGCACACAGTGCTCCAAACCGTGCTCGTCACCGAGCCCGAGCGGCTGCTCCCGTTGCTCACGACGGAACAGGACCGGCCGCTGCGCTTCATCACCGGCTATCTCGTGCCGTTCCTCGAGCGTGAGGAGCGCGACGGACGGCTCGTGCCCGGACTCGACCTCGAGCAGGCGGCCGACTATGTGGCCCGGATGCTGCTGTCGCTCATCGGATCGCCCGGGCGATGGGATCTCGAGGATCCGAGCGCCGTTCGCGACCTCGTGCGCAACGAGATCCTCGCCGGCGTGCTGACACCGGAGGCTCTGGGGTAGTCATCGGATGTACCCCGACGTCGATGTGACCTGCGACACATTGACGATGAGACGAAGATCGCCATACCGTCTCACTGTGCCTCCTGTCGAGCGGGCCCTGCGCGCATCGGTCGAGCGGCGGGCCCTCGACGCCGTCATGCGTTGCGTCGCCCGCTATGGGGTCTCCAAGACGACGCTCGACGACGTGGCCAGGGAAGCCGGCTGTTCGCGGGCGACGATCTACCGCTACTTCCCCAACAAGTCCCGACTCCTCGAGGCCGCGGTCGCGGCCGAGGTGTCGGCGCTCGTTTCTGATCTCAAGCGCGCAGCCGTTCAGGCCGACTCTCTCGAACAGGCCGTCATCGCGGTCGTCGTGCACGGATCGCGTCGCATCGTCGAACACGACGCGCTGCAGTTCGTGCTGCGTTGTGAACCGGAGGTGCTCCTTCCCCACATCACCTTCACAGCAGGGGACCGCTTCCTTGCCGACGCAGGCGCGCTCGTCGCAGACGCGCTGGGCTCCCACCTTCCGCCCGACCGCGCCGCCCGCGCCGGCGAGTGGATCGTCCGAGTCGCGTTCGCCTATCTCACGCCCCCCGGCTCGCCGGTCGACATGACCGACGAGCGCGAAGTCGCCGACCTCGTCGGAACCTTCGTCGTTCCCGGGCTCATCGCACAGCCCACCAACACGATCACGAGGTGATCCCAATGGCCACGAACCAGGACATCATCGGCCGCGAAGACGTCAACGACCTCGAGGCGATCCTGTCGATCACCAACAACGAGGTCGAAGCGGTGCAGCACGCAGTGCGCGCCGAGGCCGACGCCCTGTTCACGTGGGACTACGAGCAGAGCCGTCCGGCGCTCGTGAAGCTCTACGAGAAGGCCAAGACGTCGCAGTGGAACGCGGTCACCGACCTCGACTGGTCCATCGAGGTCGATCAGGAGCAGGTCGTGCTGGCCAACGCCGAGCAGAACTTCGGCACGGGCATGACGCTCGGCACCGAGTTCGACACCGCGGGGACGCCGTTCGCCAAGTGGGGCGACAAGGAATGGATCCAGCTCGGGATCGAGTCGCAGAACTGGACGCTGTCGCAGTTCATGCACGGCGAGCAGGGCGCGCTCATCTGTACCGCGCAGATCGTCGAGACCGTTCCTTGGATCGACGCGAAGTACTACGCCGCCACGCAGGTCATGGACGAAGCGCGCCACGTGGAGGTGTTCGCGCGCTACCTCGACACCAAGCTGTCCGGCCACTACCCGATCAACGCGCACCTCAAGACGCTGCTCGACGACATCATCGCTGACGGCCGTTGGGACATGACCTACCTCGGCATGCAGATCATGGTCGAGGGTCTGGCGCTCGCCGCGTTCGGCTTCATCCACCAGCTCACCACCGAGCCGTTGCTCAAGAAGCTCCTGCGGTACGTCATGTCCGACGAAGCGCGCCACGTCGCATTCGGTGTGCTGTCGCTCCAGGAGTACTACCAGCAGCTGAGCGGCGCCGAGATCCGCGAGCGTCAGGAGTTCGCGTTCGAGGCGGCCACCCGCATGCGTGACCGCTTCCTCCAGCAGGAAGTGTGGGACCGGATGGGCATCGACGTGAAGGAAGCCGTGAAGCTCGTCATGCAGGCTCCCGACCGTCAGATGTTCCAGGCGCTGCTGTTCTCGAAGATCGTGCCCAACTGCAAGAAGCTCGGGCTGCTCGATGCGGGCGACGGCTGGCTGCGCAACAAGTTCGGCGAGCTCGGCGTCATCCAGTTCGAGGACTGGGTCGACACCGGCGAGGAGTACTCCCTCCTCGACGAGGTCGCGAAGGATCGCGAAGCAGCGACGGCCTAGCAGCCGCCGTTCCGACGGCGGCGGGCGGCGCGTGACCAGGCACTAGCCTGACCCGTCATGGACGAATCCGGACCGGCCCCTCACGACGCGGTCCGGATCGTCTTCCTCGGCGGCCTCGGCGAGATCGGGCGCAACTGCTTCTGCATCGACGCCGGGCAGATCGTCATCGTCGACTGCGGGCTGATGTTCCCCGACCCGGACATGCCCGGCGTCGACCTCGTCCTTCCCGACTTCACGTACCTGCGCGAGAACCACGAGCGGGTGGCCGGCGTCGTGCTCACGCACGCCCACGAGGACCACGCCGGGGGCATCTCGTTCCTGCTGCGCGATGTCGACGTGCCCGTGCTGCCGATCTACGGGTCGCCGCTGTCGCTCGGGCTGGCCCGCAACCGCATCGAGGAAGCCGGTCTGCTCGGTCGCGTGCGCTTCGTCCCGATCGCCGACGGAGAACGCCGCCGCATCGGCCCCATCGACTGCGAGTTCGTGCCGGTGACGCACTCCGTGCCGCACGCCTTCGCGGTGGCGTACCACACGACCGCGGGCACCATTCTGCACACCGGCGACTTCAAGCTCGACCTGACGCCGGTCGACGGCCGCAAGACGGACCTCGCGCGGCTCGGCGAGATCGCTCGCCGCGGCGGCGGGGTCCGTGTGCTGCTCTCCGACTCCACGAACGCGGAGCGACCGGGGTTCACGCCGTCGGAGAGCACCGTGGGCGCGGCGATGCGCGTGCTGTTCCGCGAGCACGAAGACAA
>CAZJSY010000190.1:0-6446 GCA_964548555.1 uncultured Burkholderiales bacterium
ACCAGTACGACGCCGAGTTCTCGCTCCGGCTCGCGCTGAAGGACGTCAAGCTCGCTCTCGACACGGTGGAACCGGCGCGCCATCCCGTCCTCGACGCTCTCGCGAGCCAGTGGCAACAAGCCGACGACATCGGCTTCGGATCGCAAGACCTCACGTCGATCACCCGGGTGCTCGAACCGAGCTGAGCCGCGATGGGAGACGTCCAGGTGCAAGCGCATGCTCAGTCCGATCGCCGGGCTCTTGCGCGGCGCCGCCTCGATCTGGCGCTTCACGGTCGAACGCGCAGCTCGCCGCCGGTTACGGAAGTGGTCTCGCCGTCGCGATCAGACGTCCGCGTCCAAGATGCGCGCGCGTTCGGCGGGGCTGGCGCGCTGGGTCAACTTGTCGAGCTTGTCGAGGGCGGGGAACAGCGCTGTCACGAACCGCCGCTGGAGATCTGCGACGACGGCCCGGTCGGGATCCGCGTCGAGTCCCTTCATGAGATTCAGCCGCGACGTCTCGACCCATTCCAGGACATCGGTGGCCCCCCGCCATTCCATCTCGGTCCGCATCCCGGTCAACAGGTGTCGGGTCCAGTCGAAGGGCGTATGTGGCCATGCATTCGGCCGGCACAACCTGTTCTTCTCTTCGGTCGTTCGTCCCGAGGCCTCGACGAGTCCGATCAGTCCTGCGGAAAGGCTCAGGCTCACACGCGTGATCGCCTGGAGCGTGATGCCCTGGTCGTCGAAGACGGGTCTCGGTGGCTTGTCGCTCAATCCGGCGGACGCGCAGTGCACGTGCACGTGGTCCGGACTCGTGGCCAGCGATCCGCGTTCGAGCGTGATCGAGTTGCGATCGATGCGTTCCACGTGCCCGAGTCTGACGACGTTGTCGATGCGTCGCAGCACGTCGAGCTCGCCGGGACTGGCGGTCGCGCCTTTCAGCATCGTCGGCTCGACGCGGGGGTCGATACGCATGACCACCCCGTACTGTTCCAGCCGCTCGTACACCTCCTCGATGGAGTCGCATTCGGCGACGGCTTCGAGCTCCAGGACGATCCCCTCGAATGTCGGACCGACGCCCGTCCCCGGTTGGAAATGCCTGCGGTTCAGGATCCACGAGTCACGAGGACGGATCCAGGAGATGTCGTGCGGCGGAACGCCCTGATCGAGCAGCCAGCACCCGGCGTCCATCGCGGTCTTGCCGGCGCCGACGAGGACATAGCCCGCGGGACGGCTCGTCACACGAGTAAGGGAACCTACCGGCACGCACGTGACGCCGTCGGCGACCTCGAACGGCGGCGGGTCGGTCGCCGGCACCCGCGAGGCCATGTACGTCGCGTCGACGACTCGCCTCCGGACCGACACGTCGGTCTCGTCGCCGGTCAGCTGGGAACGGAACCGCCCGCCACCGAGGTAGTCACACATCGGGAAGAAGCGCACGCGACCCGAGGCGAGGAACCGGTGTCGCATGACCTCGTCGTAGTAACCGCAGATCTCTGTTCCCGACGCGCGCTCGTAGAAGCCTTCGTCTCGCCCGCTGCGCTCGACCCGGTCCTGTCCGAGCGGGGTCGAGTTCACGCCGTAATTCATCGACGGCTGGTGCAGCTGTACGAACGGATACGAGTCGAGCCAGTGACCGCCGGGCCGGTGCCGCCGGTCGATCATCACCACGTCGGCGTCGGAGTGCTCGATCAGCGTGTCGACGAATCCCATCCCGAGCGCGCCTGCGCCGACGACGAGATAGTCGGTCCCGATCCGGGCATGCGCCTCCATGTCACGTCCACCGCACGACGACGGACTTGCGCGAGAACCGGCCCGGCCGCATGGTGGGAAGGTACTCATCGATCGCCCGGCACGGAAGCGACGGAGCGCCCCGACGCGGTGGCCGCTCGTGACCGATGAGTTCCGGTTCAGAGGGGAGTCTCACGGTCACAACGGAAAGCGAGCACACCCGAAGGAGACGGATCCCATGGCCTTTCACCCCTATCTGGCCTTCGCCGGCAACTGCCGGGACGCGTTCACCCGATACGAGGAGATCTTCGGCGGCGAGCTCGTGCTGCTCACCATGGCCGATGCACCCCCGGAAGCCGGGCCTCCGCGTGAAGGCGTGAAGGCGGACGCGATCATGCACGCCGCGCTGATGACCGATGACGGGTTGCTGATGGGCGCCGACGACCCGTCTGGCAGCTTCGACGGCAAGGTCCACGGCATGTGCGTCAGCTGCAACCGACCGGACACGACGGACGCGAAGCGGGTCTTCGACGCGCTCGCCGAGGGCGGACAGGTCCAGATGCCCTTGGCAGAGACGTTCTTCTCCCCAGCGTTCGGTATGTGTATCGACCGGTTCGGGGTGCCGTGGATGGTGACCGTGGACGTTCCTGCCCCGTCGTAACGCCACCATCCGGACAATCTCAGGAAGATCTCAGACACTCAGCGGATGCGCAGGCGCAACTTCACGGGATTTCACAGCACCCTTACGTGCGTCTCAGGTGCAGGGATGAGGATCACCGAAATCTCGCGGTGAGCATTCGGTGAGAAGGGGTCATCCCGTGCGAGCCTCCGCGGCAGCCGCACCGGGCATGGCGCGCGCCTCACCACGTCTCGGAAGAGGTGGAAGCCATGCCCAGGCATCAGATCCGCGGTGTCGTCGTCGACCTGTGGCGTACGATCGTCGAGCCGTGCGGCGACCGCTTCGCCGAACGCGTGGCGACGCTTCTGCAGACGCGTGGTCGTGCGCCTGTCACGGGCGACGACGTCACGCTCGTCCTCGAAGCGCACGGGCATCTCCGCCGCGCGACGTCGTCGACGACATGAACGCCGACGTGTGGTGCACGCTCACCGGTACACGGGCGGATCAAGACGTGATGGACGCGCTCCGCGTCGAGCACCGACGCTTCGTCGACGCTGCGCGCACGGTGCCGGGCGCGAACGACTTCCTCCGGGGCCTGGCTGGTCAGGGGATCGAGGCGGCGGTCGTCTCGAACGCGACTGTCGCGACCGACGCGGTCGTCGAGCGGCTGGGCCTCCACGACTGCGTGCCGGACATCGCACTGAGTTGCCACACCGGCTACGCGAAGCCGGACCCGAGGGCGATCCGAGTCGCCACCGATCGTTGGGGCTTCGATCCGTACGAGGTGTGCATCGTCGGTGACAAGTGGGAGACCGACATCGCCGCGGCGGAGCACTGCGGCATGTCGGCGGTGAAGATCGGCGGTCCCCCTCGATGGGAACCCGGCGTGATCGGCGTGGTGGCAGATATACGTGGCGTGTCCGCGGTGCTCGAGTCGGTTTCCGTGCCCGAGCGTCTGATGACCGGAGTGTGGGCGTGAGCGCGACGAGGCGGCTGCTCCTCGCTCGGGCGAGGCTCGCGCCGGACGCGACCGCGTTCGTCCACGCGCGAACGGGCGCGTCGATGACTTGGGCACAGCTTGCGCGCTTCACAGCCGACCTCGACTCGCGTCGTGCCCTTTTCGGCGAGCCCCGACCGGGCACTGTCGTCGGACTGGTCGCAGAGAACCCGTTGCGCTTCGTCGCCGCGTACCTCGCACTGCTCGCGCAAGGTGCGACCGTCCTTCCCCTCGACCCACGCGGCGGCGCCGACGAAGTTGCGAACCGGTTGGCCGATCTGGGCGCGGTGACGGTGCTGACCGACTGCGGCGCGGGAGCGGAGGCGGCGCGGCGCGCTGCGGTGCACGCGCTGTGGACGCTCGACACGCCGCGACCTCGGCGAATCGGTCCGCTGCCCTCGTGGTCGGTGGCATACAGCACGCCCCCGGGAGTGGTGCTGTGTACGTCGGGCACCACCGGCGTCCCGAAGGGGGTCGTCCTTCCCGAGCGCAAGCTGCTCGGCGCGGCCGCCCGCGTCAGCGCGCACCATCGAATCGGCCGGCACGACCGAGGCTTCTCGCCGTTGCCGCTGTTCCACGTCAACGCGCAGGTGATCGGCGTGCTCGCGACGCTGCAGACCGGGGCGTCGCTCGTGCTCGACGACCGCTTCCATCGGCGCGACTACTGGGACGTCGTGGATCGCTTCCGCCCGACGTGGCTCAACGCGGTCCCCGCGATCCTCGCCGTCCTCGCGTCCGACGACCCTTCCCCGACCGAACGAGGTCGCGAGGTGCGGTTCGTGCGCTCGGCATCCGCTCCCCTTCCCGACGCCACGCGCGAAGCCTTCGAGGCTCGCTTCGGCATCGGGATCCTCGAGACGTATGGCATGACGGAGGCCGCCGGACAGATCACGGCCAACCCGCTCGACCCGTGCGCGCGACGGCCCGGCTCGGTCGGAGTGCCCGTCGGTATCGGGCTCCGGGTCGTCGGTCCCGACGGCCGGCCGGTTCCCGCCGGCGTGACCGGTGCGGTCGAGATCCGAGGACCGAACGTCGCGTCGGAGCACCTCCTTCCCGGTCCGCCGCCGCGTCGCAGCCCGATCGAACTCCACCAGGGATGGCTCGCCACCGGCGACGTCGGCATGCGCGATCGCGATGGATACGTGTTCCTTGCCGGGCGATCCGACGACGTCATCAATCGGGGCGGCGAGAAGGTCCATCCGCGCGAGATCGAGGAAGTGCTCCAACGTCATCCCGCGGTCGCGTCGGCGGCCGTCGTCGGCGAACCCGACGCGGTCCTCGGTGAGCGGCCGGTCGCATTCGTCGTCGTGCACGACGGAGCGAGCGGCGCGGGCGTCGCCGACGAGCTCGCGGCGATCTGCCGGCAACGTCTGACCCGCCCCAAGCGGCCCGACCGCTTCGAGGTCATCGACCGGTTCCCGGTCGGAGCGACGGGCAAGGTGCGGCGACCGGAGCTGCGCGCTCGGCTGCGACGCGAAGCCACAGCGGGCGCAACGTGATCGGGGCGTCGTGACCGCCGAGAGCAGGGCCGACGACCGGGGCGACGACACGCGGCCGCATCTGCACGCTGTGGACCTGGTTCGGGTCTGCACCGTTGCAGGCGTGATCTCGGTGCACGTGGTCGCGCTCACGACGGCTCCGACGCACGTGTTCGCCGGAGCGCTCATGACCGTGCTGCACGTGAACCGCGAGGTCTTCTTCCTGTTGTCGGCGTTCGTGCTCACGTACGCGTACGGGCGGAGGCAGTCGTGGTCGCTCCGGCGCTTCTGGGCGAAGCGCTACTGGCTCGTCGCGACGCCCTATCTGGTGTGGACGGTCGTCTACTTCTTCGCCGACCACACACCGCTGTCGCCCGCCGGCACGGCGATGCACGTGTTCGTGCACGACGTCCTCACCGGGGCGACGCGCTATCACCTCTACTTCCTGCTCGTGACGATGCAGCTGTACCTCGTCTTCCCGGCCCTGCTCGCACTCCTCCGCACGGCGCGCCGGCATCTGGGTGTGTTGCTCGGGGCGAGCGTGCTGTTGCAGCTCGCGTTGACGTTCAGCACCCACTACGGATTTGCTCGGGGCGTCTTCGGCGCGTGGGATCGCAACGCGACGATCCTGCTCCCGAGCTACCAGCTCTACATCCTGACGGGCGCCGTCGCCGCGCTGCATCTCGAGTCGTTGACCGTGTGGGTTCGGCGGCACCGTCACCTCGTCGGCCCGATCGTCGTAGGCGCGGTGATGCTGGGGCTCGTCAGCTTCACGTTCGACCACGTCGTCTTGGGCATGGCCCCGCTGCAGGCGGGCGAGGTGTTCCAACCGGTCGTCGTCGTCGAGAGCTTCGCCGTGGTGCTCGGCCTGTTCGCGTGGGGTCTGGCATGGGCCGACCGTCCGCAACGACGGCTGGGACGCGTCGTGGCCGCAGGGTCCGACGCGTCGTTCGGCGTGTACCTCGCCCATCCCCTCGTGTTGCAAGGCGCGCTGGCGCTCGTGCCGCGTGTGTTTCCCGTGCATGGCACGAGCGCGCAGGTCGCGACGCTCGTCGGCGAGCTCCTCGTCGCCGTCCCGCTCGTCTATCTCGTGACCGGGGTGATCGTCGTCGCTCTCCGCCGCACGCGGCTCAGCGTCGCGCTCACAGGTCGCCGCCGCGACCTACCGGCGCCGGCGAAGCCGCGTGCGCCGGTGCCGATCACGCCGGCGCGTCCCCTCCAACCTGTCCCGATCGCTCCGAGCCTGGAAGGTGTGCGATGAGAAGCACCCTCGATCTCCCCGTCCGCGCGCTGAAGCCCCGCAACCGGGGTGTCACGATGGTCATCGACAACGGCCTACCCGCCGCGCTCTTCGACGACGTCCTCGCAAGCTACGGCGGCCTCATCGATCTGGTGAAGTTCGGATGGGGAACCTCGGTGGTGAGCCCGATGCTCGACCGGAAGATCGCGAGCTTGGAGCGTGCGGGCATCCACTTCTTCTTCGGCGGCACGCTCTTCGAGAAGTACCTCGCACAGGACCGCTTCGACGAGTTCGCGGCGTGGTGTCGTGGCCATGGCTGCCGTTACGTGGAGGTCTCGAACGGGACGCTGCCGATCTCGAACGAGGAGAAGCTGCAGTACGTCGCCAAGCTCGCCGACGA
>CAZJSY010000191.1:0-2819 GCA_964548555.1 uncultured Burkholderiales bacterium
CCGGTCTTGTAGTCGGTGATCACCCATTCGCCGTCGTCGGCGATCTCCAGCCGGTCGATGATGCCCCGAAGGGTGACCTTTCCGACCCGTGCCGTGAGCTTCAGCTCGAGGCCGATCGGACGCACACCGGTGGGGTCCTCGAGCTCGAAGTAACGCCCGACGAGGCGTGCAGCGTCGGCGTGGAAGCGGTCGAGCTCGTCGGGGTCGAGACCGAGCCCGGCGAACTCCGGGTGTTCGGCCAACTCCGCCCGAGCCTGCTCGAGGTCGGCCAGGGCGGCGTCGAGCGATCGTTCGGCCGGGGGCCGGCACATCAGCAGCTCGAGCGCCCGGTGGACCAGCGTGCCCTTGCTCGCCGCAGCCGAGGGCGGCTCGGGGAGCCGGTCGATGTAGGAGAGCTTGAACGCGAGGGGACAGTCCTTGAACGCCGAGAACGAGCTCGGCGACAGCGAACCCGGCAGCGCCACGCCCATGTTTCGGAGGTTACCGCCGGGGTGTGACAGGAATGCGGATGCCGGCCGGCGCGCCGCGGACCGGCGTCAGCGGCGCCCCGGACGCCACGGGAAGCCGCCGGACGGCGCCTCGAGCTCCTCGCTCGTGAGGTCGAGGGTCGAGTGTGCGCCGTCGATGGTCCCGCCCGTCACGCGGTCGCGGGCGCGCGCGTCGAGTGCCGCCTGCTCGTTCCCGTTCAGGGACGCAGCGATGTTCTCGAGCGCGGCGATCAACGCCTTGCGGTCCTGGCCGTCCATCTCGACTCGCAGCGCGATGGTGTCGCAGGCGTCGGCCACGCGGGTCAGCGCGCGTAGCAGCTCGAGCTCGTGCGAGTCGATCGATGCACATGCACGGTCGACCCGTTGCGCAAGCTCCGTCGTGCTCTGTGCACGTTGTTCGAGGTCTTTGTGCACGCGTCCCTCGACGACCGCGACGGCATCGGCGAGCGACGCTTCCATCTCGGAACGCGCACGTGCGAGCTCTTCCTGCATTGCCTCGAGCAGACGAGCTCGCGAACGGCTTCGCCAGTTCCATCCCACAGGGCCACCCGCCTTGTTCGGATGATCGGCACTCGATGCCGGTCGAATGCCGGTCGAACGTGATCTCTCTACGGTACGCCACCCGTCCGGCCCGTTCCGGCACACCGGACGTCTGTGCAGGTCGGGGCGTCGCGCAGTGAACGTTGGTCAGCTGTGCTGCGTTGCGCGGTGTCCTGCCGGTCACCGGCCGTTTCGTCGCGTTCCGGCTGTCCACCCCCACCACGCGCGCCGTCCACGATGCTGTCGAGGTTCCGCGTGAAGATCACGCGAGCGACGGCTGATCGATCGATGAGGAATCGATGAGGCTCGGCGCATGCTCCAGCGGAGGGCCGGTCACCGGGGCGATTCGAATGCCTTCTTGATCGCGTCGATGCCAAGATCCATGAGTTCCGCGACCCGGCTGCCCGCGCTGTCGGGGAGCACGTCGGCGCTCCACAGAAAGCGCGTTCCTCCTCCATCGCCATCGATGACCTGTGCTGCGGCGTTGTGATGTGTGAGCCCGAGCGGGCTTGCCACGACCGAGTACGCGAGTCTGCGCGATCGCTCGTCGATGCCGACGAGTCGCTCGCGTGCCACCGCGCCGTTGAAGAACGTGATGACCCTCACGTCGTCGCCGTCGAGCTGCGACTCTGTGACGAAGCCTGGCGCAAGGCGCTCATGGACCGCACCGAAGTCGCGCAGCGCGTCCCACACATCGTCGGGTGACGCGTCGATCGAGATGCTCTTGATCACCGATGCCATGTCGGTCGTCCTCCAGTGACACTCGCTGCTCGGCCGTTGCAGTCGTCAGGCGGTATCTCGTGCCGTGCGCACGGGCCACAAGATCTCGGTGCGGAAGCTTGCCGGATCGTCGTGGTCGTGCCGCCCGATGAGGTAAGACTCCCGCACGGGTTGCTCGGCGGGATCGGCGTTCACGCCCACCCACGCACCGAGCTTGGTGTACGTGTCGGAAATGGTGTCGTACGCACCGACATGGACCAGCACGGCCACATCGACTGCAGGCAGCACGTCCACTCTGACGCCGGTCGCCCGTGACTGTGTGGTCAGTACGGACGCGTCGCGTACAGGCATGTACGCCACGACGTCTTGCGCGTCGTCTTCGAGCAACGTCGGGTAGAGCGCCCCGAACGCGCCTTCGACGACCGCGTCGCTGTCGGCTACTGCCGCCATGAGACTCGAACGGGCGTGGTCGAGGAAGGGCAGCCACTCCCACTCGCTCACCGTGCCGGAACATGCGAGAACCGTCACGGAAGGCTCCGAGCGCACATGGACGGGCGTGTGAGCAGCGGGCGAGTCCAGCGCGACGTACAGCTGGTCGATGGCGCGTTGCGTCGCGGCAAGCCGTTCCTCGAGCGCGGATCCGTGCTCGGACAGAACCTTGGTCGTGACCGCTGGATCGCGGGCGTCGAGGACCGCGCGGATCGCGTCCAAGGGCATGTCGAGCTCGCGGAGCTGCCGGATGATGGTCGCGTCGGTCAACTGTGCGACGGAGTACGACCGGTAGCCGGTTTGCGGGTCGATTGCCGCCGGGACGAGCAGTCCTGTTTCGTGATACGCCCGGAGGGCCTTCACCGACAGCGACGAGGCTCGCGAGAACGCACCGATCCGGAGGAATGACTCGTACGACATGGGGCCATCCTCCGGTCTCCCCCAAGGGGAGAGTCAAGCCCCAATCGACGGCCACGATCACGCGTCGCATGCGAACGGGTAGCTTCGCCCTCGTGAAGGCGTGCGGACGAAGTGAAGCCGTGGGCGGACGCCCGGGACGGCGGAGCTGAGGGAGCCATGAAG
>CAZJSY010000191.1:2919-6445 GCA_964548555.1 uncultured Burkholderiales bacterium
CGAAGTGAAGCCGTGGGCGGACGCCCGGGACGGCGGAGCTGAGGGAGCCATGAAGATCGACGGTGGGTTGCCGGGGAACGACCTGCGCTCGGTGCCGGGTGTAGCAAGCGAGTTGGAGGACCTCGGGTACTCGGGTGCATTCTCGGCGGAGACGAGTCACGACCCGTTTCTCCCGTTGCTGCTCGCCGCCGAGCACACGCAACGGCTCGAGGTCGGCACCGGCATCGCGGTCGCGTTCGCACGCAACCCCATGACGCTGGCCAATGTCGCCTACGACCTCCAGGCGTACTCGGAGGGCCGGGCGATCATCGGGCTCGGGAGCCAGATCAAGGCCCACATCGAGAAGCGGTTCTCGATGCCGTGGTCGCATCCGGCCGCCCGCATGCGCGAGCTCATCCTGGCGATGCGCGCGATCTGGTCGTCGTGGAACGGCGGCGAGAAGCTCGACTTCCGGGGCGAGTTCTACCGGCACACGCTCATGACGCCGTTCTTCAATCCCGGTCCGAACCCGCACGGCGATCCGAAGGTGTTCCTCGCCGCGGTGGGTGAGCGGATGACCGAGGTGGCCGGCGAGGTTGCCGACGGCATCATCGTCCACGCGTTCACCACCGAGCGCTATGTCCGCGAAGTGACGTTGCCCGCGCTCGAGCGCGGCTTCGCCCGCTCCGGACGTCGACGCGACAGCTTCGAGGTGTCCGGACCGTTCTTCATCGTCACGGGCAACGACGAACAGGAATTCGAACGGGCGAAGCAGGGCACCAAGCAGCAGATCGCGTTCTACGGCTCGACGCCCGCGTACCGCCCGGTGCTCGAGCTCCACGGTTGGGGTGATCTGCAGACCGAGCTCAACACACTGTCGAAGCAGGGTGAGTGGGTGAAGATGGGGGAGCTCATCACCGACGACATTCTCGACGCGTTCGCCGTGGTCGCGGAGCCCGAAGATGTACCGGGCCGCATGCTGGAGCGGTACGGCGACGTGGTGGACCGGCTCAGCTTCTATGCGCCGTACCGGTCCGATCCGGATCGCTGGGCGAAGGTTCTCGACGGGTTCCGCCAGGCGGGTTGATCACGTTCGCGTGCGTGTCTCGAACTCGACGATGGAGTCGACGACGCGCGCCGGGTCCTCGATCGGTCCGAAGTGGCCGAGACCGGCGAACACCTCGAGCGATGCGTTCGGCAACGCGTCGGCGATGCGACGCGCGAACGCGGGCGTGATCGCGTCGGTGTGCTCACCGCAGGCGACGAGCGTCGGCGCATGCACGTCGCCGAGGCGGTCGAAGACACCGTTGGTGAAGCCCATCGCGTAGATCTGTGCTTCGTCGTCCGGCCGGCACTTCAGCTCGAAGCCGCCGTCGTCGGTCGGTCGCAAACCGTGTTCGACGTACGCGTGCAGCGCGTCCGGGTCGAGCACGTCGAGCGGAGGCTTCGACCCGAAATTCTGCGCCGCCTCTTCCTTCGTCGGCCAGATCGGGCGCCGCCGGCGGGCACTGCGGCTCAACGGATTGTCGTCGTCCGGGCGGGGGTCGGTGACGCGGAACATGATCGGCTCGTAACACCAGAGGCGGGCGTACCGGCCGGGGTGGTCGGCCTCGTCCAGGAGCAGCGCGGCGCCGCCCTTCGAATGGCCCGCTGCGAGAAGTCGGGGATCGCCGGAGAGCCCGAGATGGCGCGTCACTTCGCCGACATCTCGCGCAAACCCCTGCCAGTGATAGCCGTCGGGTGAGCGTCCGCTGTCGCCGTGGCCGCGGAAGTCGAACGACCACACCCGGTAGCCCCGCGAGACGAGGCGTTCGGCGACCGGAGCCCACACCACGCCGTGAAAGCCGGTGGGGTGTGCGAGCAGCACCGGCGACCCGTCGAGGCCACCCCAGTGGTGGACGGCAAGCTCGACGTCTTCGGAGCGGAAGGTCTCGGATCTCACGGGCGGCACGGCCGCCGATCATGGCGCGCGACGATGACGGGGTGGGAAACGAGCACGAAGCGGTCGTGGCCGCCAATGCGGCGTACTACGCGGCGTTCGAAGCGCGTGATCTCGACGCGATGGCCGAGGTATGGGAACGGACCGAGCGCGCGACCGTGACACACCCCGGCTGGCCCACCTTGCACGGTTGGGCGAAGGTCGCGGGATCGTGGGATGCCATCTTCCGCAACACGCCCTACATCCAGTTCTTCCTCACCGAGGAACGCGTCGACGTGGTGGGTGACATGGCGTGGGTCGTGCTGGAGGAGAACATCCTGCAGGCGGTCGAAGGCGGCGGTGCCGTCCCGCAACAGGAGCTCGCCGAGGCCCGTGTCGCTGCGATCAACGTCTATGCCCGCACCGAAGGGCGTTGGCGCATGGTCGTGCACCACGCGTCACCCGTGAACGTGTAACGCGGGCGACCGTCAGGTCACCGGCGCCTGCTTCGCCGCCTTCTCGTCGTCTTCCGCTCCCGGCACCTGCGGTGCCGGGCTGCTCATGCCCCCGCTTCCACCCGCCTCCCGGCTCGCTCGCTCCTCGGCGTGGTCCTGGATCGCCTTCATGATCGACGTCGCAGCCTGGTTGACGAAGTAGCTGCCGCTTCCCGTGACCCAGTCGCACGATGCCGCGGGCGCGGCGAGCTGGTCCTGGAAGTGCGGCATGACGTACTGCGCGAAGAGCTCGAAGCTGCGCTTCGTGGCTTCGCGGTTCGCCCATTCGTGACCGAAGAACAGGAACGTCCCGAAGCCGCCGCTCTGTTCCACCAACGATTCGATCTTGGCGATCGCGTCCTCGGGCGTCCCGATGACCGCGAACCCGTCCGCGTCGACGTTGTCGATGATCTCGGCCGCGGTGTCGCCGCGCACCGGTCCGGCCGGCAACACGTGCGTGAAGTACTTCGAGAACTGCACGATGCCGTACTCGACCTCCGTGCGGGCCTGCTGGCGCGTCTCGGCGAGGTGCATCGGTCCGACGAGTCGCCACTTCGAGCGATCGGCCTCGTGCCCGTGCTCGGCCGCGGTCTCGGCCCACGCGCTCCAATGCGTGCCCAGCGCGTCGAAGCCTTGCGCTGTGGTCGCAGCGATCGACAGGAGCCCGACACCGTGGCGGCCGGCTGCGACCGCCCCGGTCGGAGAGATCGACGCCGCGACCGCGATGTCGAAGCACGGGTCGCTGTAAGGACGCAGTTGCAGGCGCGCGTCGCGCAAGGTGAACCAGTCGGTCTCCATGGTCACGATCTCGCCGCGCAGCAGCGCCATGATCGCTTCGAGCGCTTCGTGCATCCGCGGCCGTTGCGCTTCGGCAGGAATGCCGAGCATGTGCGCGTCGGACGTCAGCTGACCGGGTCCGCAGCCCAGCATCGCGCGGCCGCGGGTGAGGTGGTCGAGGAGCACCATGCGGTCGGCGAGGAGCAACGGATGGTGGTACGGCAGTGAGTTGACGCCGGTGCCCAGCTTGATGTGGCGCGTGCGTTCCGCCGCCGTCGCGATGAAGACCTCGGGCGACGCGATGATCTCGTAACCCGCCGAATGGTGCTCCCCGATCCACACCTCGTCGAAGCCGAGC
>CAZJSY010000192.1:0-985 GCA_964548555.1 uncultured Burkholderiales bacterium
CGGCACACCGACTCGGGCATCGAGGTCAAGACGGTCTATACCGCCTCCGACCTCGAGGGCTTCGACCCGGCCGCCGCGCTCGGCGATCCGGGGAAGCCGCCGTACACGCGGGGCGTCTACCCGACGATGTACCGGTCGCGGCCCTGGACGATGCGCCAGTACTCCGGCTTCGGCACGGCCAAGGAGACCAACGAGCGGTTCCACTATCTCCTGAACCACGGCCAGACCGGCCTCTCGTGCGCCTTCGACCTGCCGACCCAGATGGGTTACGACTCCGACCACCCCCGTGCCGAGGGCGAGGTGGGCAAGGTCGGTGTGGCGATCGACTCGCTGGAGGACATGGAGATCCTCCTCGCGGGTCTGCCCCTCGATCGGGTCACCACGTCGATGACGATCAACGCGACCGCCGCGATCCTCCTGCTGCTCTACGAGCTCGTGGCCGAGAAGCAGGGCGTGCCGTCGACCGCGATCGGCGGAACCGTGCAGAACGACCTGCTGAAGGAGTACGTCGCGCGGGGCACGTACATCTACCCGCCCCGTCAGTCGATGCGGATCATCACCGACCTGTTCGCGTACTGCCGAGAGCGGATCCCGAAGTGGAACACCATCTCGATCTCCGGGTACCACATCCGCGAGGCCGGCTCCACGGCGGTACAGGAGATCGCGTTCACGCTGTCGAACGCGATCGCCTACGTGCAGGCCGCGATCGACGCGGGCCTCGACGTCGACGAGTTCGCACCGCGTCTGTCCTTCTTCTGGAACGGGCACAACAACTTCTTCGAAGAGGTCGCGAAGTTCCGGGCGTCGCGGCGCATGTGGTACCGCATCATGAGCGAACGCTTCGGCGCGAAGGACGAACGCTCGAAGCTGCTGCGCTTCCACACCCAGACCGGCGGTTCCACGCTCACCGCGCAACAGCCCGAGAACAACGTCGTGCGCGTCGCGCTGCAGGCGATGGCGGCGGTGTTGGGTGGCACGCAGTCGT
>CAZJSY010000192.1:995-6433 GCA_964548555.1 uncultured Burkholderiales bacterium
CAGAATCGCTTGTCCGGGCGCGATCGTTGTCGAATTGACCGCAAACGGCTGCGTGGCGGCGGTGTTGGGCGGCACGCAGTCGTTGCACACCAACGGCTTCGACGAGGCGCTCGGCCTTCCCACCGAGAAGGCGGCGAAGATCGCCTTGCGGACGCAGCAGATCATCGCCAACGAGTCGGGCGTCACCGACACGGTGGATCCGTTGGCCGGGTCGTACTTCGTCGAGTCGCTCACCGACGAGGTGGAGGCGGCGGCTTGGCGTTACATCGAGCGCATCGACGGGATGGGGGGCGCGGTCGCCGCGATCGAAGCGGGCTACATGCAGGACGAGATCGAGCAGGCCGCGTTCGAGTGGGCCAAGAACGTCGACGAGGGGCGCAAGATCATCGTGGGCCTCAACAAGTACGACGACCCGCAGGTGGAGCCGACCGAGGTGTTCCCGCTCGACCCCGAGCTGGAGCGGCGGCAGGCCGCGGCGGTGCAGGCGGTGCGGGCGCGTCGTGACGATGCCGCGGTGAAGGCCGCGCTCGAGGACGTGCGCGCGGCGGCGCGGGGCACGCAGAACCTGCTCGTGCCCATGCGTGAAGCGCTCGCTCGGTACGCGACCCTCGGCGAGGTGAGCAACGTGCTGCGCGACGAGTTCGGCGTGTACCAGCCCAGCCGCTGACTCCCGCCGGGGGGACAGGGCTCAACCGGCACGGCGCAACGGCTTCACGGGCTCGGGCGGTCGAGCGTCGAGGAGGGCGCGGCGCGCTGCCGCGACACCCTTGCGCCCAACGGTGCGGGTGTGGTCGTCGAGGCGGCGACGGCCCGACCCGCCGCCCTCGAGGAGTCGAAGTTGCGTGCTCATGGTTGGAGTATGAGCGGGGGGTGTGACAGTTATGCCCGTCGCGCCGTTGCTCCGCCGGCCCGTCACGGGGCGCAGGCGTCCGCGCGCGGCGCGCACGTCCGGAGTTCGGTGACGCGTACCGCGCGAATGGTCAGGAACCCCCCATTTCTGCGGTTATTCTCTGCCGTTCCCGTTCAGGGAATGCTCAGAAACCCGACAGAAAAGCGGAGGCAATGCAAGGAAAGCGGCGCAGGTTGGCGGTCGTGGTGGTGACGACGCTGGCCATTGCGGGAACGGCATGCGGCGGCGGCGGAAGCAGCGGCAAGTCGCAGACCACCACCGCCGGGACGACCACTCGCACGGGGTCGGTCTCGGTGAATCCTCTGTTCGTTGCGACCGGATCCGACGGCAAGTCCACCGGCGGAACGAACCCGGTCACCGTGCGGATCGCGACCTCGAGCGACCAGAAGCTGCGGGTCGGCTTCACCGAGGACGAAGTCGCCGGTACGGGGAACCAGTGGCGTGCTGCCGGCTGGGGAGCCGTGACGGTCGCGACACTCTTGACCGGCGCGGAGCTTCGCAACCGTGAGGTCGACTTCGACGTGACGGGGAAGATCGACGGCCCGAGCGCCGGCGGTCTCATGACGGTCGCGACCCTGTCACTCATGCGGGGCGACAAGCTCCTGCCCGACATCACGATGACGGGCACGATCAACCCCGACGGCACGATCGGTCCCGTCGGCGGCATCCCCTACAAGGTCGACGGTGTCCTCGCCGCCCACAAGAAGCGGATGCTGATCCCGATCGGTCAACGCAACAGCAAGGACGACTCCGGGGAGTTGGTCGACGTCGTCGCCGAAGGGCGCACCAAGGGTGTCGAGGTAACCGAGGTTCGCGACATCTACGAGGCGTACAAGGCCTTCACGGGTAAGGACCTCCCGCGGCCCGCGCCCGCGACCGACGTGTCGCTCGACGGCCAGGCCTACGACAAGTTGAAGGCCAAGACCGAGGCGTGGCTCGCCAAGTTCAAGGCCTCGGCCGGCAACTTCAACAGCCTCGACGCGTCGATGCAGCAGAGTCTCCAGAGCCTCGCGAACGACGCCGACAAGGCGCAGCAGGAAGCGGTCAAGCTGAGGGACGAGGGGCTGCAGGCTGGAGCGTTCCAGAAGGCCGTCGAGGCCGCGGGCCTCGCGAACGCGGCCGTCCAGACCGGCCAGGCGTTGCAGATCTACCTGACGCAGGGCGCCGACGCCTTCCTCGCGAAGGTCAAGGGCAGCGCGTCGGTGAAGGACCAGGTGAAGTCCATCGTCGACGAGTTCAACACGTTCCAACCCGCGTCGGTCAGTGACGCAGCCGCGTTGATCGGCGCCTACGGCAACGTGATCGACGCGGTGAGCCTCTCGTCGTTCGGCGAGGAGCAGTTCAACGCCAAGGCCGCGAACAACGACGAGGCGCTCCAGCAGTACACGGTCGGCGCCGTCTACTACGAGCTGGCGGGCACCTTCGCCGACGCGTCCCGTGACGTGCTCGACGTCGGTCGCGGGCTCGGTGGTGCGAGGCTCGGGGCCAAGGTGGACCTTCCGGGTGTGGCGGAGTTCTTCCGTCGCGCGGCCGAGGCCAACCTGAACGCGTTCGAGACGCTCGTGATCGAGCCGGCCGCCAACGACGCGAACGTCAGTGCAGCCGCGGCAAAGGCGAACTTCTCGGGCAAGGACACCGAGTACGCGTTGGCCACGACAGGACTGGAGGTGATGAGCAACCTCCAGCAGTACTTCGGCGTCAACGCGTCGAGTGACTACGCCGAGCTCGGTGGGGCGGTCTCCCTCTACAACCGCAGCGCCGGGTTGCTCGCGAAGTACTACTCCTTGGGTGACGTCGATCCGAAGACCCTCGATGTGAAGGACATCGCGAACGCCCAGGCGTTCTCGGCCGCGATCGATCTCGCACAGCGTCAATTGGCGGCCAACGTCGGGGTGCTGCGCAGTAAGCAGGTGAACCCGACCATCGCCGTCGCCGACAACCAGATCGGCTCCATCCAACGGGAGGGCGACGCGAGCCAGAAGCTCGACGCGCTCAGCTCCTACTGGGACGGTTACCTGAACAGCCGGGTTCTCGCGTATCTCGGTGGGTTCTCGACCGCTGGTCTGTAGCACGGCCGGGAGGGGTGGGGCGACCTCTTCGGGGTTTTGCCTCACCCCTCCTACACTCGGCGCGATGTCTTCCTCGCGCCCGCGCGATCTCGTCTATCTGGACCACGCGGCCACCGCGCCGCCTCGTCGCTCGGCCGTCGAGGCGATGCTGCCGATCCTCACCGAGGTCTACGGCAACCCGTCGGGGGCGCACGGCATCGCCCGCGTCGCGAAGACCGCCCTGGAAGCTGCGCGCGAGAAGATCGCAGCCGATCTCGGGGCCGCTCCCGACGAGATCGTGCTCACGAGCGGAGGGACCGAGGCCGACGGGCTCGCGCTCAAAGGTGCGGCCCGCGCCGCCCGCGACGCCGACCCCGAACGCGACCGTGTGATCGTCACCGCGTTCGAGCACAAGGCCGTCCTCTCGTCGGCCGCGAGGCTCGCCGGCGACGGCTTCCGGGTGACGCACGTACCCGTCCACCGCGCCGGCATCGTCGATCTCGACGCCTTGTGCGACGCGCTCGACGAGTACGTCGCCGTCGTCTCGGTGATGTCGGTCAACAACGAGGTCGGAACCATGCAGCCGTTGGCCGCGGTCGCGGAGGTGGTGCGGGAGCGCGCTCCCGGCGCGGTGCTGCACACCGACGCGGTGCAGGCGGCACCGTGGCTCGACGTCGCGACGTTCGCCGCACCCGCCGACCTCGTGTCGGTCTCGGCGCACAAGCTCGGTGGCCCCAAGGGCAACGGTGCGGTGGTCGTGCGGACGGGCATACCGATGCGCGCCGAGGCCGACGGCGGTGGCCAGGAGCGTGGGCTGCGGTCGGGCACGGTGGACGTCGCGGGTGCCGTGGGCTTCGCGGCGGCATTGCACGAAGCAACCGCCGCGCGCCCGGACGAAGTGGCCCGCGTGTCGAAGCTGCGCGATCGGCTCGAGCGGGGTCTGGTGGAGGCTTGCCCGGGCGCATGGCGCAACGGCGACGGGACCCGCACGGTCGCGGGCAATCTCAACATCGGGTTTCCGGGCGTCGACGCCCAGACCCTGCTCATCGTGCTCGACACCCTGGGGGTGTGCGCGTCGGCCGGTTCCTCATGTTCGTCGGGTGCAATCGAGCCGTCGCACGTGCTTCTCGCGATGGGCTTGTCACAACCTGAAGCGCGCGCGTCGCTGCGCCTCACGTTGGGTTGGTCGTCGACCGATCACGACGTCGACAGCGCGTTGCACGCGATCCCCGAGGCGGTCCGGCGTGTCACGGCACGGCAGGGACACACGTGAGCCGGGTCCTGGTCGCGATGAGCGGAGGCGTCGACTCGTCGGTTGCGGCCGCGCTGTTGTGCGAAGGCGGTCACGACGTCGTGGGCATGACGCTGAAGCTGTGGGGCGGTCCCTCCGACTCCGGCTGTTGCAGTGTGCGCGACGTCGAGGACGCGCGGCGTGTCGCGGCACAGCTCGACGTCCCGCACTATGTGCTCAACCTCACCGACGAGTTCGACCGCGACGTGGTTTCGCCCTATGTGGACGCGTACGTCGCCGGCCGCACCCCCAACCCGTGCGTCGAATGCAACCGGCACGTCAAGTTCGGTGTGTTGCTCGAGCGCGCACTGGCGATGGGTTTCGACACCGTCGCAACCGGTCATCACGCACGCGTCGTCACGACGTCCGACGGGCCCCGTGTGGCGCGAGGCGCCGACCAAGCGAAGGATCAGTCGTACGTGCTGTACATGCTCAGGCCGGGCGAGCTCGAGCGCGTGGTGCTGCCGGTCGGCGAGCTCGACAAGCGCGCGGTGCGCGAGCACGCGCGGCGCCTCGGGCTGCGAACCGCCGACAAGCCGGAGAGCATGGACGTCTGCTTCATCGCGCGTGACGGGCGTGAGCGTTTCCTCGCTGACCGTGCGGCCATGGTGCCCGGAGCAATCCGCGACGTCGGGGGCAACACGGTCGGTTCCCACGGTGGTGTGGGCTTGTTCACCGTCGGGCAGCGTCGTGGTCTCGGGGTCGCGGCGGGCGATCGCCGCTATGTGGTCGACGTCGACGCGCCCACCGCGACGGTGACGATCGGCACGCGCGACGAGCTGTTGCGCGACCACGTCGATCTCGACGAGCTCGTGCTCCACTCGGCGCTCCACGGCGACGGTGACCTCCTCGACGTCCAGGTGCGTGCGCACGGCGAGCCGGTCACGGGGCGACTCGTCGGTCGGACGGTCTGGTTCGAGGAACGGCAGCCGCGGGTCGCTCCGGGTCAGGTCGTCGCACTCTACGAGGGCGACATCGTCGTCGGTGGCGGCCTCGCGCGCTGAATGTCCGCGCGTCGTCTATGTGATCTCGCGCTGAGCGCTTCGCCGCGATGCCGCGGCAACGAGCAGCGCTCCCGACTCGACCGGAGCGAACACCAGCGTGCGTGTGGTGACCTTCTCGCTGCGCCGCCGCCCGCGCGCAGCGGTGAGGATCTGCGCCTCGTCGGTGAGATGCATCGCGATCGCAC
>CAZJSY010000193.1:0-6407 GCA_964548555.1 uncultured Burkholderiales bacterium
GCGTCGGACGAGTCCACGGGCGAGACGATACCGTCGACCGATGACGATCGCCGCGAGTCGCGTGTTCCACGTCAACGTCAACTGCTCCGACCTCGACCGTTCGGTCGCGTTCTACCGCGAGCAGACGGGCCTGACGCCCTCCGCGCGCACGCGCCCTGCGGCGCCGCAACCCGGCGACGCGTTCGGGCTCGAGGTCGCACAGTGGGACGCGTTCATGATGACGGGATGGCAGGGCGGGACGGGTCCGGTGATCGACCTGCTCGAATGGAAGGTCCCGCCGCCGACGGGCCGGCCGCACGAGAGCACCGTGGCGTTGGGGTTCAGCCGTCTGCTCGTCACGTCACCCGGCGTCGAGGCGAGCACGGTCGTCACCGACCCCGACGGAACACTCGTGCAGCTGGATCCCGGTGAGCAAGCGGGCGTGGTGGGGGTTGTGATCGGCTGCTCCGACCTGCGACGGTCGCTCGCGTTCTACACCGAGGTCGTCGGTTTCGAGCCCGAGGAGGCCGGTCCCGGTCGCGTCGCCGTCGCGGGCGCCGCGCGCGGCACCGCAGCGCGCCTTCGCGACCGCGCCGGCGGGTTTGCGGTCGAGCTCGTCGAGTGGCGCACGGCGACGAACCTGCCGGCGCCGTACCCCGAGGCGAACCACCTCGGCATGTACCGAATGGCCCTCATGACCGACGACATCGACGCCGACTACGAGGTGCTGCGCGCGCGGGGCGTGCCATGTGTGACGCCGGCAGCCCGACTCGAGATGGGACCCGGAATCCCCATGCTCAGGGCGCTGCTGTTCCTCGACCCCGACGGAACGACGCTCGAGTTGATCGAGACACTCCGTTGACTACAGGCGTCTGAGGCGAACCCACTCCACCGAGTGATCACGCCCCTTGTGCAGGATCAGCCGCGCGCGCTCGCGCGTCGGAGCGATGTTGTCGCGGAGGTTGAGGGCGTTGATCTCGGCCCAGATCTCGCGGGCGACGTCGATCGCTTCGTCGTGTGACAAGGCGGCGAAGTGCCGGAAGAACGAGGCGTCGTCCCGGAACGCGGTCTCGCGCAGCGTGAGGAATCGATCGACGTACCACTGCTCGATGTCCCGCTCGTCGGCGTCGACGTAGATCGAGAAGTCGAAGTAGTCGGAGACGACGGGCCGCGACGGTCGCGCGGGCGTGACGTCGCCGGTCTGCAGGACATTGAGCCCTTCGAGGATGAGGATGTCGGGCCGACGGACGACGAGCGTCTCGTCGTCGAGCACGTCGTAGGTGACGTGCGAGTACACAGGAGCCGACACCTCCGGCTTGCCCGCTTTCACATCGGCCACGAACTCCACGAGCCGCCGGAGGTCGTAGCTCTCGGGGAAGCCCTTCCGGCTCATCAACCCGCGCTCTTCGAGCACCTGATTCGGATGCAGGAAGCCGTCCGTCGTGACCAGGTCGACGCGCGGGTGATCCGGCCAGCGCGCGAGCAGTGCCTGCAGGATGCGAGCCGTCGTGCTCTTCCCCACCGCGACGCTGCCGGCGATACCGATGACGTACGGGCGGTTGACGGTCGGCACGCCGAGGAAGACGTCGACCGCCTGCGAGAGACCTCGCGCCGCCGACACCTGCAGGTTCAACAGACGCGACAGGGGCAGGTACACGTCGACGACCTCGTCGAGCGACACTCGCTCGTTGATGCCGCGCATGCGCTCGAGGTCGTCCTCGTCCAGCGTCAGCGGCGTCGCCGCGCGCAGCTCCGCCCACTCGGGACGGGAGAACGAAACGTACCGCGAGACGTCCATCGCCGCGACCACGCCGCGGGACGCTGCCGCTAGACCTTCAGGCCCTTCGCCTTCACGGGCTGACCCATGATCAGCTCGCTCTCGGCGATGAGCGGCCCGAACACGGCGCCCGCCTTCTTCATCGCCTCACTCCCGGCGTGTGATCCCAGCGCGTCGGCGTCGGTGTACAGCTCGTAGAACCAGAACACGTTGGGGTCGCTGCTCGACCGGTTCATTGCGTAGACCTCGGTACCCGGCTCCTCTTCGACTTGGCGGAAGAGGTCCTCGAACGCGGAAATGAGCTCGTCGCCCTTCCCGTCGTGCACGACGAGCCTCGCGAGCATCGACACCTTGGCCATGTGTGGATTCCCTTCGTGAGTGAGCTGCGCAAGACTAGGTGGTCGGCTTCGGCCGCCACACCTGACGAGGAGGGACGGTGGGTACCTCTCCTACTACAGAGCTCGACGTCGACGACATCCGGCTCGGTGACCTGGCGACCTGGGTACGCCCGGACCTCGACGGCATCTTCGCCAAGCTCCGAGCCGAACGCCCGGTCTCGTTCCACGACGAGTTGGCATTTCAGGACATCCCTCCCGGCCCGGGCTTCTGGGCGGTCACCCGATACGACGACGTGATGCGCGTCAGCCGCGACCCGGCGACGTTCATCTCCGGCAAGGGCACGAACATCGGCGACATACCGGCGGAGATCGCGGAATTCCTCGGGTCGATGATCAACATGGATGCGCCGCGTCACACCAAGCTGCGGCTCATCGTCAACCGCGGCTTCACACCGATGCAGATCCGGAAGCTCGAGGGGTATGTGCGCGACCGCGCGCGCACCGTCGTCGATGCGGTCGCGCCGAAGGGGGAGTGTGACTTTGTCGCCGAGATCGCCGCGCCGATGCCCCTGCAGATCGTGTGCGACATGATGGGAATCCCGCCGGCCGACGAACAACGGGTCTTCGAGCTCACGAACGTGATCCTCGGTGTCGGGGACCCCGAGTACGTCACGAGCCTCGAGGAGCTGATGGCGGCCGGCTTCGAGCTCTACCAGTACGGCCTCGATCTGGCCGAGGACCGGCGCCGCAATCCGCGCGACGACATCACCACCGCCCTCATGCACGCCGAGGTCGACGGTGAACGGCTGAAGCCGAGCGAGCTCGGGTCGTTCTTCGTACTGCTCGTCGTTGCAGGGAACGAGACCACGCGTACCGCGATCAGCCACGGGATGTTGGAGCTGACGAACCACCGCGAGGAACGGTCACGATGGATGTCCGACTTCGAGGGTGTGGCGCCAACCGCGGTCGAGGAGATCGTCCGGTGGGCGACACCGGTCATCAACTTCCGCCGCACCGCCGTTCGCGACGTCGAGATCGGCGGCCAGCAGATCGAGGCCGGCGACAAGGTCGTCATGTTCTACAACTCGGCCAACCGCGACGAACGTGCGTTCACCGAGCCGTATCGCTTCGACGTCACCCGCTCACCGAACGAGCACTTCGGCTTCGGCGGCGGTGGTCCGCACTTCTGCCTCGGCGCCAACTTGGCCCGGCGCGAGATCAAGGTCATGTTCGAGGAGCTCTTCCGTCACCTTCCGGACATCGAGGTGACGGGTGAACCGTCGATGCTCGTCTCGAGCTTCATCCACGGCATCAAGCGCATGCCGGTGAGCTTCACGCCGGCCTGACGCGCGGTCGCGCGAACACCGATACTGTCGCGCCCATGGAGCTGGACCTCACCTCCGAGCAGCAGGCGCTGCGCGCGGAGCTGCGCGACTACTTCGCCGCGATGATGACGCCGGAGATCGAGGAGGAGATGGCCCGTCACGAGATGGGCGGCCCACTCAGTCGAGATCTCGCACGCAAGATGGGCGCGGACGGATGGCTCGGTATCGGTTGGCCGAAGGAGTACGGCGGCCAGGACCGCTCACCCATCGAGCAACTCATCTTCTTCGACGAAGCGTCGAGAGCCGGGGCGCCCGTGCCGCTGCTCACGATCAACACCGTCGGCCCGACGCTGATGCGCTTCGGCAGCGACGCGCAGAAGCACGAGATCCTCCCTCAGATCCTCCGAGGCGAAGTGCAGTTCGCGATCGGCTACTCGGAGCCCGGCGCAGGCACGGACCTCGCAGCCCTGACGACGAGGGCCGTGCGTGACGGCGATGAGTACGTCATCAACGGTCAGAAGATCTTCACGAGCCTCGCGAACCAGTCCGAGTACGTATGGCTCGCCGTTCGCACCGATCCCGATGCGCCGAAGCACAAGGGCATCTCGATCCTGATCGTGCCGACGTCGGCCGACGGCTTCTCCCTCAGCCCGATCCACATCGTCGGCGGTGCCCGCACCAATGCCACGTTCTACGACGATGTCCGTGTCCCGGTGACCGCGCGCGTCGGCGAGGAGAACGAGGGCTGGAAGCTCATCACGACCCAGCTCAACCACGAGCGTGTCGCGCTGTGCAATTCGGGGATCGTCTATCGGCACCTCGACGACGTCCGCCGTTGGGCCTCGGAGACGCCACTCGCGAACGGCGAGCGTGTGATCGACCAGGAATGGGTGCGAGTGAACCTCGCGCGCGTCGCCGCGAAGGTGGAGTTCCTGAAGCTCATGAACTGGAAGGTCGCATGGGGCCTCACCACAGGCGCCATCAACCCGGCCGACGCGTCGGTGACGAAGGTGTTCGGCACCGAGCTGTACCTCGAGGCGTACCGACTGTTGTTGGAGGTGCTCGGCCCGGCCGGCTACCTCAAGCGGGGGACGCCCGGCGCCGCGCTCCGGGGCCGGCTGGAGCGCAGTTACGCGGGCACGCTCATCCTGACCTTCGGCGGCGGCACCAACGAGATCCAGCGCGACATCATCTCGATGGTTGGGCTGGGCATGCCCCGCGCACCGCGCTGACCGGATCGATCAGATCGACGGGAACGGGCTCACCTCGAGCTCGCTTCCTCTGCGCCGGAACATGCTGTCGTAACGACGTCGCGCGAAGCGCCAGCGTCCATCGACACGCACGTAGTCGTCGTGGTACACGCCCGCGAATTTCACCTCGGTACCGTCCTTCAATTTCCCGAACTCGCTGATGTACCAGCGGCCGGTGGCGCGGTTGCCCTCGAGCCAGGTCCGCCCGGTGTGGACGATGTGGAGAAACACCTCCCAGCGCTCGAGGAGGCCCGCGAGGAACGTGACGATCTCGCGCTGCCCGCTGTGAGATCCCCACCCGCTGACGACCCACTCCCCGTCGGCGGTGAAGAGCGCACCCGCGTCAGCAGGCGCCATCCGGTTCACCGCGTCGGTGAACTCGGCGAGCAGGTCGCGTATCGCGAGCTGATCGGCGATGTCGAGCAACGAGGGCGCGTCGGTCATATCCATGGCTCCCTTTGTTGCGCCCTCCCGGGCGTCCGCCCAGGGCGCAACTGCATCCGCACCCTCGATCGCCCAGTCAGTCGTATGTCACGATGCGAGGAAGGGTACGGGCGAGCATGTCCTCGAATCGACTCCTGATCTGGTCGTCATACGTGGCGCTCGTGGAGATGTAGAACCGCGACTCCTTGATCGCATCCACCACCATGCCCGCGACCACCGAAGGATCCAGACCGCCCGACGTGAGATCGCGCAGCGCCTGCTCCACGAAGTGCGCGTCGGGCGCGTCGGCCTCACTCGCGACCGGAGTGGACCGGTTGCGCGTCGAGTCCGCGATACGTGTATCGACCGCGCTCGGGCACAACACGGAGACACCGATGGGCGCGCCCACCGAGCGCAGGTCGTGCGCCAGCGACTCGGACAGCGCCACCGCCGCGAACTTCGACGCGTTGTACGGGCCCGAGTAGCCGGCGGTCACGAGGCCGGCCATCGACGCGGTGTTGATGATGTGTGCCTCGTCCCCCTGCTCGAGCATGCGAGGGACGAACGACCGGATGCCGTGGATGATGCCGTAGACGTTCACCCCGAACGTCCACTCCCAGTCGGCGTCGGAGCGCTGCCAGATCAACCCGCCTTGGAACACGCCGGCGTTGTTGCACACGACGTGCGCGGCACCGAACCGTTCGTAGGTGCTGACCGCCAGGGCCTCGACCTGCTTCGCGTCCGCGACGTCGCTTGCAACCGCGACCACTTCCGCGCTGTGCGCTGCCTCGCGCACGAGCCGAGCGGTCTCATCGAGCGCGCCCTGCTCGATGTCGGCCAGGACGACGTGCATTCCCTCGGAACCGAAGCGGCATGCCAGCCCGCGGCCGATACCGCTCCCGGCGCCGGTGACGACCGCAACCTTCCCGTCGAGTTCGCGCATCTCTAGCGAACCGAGGAGAAGAACGACCGGATGTCCTCGACGAGCAGCGCCGGCTCCTCCAATGCGGCGAAGTGCCCGCCCGAGGGCATCTCGGTCCAGTGGGTGATGTTGTACGCATCCTGTGCCCAGCGGCGTGGCGGTCTGATGATCTCCTTCGGAAAGATCGCCGCGCCCGTCGGAACATCCACACGCTCGCCCTGCGAACCGAAACGCCCGGCCTTGGTGGCCTCGTAGTAGAGGCGGCCCGCGGAATGGCCCGTCGCAGTGACCCAGTAGAGCATCACGTTCGTGAGGAGCGTCTCCTTCGTGAACCGGCTTTCGACGTCGCCGTCGCAGTCGCTCCAGCTCCGGAACTTCTCCACGATCCACGCG
>CAZJSY010000194.1:0-6372 GCA_964548555.1 uncultured Burkholderiales bacterium
AGCAGGGCCGGTTCCGCCAGAACCTGCTCGGCAAGCGCGTCGACTACTCGGGCCGGTCGGTCATCGTCGTGGGGCCGCAGCTCAAGCTGCAGCAGTGCGGCCTGCCGAAAGCGATGGCGCTCGAACTGTTCAAGCCGTTCGTCATGAAGCGTCTCGTCGACCTCGAATACGCGCAGAACATCAAGTCGGCCAAGCGCATGGTCGAGCGGGCCCGCCCGCAGGTCTGGGACGTGCTCGAGGAGGTCATCAAGGAGCACCCGGTCCTCCTGAACCGGGCGCCCACCCTGCACCGTCTCGGAATCCAGGCGTTCGAGCCGGTACTCGTCGAGGGCAAGGCCATCCAGATCCACCCGCTCGTGTGCGCGGCGTTCAACGCCGACTTCGACGGCGACCAGATGGCTGTCCACCTCCCGCTGTCGGCCGAGGCCCAGGCGGAGGCCCGGCTGCTGATGCTCTCGGCGCACAACATCCTCTCGCCCGCGCACGGTCGACCGATCGCGGTGCCGAGCCAGGACATGATCATCGGCAGCTACTACCTCACCGAGGTGGTGGAGGGCGCGCCGGGCGAGGGTCGGGTCTTCTCCTCGCTCGACGAGGCCGTCCTCGCGCACGAGGCGCGCTACGAGGCCGCGTCCGCGAACGGCGGCGACGCCGCACTCGGGCTGCACGCGGTGATCAAGGTTCGGATGTCCGCGAGCCGGTTCCCCGAGGACCGGTTCCCGGAGCGCTCCGACGCTCACCCCGACTCGATCGTCCTGCGGCGGACCGGCTCGAACGGCGACGGCAGGGTGATCGTCGAGACGACGCTCGGGCGGTTGCTCTTCAACGAGGCGTTCCCGGTGGACTTCCCGTTCGAGAACCGCGTCGTGCGCAAGCGCGACATCACGGAGATCGTGAGCCGTCTGGTCGAGTCGTACTCCCGCGCGGAGGTGGCCGAGAGCCTCGACAAGCTCAAGGACCTCGGGTTCAACTACGCCACCCGCGCCGGTCTGACGATCTCGATCGCCGACGTGAAGACGCCGCGCAAGAAGGCCGAGCTGCTCGACAAGTTCGAGAAGGACGCGGCGACGGTGGAGGCCCAGTACGAGCGGGGCGTCATCACCGACGACGAGCGGCGCCAGAAGGAGATCGAGATCTGGACCGACGCCACCGATCGCGTCCGTGACGCGATGCAGGAGGAGATGCGGGCCGAGAAGTTCAACCCCATCGACATGATGGTCGGTTCGGGAGCCCGAGGGAACGTCATGCAGGTGCGTCAGATCGCCGGTATGCGCGGTCTCGTGGCGAACCCGCGTGGTGAGATCATCCCGCGCCCGATCAAGTCGAACTTCCGCGAAGGCCTGTCGGTCCTCGAGTACTTCATCTCCACACACGGCGCCCGCAAGGGCCTCGCGGACACCGCCCTCCGTACCGCCGACTCGGGCTACCTGACCCGGCGTCTCGTCGACGTCGCACAGGAGCTGATCGTGCGGGAGGACGACTGCAACACCACCCGCGGCATCTGGGTCGCGTTCCCGGTCGGTTACGACGCCGCCGCCTCGGAGGTGGAGAACGCCGAGCGCACGGTGCGCGACGCGAACCTCGAGACCAAGCTCTTCGGCCGCAGCCTCGCCGAGGACCTCACCCTGCCCGACGGAACGGTGTTCGAGCGCAACACGGAGATCACCGAGGACGTGCTCCGGCGGCTCGCCGCCCCTGCGGGCATCACGCAGGCGGAGAGCCGGCGCGTGCGTGTGCGTTCGGTGCTCACGTGCGAGTCGCTCGTCGGCGTCTGCACGAAGTGCTACGGCACGATGATGGCCACCAACAAGCCCGTCGATCTCGGCGAGGCAATCGGCATCATCGCGGCGCAGTCGATCGGTGAGCCGGGCACGCAGCTCACCATGCGGACGTTCCACACCGGTGGTGTCGCCGGTGAGGACATCACGCACGGTCTGCCGCGTGTGGTCGAGCTCTTCGAGGCTCGTACGCCCAAGGGCGCCGCGCTGCTCGCGGAGGCGTCGGGGCTCGTCCGTCTCGGCGAGAACGAGAAGGGCGAACGCACGATCACCATCGTGCGCGACGACGGCACGGAGCTCCCGCCGCACGCGGTGTCACGCCGGGCGCACATCTCGGTCGTCGACGGTCAGGACGTCGCCGCCGGTGACCGTCTTGTCGGCGACGAGAAGACGCCGCTGGACCCCAAGAAGATCCTCGAGATCCGGGGTCTGCGCGAGACGCAGCAGTACCTCGTCGACGAGGTGCAGAAGGTGTACCGGGAGCAGGGCGTGTCGATCCACGACAAGCACGTCGAGGTGATCGTGCGCCAGATGCTGCGCCGGGTGGCGGTCTCCGAGCCGGGCGACTCCCCGTTCCTGCCGGGCGAGAAGGTCGACTCGAGGCTCTACGCCGACACCAACCGGCACCTCGTGGAAGAGGGCAAGCAGCCGGCCGAGGGTCGTCCCGAGCTGATGGGAATCACGAAGGCGTCGCTCGCCACCGACTCGTGGCTCTCGGCGGCGTCGTTCCAGGAGACGACCAGGGTGCTCACCGAGGCGGCGATCGAAGGCCGCAGCGACGGGCTCTACGGGCTCAAGGAGAACGTGATCATCGGCAAGCTCATCCCGGCCGGAACCGGCATGATCCGGTACCGCGACATCGAGACGACGGCCCCCGACTACGAGCCGCTGCCGTTCTACTCCAGCGACCTCGAGGACGACCTCGATCTCGCCGAGCGACTCCGGGCCTCGATGGAGACGCAGCAGTCGAATGCCGACCTCGCGTCGTTCCTGTCGGCGGGCCGTCCCGGTCCGTCCGCCGGCGACGGTGAGTCGGCGACCGACAGCGGCGCACCGTCGGCCACGCCTCCCGATCTCGGGGAGACCGGTACCGGCGAGTGATCGAGCCTGCCGCCCGGCACCTCGAACAACGGACAACGATGGGGCCCCGTGGGGGCCTCATCGTTTGTCCCTTTGGTCTCCATCACATATACTGATTGGTCGGCTCGTGGGGCCCGCGCGCTCTCGTGCGAACGCCCGAGCCGATGCACGATCCCCCTGCAACCCCTTTCGAGGAGCACCGTGCCGACCATCGCGCAGTTGGTCCGCAAGGGTCGCGAGACCAAGGCGGAGAAGTCGAAGACCCCGGCGCTGAAGGGTTCGCCCCAGCGACGTGGTGTCTGCACGCGTGTCTTCACCCACACGCCGAAGAAGCCCAACTCCGCGCTGCGCAAGGTCGCCCGGGTCCGACTCACCACCGGCATCGAGGTGACCGCGTACATCCCGGGCATCGGCCACAATCTGCAGGAGCACTCGATCGTGCTCGTGCGTGGCGGCCGTGTGAAGGACCTGCCGGGCGTCCGCTACAAGATCGTCCGGGGTGCCCTCGACGCGAGCGGCGTCGCCAACCGCAAGCAGGCCCGCAGCCGGTACGGCGCGAAGAAGGAGGGCTGATGCCCCGCAAAGGTCCCGCACCGCGGCGTGACCTGATGCCCGATCCGATACACCGGTCGGTGGTGGTCACGCAGCTCGTCAACAAGGTGCTGCAGCGGGGGAAGCGCTCGACTGCAGAGCGGATCGTGTACGCCGCGCTCACCGAGGTCGAGCGCAAGACCGGTTCCGATCCCATCCCGACCTTGAAGCGCGCGGTCGAGAACGTCCGGCCGGTGCTCGAGGTGAAGAGCCGACGTGTCGGTGGCGCCACCTACCAGGTGCCGGTGGAAGTGCGTCCGCGGCGGGCCACCACGTTGGCGATCCGGTGGATCGTCGGCTACTCGCGACAGCGGCGGGAGAAGACGATGGCGCAGCGGCTGTCGTCGGAGCTCCTCGATGCCAGCAACGGTATCGGCGCGGCGGTGAAGCGCAAGGAAGACCTGCAGAAGATGGCTGAGTCGAACAAGGCCTTCGCGCACTACCGCTGGTAGTCCGGCCTCCCGGGTGGCCCGGGGGGCGTTTGGCGACGTCACCCGCTGGTCGGCCAGCGGCCGCGGACGGCGGGAGCCTCCCGCTTCGCTTGGTCTCCCGCCTGCGGCCACAACCGCCCGGCCACCGGCTGCCGCCCCCGACCGCCGAGTGGGCGGGGTGCCCTGTTTACTCAGCTGTAGCGGGGAACATGGTTCGGCTCAACCATCTTGCAAGAGAGAAGAAATAGAGAAGAAGTAGGTAGAGGACATGGCTGCTGAGGCGACCCAGCTGAAGGGGAAGTCGGGCCCGATCATTCGGGAGTTTCCCCTCGCGCGCACGCGCAACATCGGGATCATGGCCCACATCGACGCGGGCAAGACCACGACGACGGAGCGCATCCTCTACTACACCGGCCGCACCTACAAGATCGGTGAGGTCCACGAGGGTGCCGCAGTCATGGACTGGATGGTCCAGGAGCAGGAGCGCGGCATCACGATCACGAGCGCCGCGACCACCTGTAAGTGGCGCGACTGCTGGATCAACATCATCGACACGCCCGGCCACGTCGACTTCACCGTCGAGGTGGAGCGGTCGCTTCGCGTCCTCGACGGCGCGGTCGCGGTGTTCGACGCCGTCGCCGGCGTGGAGCCGCAGACCGAGACCGTCTGGCGGCAGGCGAACAAGTACAACGTGCCCCGGATCTGCTTCGTCAACAAGATGGACCGGATCGGCGCCGACTTCTTCCGCTCGGTGGACATGATCAAGGACCGTCTCGACGCGACGCCGGCGGTCGTGCAGATTCCGGTCGGCAGCGAGAGTGACTTCCGCGGCGTCGTCGACCTCGTGCAGATGAAGGCCCTCGTGTGGGACGACGGGATGGGCGAGCAATTCGACGTCGTCGACATCCCCGCCGAGCTCCAGGACGACGCCGAGCAGTGGCGTCACGAGCTGATCGACGCGTTGTCGAGCTTCGACGAGAACGTGCTCGAGAAGTACGTGGGCGACGAGGAGATCACGCCCGACGACCTGCGCAGCGCGCTGCGCGTGGGCACCATCGGTGGCCACATCGTGCCCGTCCTGTGCGGCACCGCGTTCAAGAACAAGGGCGTGCAGCCCCTGCTCGACGCGGTCGTCGACTACCTGCCGAGCCCGCTCGACGTTCCACCCGTGCAGGGCACCGACCCTCGTCGCGAAGAGCAGGCGCTCGAGCGCGCACCCGAGGACTCGGAGCCGTTCGCCGCGCTCGCGTTCAAGATCATGAGCGACCCCTATGTCGGGAAGCTGACGTACTTCCGCGTCTACTCCGGATCCCTCGCTGCCGGCAGCCAGGTGCTCAACGCGACGAAGGACCGCAAGGAGCGCATCGGCCGTCTGCTGCAGATGCACGCCAACCACCGGGAAGACAAGGACGCGGTGTTCGCGGGTGACATCGTCGCGGCGGTCGGACTGAAGAACACGACGACGGGCGACACGCTCACCGACCCGAGCCACCCGATCCTGCTCGAGCGCATGGAGTTCCCGGAGCCGGTCATCACGGTCGCGATCGAGCCCAAGACCAAGACGGACCAGGACAAGCTGGGCAAGGCGCTGTCCGCCCTGTCGGAGGAGGACCCGACGTTCCAGGTCCGTACCGACGAGGAGACCGGCCAGACGATCATCGCCGGCATGGGCGAGCTCCACCTCGAGGTGCTCGTCGACCGGATGATGCGCGAGTTCTCGGTGGGCGCCAACGTCGGCAAGCCGCAGGTCGCGTACCGCGAGACCATCACCGTCCCCGTCGAGAAGGTCGAGGAGCGCTACGTCCGCCAGACCGGCGGTCGTGGCCAGTACGGCCACGTCGTGATCAGTCTCGAGCCCACCGGCCCCGGTGGCGGTTACGAGTTCGTCGACAAGATCACCGGAGGCGTGGTCCCGCGCGAGTACATCCCGGCGGTCGACGCCGGTATCCAGGAGGCCATGGAGGGTGGCGTCGTCGCGGGCTACCCGTTGGTCGACGTGCGCGCGACGTTGACGTTCGGCTCGTACCACGACGTCGACTCGAGCGAGATGGCGTTCAAGATCGCCGGTTCGATGGCGTTGAAGAAGGCGGCCCGTCAGGCGCGGCCCGTGCTGCTCGAGCCGGTGGAGCGGGTCGAGGTCGTGACTCCCGAGGACTACATGGGTGACGTCATCGGCGACCTGTCGTCACGGCGCGGCAAGGTCGAGGGCATGGAGCAGCGGGGCAACTCGCAGGTCGTCCGCGCGCTCGTGCCGCTCGCGGAGATGTTCGGATATGCTACGGACCTCCGTTCGCGCACCCAAGGGCGCGCGACGTACACGATGCAGTTCGACTCGTACCAGCAGGTCCCCGAGTCGATCGCCCAGGAGATCACCGCCCGGGTTCGCGGCGAGTGACCTCGGTCCCACCGTCATCACCACTCATTCAGGGGTAGTCCCATGGCCAAGCAGAAGTTCGAGCGGACGAAGCCGCATTTGAACATCGGGACGATCG
>CAZJSY010000195.1:0-6289 GCA_964548555.1 uncultured Burkholderiales bacterium
ACCGTGCGGACGGAGCGCAGCTCCGCCCGGCGCAGCCCCCTCGAGCGAAAGCGGAGGGAGCCAAGAACAACCTGCGGACGGAGCGCAGCTCCCCCGGGCGCACCGCGTAGCCTCGCCACGATGCGGACGAGCACCTTGCCGCCCGAGGCCGAGCCCTACCGCCGTGAAGTCCGCGCGTTCCTCGACGAGCACGCGCCCGGTGGGCACTATCCCACTGACTGGAACCGCCGGCTCGCGCATGCGGGGCTGGTCGCCCCTCACTGGCCGCGACCGTGGGGCCTCGACGCGGGTCCGCTCCAGCAGCTCGCGATCGACGAGGTGCTGCGGGCGGCTCGCGCCCCTCGACCGCTGAACCCGATCGGTATCGGCTGGGCGGGGCCGACGCTGCTCGTGGCCGGCACGAAAGAACAGCACGAGCGTTTCCTTCCAGGCATCCTCGACGGCTCCGAGATCTGGTGCCAGCTCTTCAGCGAGCCGGGGGCGGGAAGCGACCTCGCATCGCTGACCACGCGCGCCGCTCGCGACGGCGACGAGTGGGTCGTGACGGGCCAGAAGATCTGGACGACGGGCGCGCATGTCGCGCGGTGGGGAATCCTGCTCGCCCGCACGGATCCCGCCGCGGAGCCCCACCGGGGCATCTCGTACTTCGTGCTCGACATGCGCGCGCCCGGTGTCACGACGAGGCCGATCCGTCAGATGGACGGTTCCGCGGACTTCAACGAGGTCTTCCTGGACCGCGTGCGCGTCCGTGGATCGAACCTCGTCGGCGACGAGCACGACGGATGGCGGCTCGCGCGGGTGACGCTCGGCAACGAACGCGTGTCGCTCTCGGGCGACGGTGCGCTCTGGGGCATGGGCCCGACCGCGAACGACCTCGTCGACGTCGTTCGGCAACACGGAGGAACGCGCGACCCGGTCCTTCGTCAACGGCTCGCCGCGCTGTACGCGGAAGCGGGCGTGCTCGCGCTCATCCGCATGCGCACGCTCGCGGCACGGCTCCGAGGCCTCGAGCCCGGGCCCGAGGCATCGGTGCGCAAGGCGCTCGCCGACGAGCACGGCCAGCGCGTGTTGGCACTCGCCGTCGAACTGGCCGGCGCGTACGGCATGCTCGCGGACCGTGGCCCGTTCGGCACCGAGACGTCGACGTGGGCCTCCGGCTACCTCTTCTCGCGGGCGCTCACGATCGGAGGCGGCACCGCCGAGGTGCAACGCAACATCATCGCAGAACGCGTGCTGGCGCTGCCCCGGGAACGGTGACGCGAGCCAGTCACCTCGTCATGTCGTCGCGGCGCGCAGACGTCCGATCGTGGTGTCGAAGAGCTCTTCGTAACGCTGACCGGAGCCGGGTGTACCCATACCGAGCCGGTCCTCGATCGTCACCGCGATGCGCGTCGCGCGGTCTTCGTCCTTCGACGAGATCTGCACGACGATGCCGAGCGGCAGCCATCGGAGCGGCATCAAGGACACGTCGAGGCGCGCGAGCCACGCCGAGCCTGTGCGCGCCTCGATGCTCGACGCTCGACTGTCGACGATCTTCGCCCGCTGTGCGCGCAGGGCGTCGAGCACGCGCACGCGGACCTCGTCGGCCGCCGCGTCGGCCCACCATTCCTCGGTGCGCGAGAACGTCGCCATTCGGCGGCCGTCACTCCTCGAGTCGCAGCGCAGCGACGAAGGCCTCCTGCGGCACCTCGACGCGGCCGATCTGCTTCATCCGCCGCTTGCCTTCCTTCTGGCGCTCGAGGAGCTTGCGCTTCCGGGTGATGTCGCCGCCGTAACACTTCGCGAGCACGTCCTTGCGGCGCGCCTTCACGGTCTCGCGGGCGATGACGCGACCACCGATCGCGGCCTGGATCGGGACGTCGAAGAGCTGCCGCGGGATGAGCTCGCGCAGCTTGATCGCCATTCGACGCCCGTAGTCGTAGGCGCGATCGCGGTGGACGATCGCGGAGAACGCGTCGACCGGAACCGAGTTCAGCAGAACGTCGACCTTCGACAGATCGGAGCGCCGGTATCCGGCGGGTTCGTAGTCGAGGCTGGCGTACCCGCGCGTGCGCGACTTCAGCTGATCGAAGAAGTCGAGGACGATCTCGGCGAGCGGGATCGTGTAGACGAGCTCGACGCGTTCCTCCGACAAGTACTCGAGCTTCGCCATCTCGCCCCGTCGTTGCTGGCTCAGCTCCATGAGCGTGCCGACGTACTGCGTGGGTGTCAGCACGGTGATGGTGACGTACGGTTCCTCGATGAAGTCGACGCTGTCGGGCGGTGGCATTGCCGACGGATTGTCGACGACCTCGACGGCACCCTCGGTCGTGTGCACGAGGTACTCCACGTTGGGCGCCGTTGCGACGAGCTCGAGCCCGTACTCCCGCTCGAGGCGTTCGCGCACGATCTCCATGTGCAGCAGGCCGAGGAAGCCGCAGCGAAAACCGAACCCGAGGGCTCCTGACGTCTCCGGCTCGTACGTGAACGAGGAGTCGTTGAGCCGCAGCTTCTCCAACGCGTCGCGCAGGTCCGCGTACTCGTCACCGTCCACCGGATACAGCCCACAGAAGACCATGGGTTTCGGGTCGCGGTAACCCTCGAGCGGCTCGGCGGGATGCGCGGCGGCCGTCACCGTCTCGCCGACGCGAGCCTCACCCACGTCCTTGATGCCCGCGATGAGATAGCCCACCTCGCCGGGGCCGAGCGCGGCGACGGGTGTGGGCGCAGGGAGCCGCACACCGATCTCTTCGGCCTCGTGGGACGCACGCGCCTGAAGGAAGCGCAGTCGCTCGCCCGACGACATCGTCCCGTTGAACACCCGCACCGCGCTGATGACACCTCGGTAGGTGTCGTAGTAGCTGTCGAAGATGAGGGCTTGGAGCGGCGCGTCCGCGTCGCCCTTCGGGGGCGGGACGTGCTGGATGATCGCGTCCAGCACCTCGGGAACGCCCTCTCCCGTCTTCGCCGAGATCCGCAGGATGTCACCGGCCGGGATGCCGAGAACCCGCTCGATCTCCTCCGCGACGCGATCGGGCTCGGCAGCGGGAAGGTCGATCTTGTTCAACACCGGCACGATGGCGAGGTCGTGCTCGAGCGCGAGGTAGCAGTTGGCGAGGGTCTGGGCCTCGATGCCCTGCGACGCGTCCACGAGCAGCACGACGCCCTCGCACGCCGCCAGGCTGCGCGACACCTCGTAGCCGAAGTCGACGTGACCCGGGGTGTCGATCATGTGCAGAACGTGGTTCTTCCACTGGAGCCGGACGTTCTGCGCCTTGATCGTGATCCCACGTTCCCGTTCGAGGTCCATCGAGTCGAGGTACTGGGCGCGCATCTCCCTGGGATCGACCGCGCGTGTCAGCTCGAGCACGCGGTCGGCCAGCGTCGACTTGCCATGGTCGATGTGGGCGATGACGGCGAAGTTGCGGATGCGTTCGAGTGAAGTCACGGGACGTCCATTGTCGCCCAGGCGACGCCGCGAGCAGTGACGGTGAGATCCCAGGCGCTGACGCTGCTACCCTGACGGGGTTTCCCGGACAACTTCGGAGCCCCGACGCGCATGGCGAACATCAAGAGCCAGAAGAAGCGGATCCTCACGAACGAGAAGCGGCGGCAGCGCAACCTCGCCGTCCGATCCGAGCTCAAGACTCGGGTGAAGCGGGCCCGTGAGGGCGCTGCAACCGGCGTCGAGGACGTGCAGGACCGGCTGCGCCTCGCCCAGAAGCGGCTCGCCAAGGCGGGCGAGAAGGGCATCATCCACAAGAACCAGGCCGCTCGGCGCACGTCCCGACTGATGCGCGCGGCCGCGAAGCAGCTCTCGGGCTCGGACGAGTAGCCGCTCCACCTCGCTTCAGCGCCGGGTCCGCCGGGCCGGCGCTCCGCTCCTCCCCGACCTGCCGCTCTGACGCGGTCGCCGGCCCGAACGAGCCGACAACCCCGCGAGCCGGGCGACGAGCACCTCCATCACCACGTCCTCCGGTATGGCGCGCGCGCCCTTGAGGTCGAGGTCCGCCTGGTGGAGTCGTGCGAAGGCCTCGCGGACCCCGTCGCCGCCGATGGCGCGCGACTGCTCGAGCGCCTTCCGGGCCGGGTAGGGCTTGACCCTTCCGCCCAGCGCGGCGACCGCGCTGCGCTCATCGATGACGTCGGGATCGTCGAGACGGGCCAGCCTCCGGTAGTGGTTGTGCAGGAGACCCATGACCTGCAGTGGGTGCAACGGCTTCGGTTGACGCGGGCTCGTGACCGTGAGGAGCCGGTGCAGCGTCTCGAGCGCGCCCGGCACATCCCCCGCGTCGATCGCGTTCGCCAGCTCGTACACCGGCACCGACCCGGCCTCACCGAGGTAGGGCTCGACATCGTCGACGTCGAGCGCCGCACCGGGCCCGTAGGTCGACGAGAGCACCTCGACGAGTGCCCCGACCCGTCCCGCGTCTTCGCCCAGGCGGCTCGTGACCGCACGACGCGCTTCGGGGCGAAGGTGGAGATCCGCCGCGCGCAGCTGATCCCCGAGGACGTCTTCGGTGCGTTCCGAGCCCGCACCGACGGTCTGGGTGCCGGCCGCGTCGAGCGCCTTCTGGAGCGCGGAGGTCATGCGGCCGCCCCCGGAGACCAGTACCAGGGCCGTCGTGTCGAGCGGGTCCGCGAGATACCGCGTGAGCGCCGTGGCGTCGTCGGCAGAGAGGTCGTCGGGGTTGCGCAGCACGACGACCCGCCGGTCGGTCATGAACGGTGGGCTCGAGGCCGCGTTCACGACCGCCGCGACGACGCCGCCGCGCCCCTCGGCGGTGTTGTCGGCGTCGCCGCGGGCCGGAACCGTGAGATCTTCGAGCGCCAACGAACGGTCGTCGTCTCCGAGAAGGCTTCGGACGAGTTGTTCGAGCGTGTGCGATCGCAGCACCGGATCGGCCACGCGCACGAGATGAATGCTCATGCGCCTGCCCGGTCGGTGGACTCGCCGACCTCCAGGATCGCCTCGATGACGCGACACACCCGAGCCGAACCGAGGACCTCGTGCACGCGCACGATCCTGCACCCGTGCGCGACGCCGTAGGCAACAGTCGCGAGCGACATGTCGCGCCGATCGTCGATGTCGAGCGCGAACAGCTCACCCAGGAATCGCTTGTTCGACGCGGAGAGCAGCAAAGCGAACCCGTGCGAGGCGAGCGCGTCGCTCTCGCGCAGCAGCACAGCGCTCATCGCGGGCGTCTTGCCGAGGTCGAGGCCCGCATCGAGCGCGATCTGATCCGGTGCGAGCCCGACTTTGCCGGCCGCATCCGCGCGGTCGAGCAGGAAGCGGGTGACGTCGGCGAGCAGGTCGTCGTAGACCGGCTCCGGGTCCGGCACGCGCGGGCGCAGCCTGATGTGGGTCGCAACCACCGAGGCCTGCGCCTTCGCCGCGACCGCGAGGTAATCGGGATCGGCGAAACCGCTGATGTCGTTGCCCACCACAGCGCCGGCCTCGCACGCCGCTTTCAACACCGACGCGCGCCATGTGTCGACCGAGAGCGGGACATCGAAACGCGCGTGGAGCGCCTCGATCGTCGGGACGACGCGGTCGAGCTCCTCCCCTTCGTCGACCTCGGGACCGGGACCGGCCTTCACACCACCGACGTCGAGTAGGTCGGCGCCTTCCTGCACGAGCTGTTCCGCTCGGCGAAGGAGCTTGTCGGAGTCGAACGTCGCGCCGCGGTCGAAGAACGAGTCGGGTGTGCGGTTGAGGATGCCCATCACGAGCGTCCGGTGCCGGAGGTCGTGGACGCGGTCGCCGAGACGGAACGCAGGCATCGCCTCCGGACACTACCGGTCCGCCGCGCGGCGACCACGACCGCCGCGACGATCGAGGAGAGTGCCACTGCGAGCCAGATGCTGCGACCGTCGAGCGCGAGCGGTACCCGCGACGCGACGCCGGCCACCGCCTCGACGTAGCCGACGAGGAGGCGGGCGGGGAGCTGGCAGAGCGACGCGACGTCGGGCGCCCGCCGCGCCAGGAGCCCGCCGGCCGCTCCCCCGAGAAGCCCCGCGATCGTGAGGGGACCTACGACGGGCGCCACCGCGATGTTCGCCGGCAGCGCGATCAACGGGAGGGACCCGAAGGTGGAGAGCGCGATGGGCAGCACGCCGAGCTGCGCGGCCGCGGTCATGGCCAGCGGCTGGCGCAGTGACTCCGGACCTCCCAGCCGCCGTTCGAGCGGGCGCCCGGCGAGCACGAGCCCGGTGCAGGCTCCGCACGACAAGAGGAAACCGACGGAGTGCACCAGGAACGGGTCGGCGAGCAGCAGCGCAGTGGAGGCGAGGATCAGCACGCGCAGGG
>CAZJSY010000196.1:0-2603 GCA_964548555.1 uncultured Burkholderiales bacterium
CGCTGATCATCAACATCGACGTCACGATCGTGAACGTGACGCTGCCCACGCTCGTGCGCGAACTCGGCGCCACGACGACGAGCCTCCAGTGGGTGGTCGACGCGTACACCCTCGTGTTCGCCGCACTGATCCTTGCGGCCGGGAGTCTGAGCGACCGCGTCGGTCGAAAAGGTGTGCTGATCCTCGGCTTGGGCGTCTTCGGTGTGAGCAGCCTGGTCGGCGCGTTCGGCACAACGCCGGGCCAGCTGATCGCGGCCCGAGCAGTGATGGGTCTCGGCGCGGCCGGGATCTTCCCCGCGACGCTCTCGTTGATCGCCAACGTCTTTACCGGACGTGCCGAGCGGGCGAGGGCGATCGGCCTGTGGGGCGCGACAACCGGCGTCGGTGTCGCCATGGGCCCGATCGTGGGCGGTTGGCTGCTCGGTCAGTTCTGGTGGGGCAGCGTGTTCCTGTTCATGGCGCCGCTCGCCGCGGGTATCGCCGGGCTCGTCGCGTGGGCCGTACCGACGTCGCGCGATCCTTCGACGCCGCCAATCGACTGGGCCGGTCTGATCCTGTCGAGCGCGGGCATGGGTGCACTCGTGTTCGGAATCATCCAGGCGCCGCACTGGAAATGGGGTTCCCCCAGCACGCTCGCCACGATCGCCGCGGCGGTGGCTGTGCTCGCGGTGTTCGTCAACGTCGAGCGCAGGTTGGCTCGTCCGATGCTCGATGTCGCGTTGTTCCGGAACCTGCGGTTCACCGCGGCGAGCGGATCGGTGACGATCGGCTTCTTCACGCTGGCGGGCTTCACGTTCCTCATCACGCAGTACTTCCAGTTCATCCACGGCTACACGCCACTGGGCACGGGCGTCCGGTTGCTACCCGTCGCGATCTCCATCGCGGTCGCTTCGATCGTCGGTACGAAGCTCGCAGTGCGCATCGGCAACAAAGCCGTCGTCGCCACCGGACTCGCAATGTTCGGATGCGGCCTGTTCTGGATCTCGACCGCGTCGGCTTCGACCTCATATCTCGAGATCGTCGGCCAGATGCTCGTCGGTGGCGGTGGACTCGGACTCATCACCGCGCCCGCGACCGAAGCCATCATGGGCGCGGTCCCGACGGAGAAGGCGGGAGTCGGATCAGCCGTCAACGATGCGACGCGGTTGTTCGGTGCAGCGCTCGGCGTGGCCGCGATCGGCAGCGTCGCCGCGTCGCTCTACGCGCACCGCCTCGGTTCGACGATCTCGCATGGCCTTCCGCTGCAGGCGACCCGAGCGGCGAGGGGATCTCTTGGTGGCGCGCTCGTCGCCGCGCAGAACCTGAGGCAGGCGGGCCTCGCAGCGCCCGCGCACGCGTTGAGCAACGCCGCGGGCGACGCGTTCCTCCACAGCTTCAGCGGCAGCCTGCGGTTCGCCGGGGTTGTTGCCTTCGCCGGCGCTCTGATGGCCGCGATCCTGCTGCCCTCGCGACCGATGTCGACCGTCGAAGCGGACGAGCAAGACGCCGAGATCGTGCTCGACGACGACCGCTCGCTCGTCGAGATGCCGACCGGCTCGCCCACGCCGGTAACTGCTTGGGCGTGTGACGAAGCTGCTTCCTGACACGACGCCGCGATCCCGCTCCTCGGCTCACCGCCGTGGGAGCCCACCGAGCTTGTCGGGGTTGGCGATGATGTTGATCTCCGCGATGCGTCCACTCGACACCACGAACGTGAACACGGCCACCGCGCCGCCGGTCCAGCCGACCAGTCCCGGCTCGCCGTTCACGAGTCGGCGTTCGAACGTGAAGCGTGCATTCCTGCGCAGTGAAGAACCGACGAACTGCACGATGCGGTCTCGGCCCACGACAGGTCGTGTCGCGGCGCGCACGACGCCGCCTCCATCGCTGCGGAACACGACGTCGTCGTCGAGCAGCCGGGCGAGCGCGTCAAGGTCGCCGTCTTCGGTTGCGCGCGCGAATGCCGCGACGACTCGCTCCTGCTCGACGCGATCCGAGCTGAATCGCGGTGCGCGCGCTTCGATGCGCTGCCGGGCCCGCACCGCGAGTTGCCGAACTGCGGCAGGTGTGCGGCCGACGATCGTGGCGACCTCCGACAGCGGCACCGCGAACGCCTCGTGCAGGACATAGACAGCGCGTTCCGCCGGTGACAACGTCTCGAGCACCGTGAGCAGCGCGAGGCTGATCTGTTCGTCGAGCGTCACGCGGTCGGCAGGGTCGACGCTCTCGTGCGCACCCCACTGAGGTCCGATCGTCGGCTCGGGCAGCCAGGGCCCGACGTATGACTCGCGTGTCACGCGAGCCGACCTGAGCCGGTCGAGCGCGAGGTTGGTGACGACCTTGGTGAGCCACGCGGCCGGCTTTTCGATCTCCCGTGTTTCGGCTCGCTCGGCACGCAACATGGCGTCCTGAACGACGTCCTCGGCCTCGTGATACGAGCCGAGCATGCGATACGCGAGTCCGACGAGATACTCGCGGTGTTGACTGAACTCCTCGACCCGATCCACGTTCGTTCCCGATTTCAGCGAGGCCGCAGCTCGATGTGGATTGTGATCAGACCCTTGCGCCGGTGGTACCACGGGATCAAGCGACCCTGCAGGAGCGGGTACTTCGCGGCGAGCAGG
>CAZJSY010000196.1:2703-6240 GCA_964548555.1 uncultured Burkholderiales bacterium
GAGCTGGCGTTCCTCTGCGAACCGGTCGAACGTCGCCTGTCGAGTGGAGGACTGTGTGGCGGCCCCGGTCATGGCGACTGCTCCTTCGATCGCTTCCACCTATCCGACGGGTCGCTCCTCCGAGGTGTGACACCGGGCCGGCCGGCGACCTTCAACCCTGACTCGGCGCGCGGCCAGGTGCGCGCCGGGTGATCCGACTGCGCTAGTAGCCCGACCGGAAGTAGTCGCCGTAGCCCGTGCCGGCTTGCGGCGGCGTCGTGCTGGTAGGGGGCGCGCCTCCGGGTGCTCCCGGGCCCGGCTGGGTGACCACCGCGTGCCAGGTGAAATGGGTGCCGCCGAAGTCGTCGGCGAAGCCGTTGCCTTTCAAGGTCGTCGAGGAGTCCTCGACGAACGTGTAGAGCGGCCTTCCGTCATCGGTCAGTTGCTTGGTGCCGTCGGGGCGCGTGATGATCCCGAGCACGCCCGCGCCCGCGGGCGTCGGCGGGAGCGACGAGCTTGCCGGCAGTGGCTTCCAGAACGCCGTGCAGTCGCCGGTGCAGTGCACCACGCCGTTCGCCTCCTGGTCGGGCGTGTAGACGGCGTGGCCGTTCGCGTCGGCGAGAACGTCGCCGACGCCGTTCACCTGTCTGACAGCCAGCGCCATGCCGGAGCCCGTTCCGGCTGCGCCCGACGGACTCGTACCGCCGCCCGTACCGCACGCGGCCAGCATGAGCGCCGCAGCGGCGGTGATACCTGCGATGAATCGTCGCTTCATGAAGCGTTCCTTTCTGCATACGAGGTGGAACCGGAGGTGCCGCGCGTGCGTTTGACGCCGTGTCACCACCTGACGTTCGGCGCGCGCCCCACGAACCGCGCGACGAGCGACGCTCCGAGGAGCGCGACGGCCGCGACCTCGCTGGCGCGCGCGGCGGCGATCGCGGCCGGGTCGTATCCCGGCTCGTGGAAGCCGTACAGCGAGCCGTGCTGACTCACGAGCAGCATGACGAACGAGCCGGCGGACAGCGCGATCCCTCCGGCCGTGCACAGCGCGACCGCGGCGCCGCCAAAGCGTCCCCCGACGTGCTCCAGTGGTGAGAGAAGCGCGACACCGATGACCGTCGCGGCGACGAAATTCAGCACGAACAGCGTGCCGATGGTCGGGATCGCCGAGTACAAGGCCCGGTACTGCTGGAGATGGACCGCCCCGACCGCGAGCACCGCCAGCGCGCCCGCGACGCGGGCTACGAGCCAGCGCGCATGACGTCGCACGGGCCGAAGCCCGTGTCGGTGCGAGATGGCGGGAAGAGCCGGGTGGGCATCCGGTGTGTCAGTGATTTCACGAGCCATGCCGGTCACTACCGCCGCGACCGGCAGATCGGATGCACGCGCGACGACCCCGAATCTCGAGAAATCCGAACACGCCGCGGAACGGGTAGTACAGGGCATGTGGGAAGCATCCGACGAAGCCCTGCTCGCCGGTTTCACGATCAGTGACGGGGACGCCGCGGCGGTGTTCGTCCGGCGGTTCCGCGAGCGCGTGTTCGGTCTCGCACTCTCCATCACGCACGACCGGGTCGATGCCGAGGAGGTCGCGCAAGACGCGTTCGTGCGGGCCTGGCGCTACGCGGCGAGCTACGACCCCCGCCGCGGCACGGTCGTGCGGTGGCTGCTCACGATCACCCGGAACGTCGCGCTGGACCGGGTGCGCGCGACGGCCCGGCGTCCGGAGTATCCGACGGACGTGGCGCTGGCCGACCTTCTCGTCGATGACGTCGACAGCGCCGAGCTCGCCGAGCTGCACGACGACGCGGCGCGGGTCGTCGTCGCACTACGCGCGGTGCCCCCCGAACAACGCGAGGCGCTCGTCGCCGTCACGCTGCACGGTATGAGCGCGCGCGAGTACAGCGACGTGTCGCAGCTGCCCCTCGGAACCGTCAAGACCCGCATTCGCCTCGCGCTGCGAAAGCTGCGCGACGGACTCGGAGCATTCGCGACATGACGATCGACTGCACCCGATTCCAGGCACTCGTGGAGGAGCTCGCGCTCGATCTCCTCACCGGCGGCGACCGTGCCGAGGCCCTCGGCCACCTCGACGAGTGCCATTCCTGCCGCAGCGAGATGGCGTCGCTCACCGATGCCGCCGACGAGCTCCTGCTTCTCGCACCGGCGGTCGCGCCGGACGCGGGGTTCGACGACCGGGTGCTCGCGCGACTTGCCCCACCGTCGCGGCGTCCCGGCGTCACCCACACGCCTCGCGAAGGCCGTCGACGGTTCGCTGCGGGTCTCGTGGCGGCCGCCGCGGCCATCGTGCTGGTCGTCGCTGCGTTGTCGCTGCGATCAGGCGGTCAGGCGCGCGCGTCCGTTGCCGGGAACATGGTGAGCAGCCAGGGCACGTTCGTCGGCCACGTGGTCGTGCACGGCGACCACCCCGCCGTCGTCTCCATGCGTCTTCCCGGCTGGGACGCGCTCGTACGGAGCTACGGGAGTCCCGTGCGTTCGGGCTATGCCCTCACCGTCGGCCTCCATGACGGTTCGCACCACGTCGTGGCGCTCGGCGCGCGGCACGACGGCCGATGGCGCGCCGTGCTGACCGCCCGTGCGCGAGACGTGGACTCGGTCTCGATCGTCGACGGTGCCGGCCGGCCCTGGTGCAGTGCACGGCTGAGCTGAAGACACGGAGGCTCCCGACTCAGCTCGGCCGATCGAATAGCCGACCCCGATGAACTGCTCGACGCCCAAAAGCGCCCGCCGGCTCGACCGCATCGCTCGACCCTCGTCACTCGCGGGTGATCGCAGCGTTGACGCCGTTCCAGAAGTCCCGGATCACCGGTGGCGCCTCGGGCGACGTCGCCTGACGTTGCATGAAGAAGATCCCGGTGGTGCGGTCGCGAAGGTTCGAGCGCCAGGTGGTCCCCGTTCCGCCGTCCCAACCGATGCCGAACGGGTGCGGTCGGTCCGGCGAACCCGACGCGGGCACGGCGAATCCCAGGCCCCAGCTCTCGTGGTCGCCGAGGAAGATTCCCGCGGCCTCGTGCTGTGCGGTCGTGAGCTGGTCAGTGGTCATACGCGCAACGGTCTCGGGCGAGAGGATCCGCGCGCCGTTCCCCGTCCCTCCCGCCAACAGCATCGACACGAACGACCAGTAGTCGTCGATCGTCGAGACCAGCCACCCACTCGCATCGGGAAACGAGGGCGGTCCGCTCCACCAACTGGTCGCCGGATCGTCGATGACCGTGAGCGCACCCGTCTGCTCGTCGGCTCCGTAGAAGGTCGTGAGCCGCTTCAGTCGATCGGCATGCACGGTGAAGCCGGTGTCGGTCATCCCGAGCGGATCGAAGACCCGCTCACGGAACACCGACTCGAGATCCTGTCCGCACGCGCGCGTCAGGAGCACGCCGAGAACCTGCGCCGACGTGTTGTAGAGCCACCGCTCGCCCGGTTGGTACATCAGCGGAAGCGAGCCGAGCGCGGCGATCCAGCCGTCGACGTCGTAGTCGACGGGCGGCCACGGCGGACCGCCGATGCTGCGGAGCAACAGGTCGTCCTCGGCCCGCTGGA
>CAZJSY010000197.1:0-3694 GCA_964548555.1 uncultured Burkholderiales bacterium
TCGACCGGGAGGCGCTCACGCGCCCTGTCCCGTCCCCAGTGGGTGAGCAGCGATGTGGGGAAGCTGCCGTCGCAGATCAGCCCGCAGTGCGCCCCCGCGTCGCCGAGGCCCGGCACGGTGTACCGGTGGGTGAGCATCTCCCGAACCGGATCCAGGTTGCCGTCGGCCCAGTTGTTGAACGGGACGTACAAGAGCTCGCGGCCATCTCTCGCGAGGAGCAGGTCGTAGACGAGCTCGGCCGGTGCGATCCGTCGTGCATTCGCGCGTGCCGCGACACTGGTCGACGGATCCGGCTCGTAGTCGGGCGGATCGCCGAGCTGGTACATGCGATCGAACGCGCCGAGCAACCTGCCCGCTCCATCGGCCTCGCGCAACACGGCGGAACGAATTTCCGGCTCGCGTAGACGCGCCACGCGCTCGGCGAGTGGTAGGCCGGCGAGGGCACGGTACGTCGGCGTCGCACCGAACGGATTGATTGTCGATTGCAGCCCCATGAGGACGCCGACCGCCCGGGTCGCCACCTGGCCGCGGACCGGAACGCCGTCGCGGTTCGCTTGGTCCATCAACTCCAGCAACCGTCGCCACTGGTCGGGCCGCGCGTCGGTCTGGCTGGTGCTGATGGAGATGGGGCGTCCGCTGACCTCCGCCATCGCGCGCAGCAGCGCGAACTCGCGTTCGACGTCGACGAAGTCCGCGACCGCCTCGAAGACGCCCCGGCCAGTCGCGCCGACGGCACGTGCGATTCCGAGGAGCTCGTCCTTCGTCGCGGTCAGGCTCGGGGTCAGGCGCCCGTCGCTCGAGCGGTGGTTGACCGTGCGCGACGTCGTGAAGCCGAGCGCGCCGGCCGCGACCGCGTCGCGCGCGAGGGAACCCATGTGTTCGATCTCGTCGGGCGTCGGGATCTCGTCGTGGTCCGCGCCGCGGTCGCCCATCACGTATCCGCGCAACGCCGTGTGCGGAACTTGCGCGGCGATGTCGAGCGCGTGCGGCATCGCCTCGAGCGCGTCGAGGTACTCCGGAAAGCTCTCCCACGCCCAGTTGATCCCTTCGGAGAGCGCAGTCCCCGGGATGTCCTCGACGCCTTCCATCAGTGCCACGAGCCAGTCGTGCCGATCCGGGGCGACGGGGGCGAACCCCACACCACAGTTCCCCATCACGACGGTCGTGACTCCCTGCCAGCACGACGGCGAGAGATACGCATCCCAGGTCGCCTGGCCGTCGTAGTGCGTGTGCACGTCGACCCACCCGGGTGTGACGAGCAGGCCCCCCGCGTCGATCTCGGTGCGTCCGCTGCCGCGCACCTCGCCGACATGGGTCACCGCGCCGGCGTCGATCGCGACGTCGGCACGCCGGGGCGGCGCGCCGGTGCCGTCGATCACGGTTCCGCCACGTACGACCGCGTCGTGGTCGGGCATCGTCGCCTCCGTGAGGTCTGCTCCGGCTCAGAGCTTCTACGTCACCCTACCGGCGAGGCGCGTCAGCCGTCAGCCTTCCCCGTCAGCCACTTCAGGGCGTGACGGGCGTGCTGATGCCGGCGTTCGCCTTCGCCGCGGCCACGTCGATCGGGCACCGGCCGAGATCCGTGGGGTCGGGCACGGGTGGAGTGCCCGCACCGGGCGAGGGCACGGCGGCGCGGTCGACGACGATCGACCGCGCGAGGTCGAACGCCCCGTGCAAAGGCAGGTGTGCGCTCGAGTCGCCGACGAAGATCTGGTAGCGACCCTTCGGGGCGACCTCTGTGCGGGTGCGCTCGTCCCAGTACGACAGCGCGCGAGCGTCGAGCGTCAGGCGGACACGCTTCTCCTGGCCGGGATTCAGCATCACGCGTTCGAACGCGCGCAGTTGACGCGGCGGCTCGCCGGTCGAGGTCGGGTCTCCGAGATACAGCTGTACGACGTCGGCACCCGCTCTCGATCCGGTGTTGCGCACCGTCGCGTCCACGACGACGTGTGCACCGTCATCGGGAGTCGTCACGCGGAAGTCGTCGAACGCGAAGTCGGTGTACGACAGCCCGAAGCCGAACGGGAACAGCGGCCTCAGGCGGCGGCCGTCGTACGACCGGTAGCCCACGCCGGTCCCTTCCGTGTAGCCGACGTTGCCGGTGCCGGGCCATTGCGCGGCGGTTGCAGCCGGGACGTCGGCGAGCGAGGCAGGGAACGTCACCGGCAGCTTGCCCGACGGATTCACGTCGCCGAACAGGAGACTCGCGAGCGCGTCACCGCCGTCTTGACCCGGATACCACGTCTCGAGGACTGCCGCGACGTCGTGGAGCCACGGCATCACGACCGCGCTCCCGGTCGTGAGCACGACGACGGTACGGGGATTCGCCGCTGCGACGGCGCGGATCAACGCATTGTCCGTCGCGGGAAGGTCGAGTGTCGTGTGGTCGTGGTACTCGCTGTCGATGCGGCCCGCGAATACCACCGCGACGTCGGCGGAGGCGGCCGTCGTCGCGGCTCTCGTCGTGATCGAGCCGTCGTCGGACACCACACGGATCGACGGCGCGGCCCTTCGGGTGATTGCTTCGAGCGGCGTCACGGTCTTCGACGCCACGACGGTTGCGCTGCCCCCGCCGACGGTCGTGGGGTTCGCGGCCCCGGAACCGATCAACGCCATCGTGTGCACGCCGCTCGGATCGATCGGCAGCACACGTTCGTTGCGCAGCAACACGGATCCCTGAGCCGCGACGATGCGCGCCGTGTCGACGGCCCCGTTGCTCGTCGCCGGCGTCTTCGGCGTGCCGCTCGGCGGTCGGTCGATCAACCCGGCGCGGAACATCGCACCGAGTATCCGGCCGACCATGTCGTCGAGGCGCGTGAGCCGCACGCGTTCCGACCGCAGCGCGTCGGTCAGGACGGGCCCGAACAGACAATCGTCGGGCATCTGCATGTCGAGCCCGTTGCTCGCGGCGACCACACCCGGGAGGTCCGCGTACCAGTCCGAGGTGACGAAGCCTCCGAAGTCCCACTCGCGCTTGAGAATGTCGATGAGGAGCGCTTGGTTCGCACACGCAGGTGCACCGTTCACCGTGCTGTACGCACACATGACGGATCCGACATGACCGTCGCGCACTGCGGCCTCGAACGCCGGAAGGTAGATCTCGCGCAGCGTGCGCTCGTTGACGATCGCGTTGTCGGAGGCCGAGTCGCGGTACGTCTCCTGGTTGTAGACGGCGAAGTGTTTCACCTGCGCGATCGTGTCCGCCGACTGGATACCCCGGATGTCGGCCGCGGCCAGCCGCCCGCTGAGGTACGGGTCCTCACCGAGTGACTCGAACGCGCGGCCCCAGCGCGGATCGCGAACGATGTTGACGGTGGGTCCGAGCAACACGCCGACACCCTTCGCGTGCGCCTCGGAACCGATCACGGCTCCGTAGCGCTGCGCGAGAGTCGGATCCCACCCCGCCGCCATGGCTACGGGTGCGGGCAGCTGCGTCACACCGGCCATGAGATCTCCGATGCCCCCCGGACCGTCGGCGAGGTGCAACGGTGGGATGCACAGGCGCGGTACGCCCGGCACGGTCCCGGCATAACCGTCCGCGGCGCCCGCCGCACGACCGTGGACCATCGACACCTTCTCCGCGACGGTCATGTGGGCGAGCACCCACCCGACCCGTACGGGTACAGGACGGGTCGATCCGACCCACGGACACGGGCCTTCGGGCTCTTTCTCGACCGGTGGCGCAAGGCGCGGC
>CAZJSY010000197.1:3794-6204 GCA_964548555.1 uncultured Burkholderiales bacterium
TCGCGCTCGAGTCGCCGTCGGGACCTGCGACGCGTCCGGAGCGCGAGCGTGATCAGGCGGGCCTCGATGTCGCGCTCTTCTGCCGGGAGGCGGATCCAGTCGGTCAGTTGGTCCCACGCCGCCGGGGGTTCCCCGTCGTGCTCGACGACGAGCAGCCGTGGCACCTGCTCCATCCCCAGCTTCTCGGCCCGGTCCGCGTCCCCGGGCCACGCCAACACCGCGATGTCGCCCACGATCCGCGGCAGTCGGGTGCGGCGAATCTCGTCGAGATCGGAACAGAGCACGAACGTCCTCCAGCAATGGTGCCCGTTCGGAGTGTGTCCCGTCGGCGCTCCTGTTCGGCAGCCTGGCAGCCACCCGAGTTCAAAGTGCCCGCTTTTCAGGCGTTTCTTCATGTCTCTTCAGCGTGTCTTACGGGCGGCACAGCCCCCGCCGCGACGCTGCGGGTCCACGGCCGCCGCCCGGGCTCGGAGGCCCTTTTCGGGTCAAGGTCGCGCCGCCCCGGCCGATGTCAATGACATGGGGGCCGCGGGCGCATGATCAGGCCGGATCCGAGCCAGGCCCTCGGGATTCTCGAGGCCCTTCCCGACGCGGTCTTCGTGATCGACCGGCAGGGCGAGCTGGTGTTCTCCACCAATGCGGCCGCGCGCCTGCTCGGCTGGGAGGCAGACGCCTGGACGGGCCGTTCCGTCCTGGAGTTGGTGCATCCCGACGACCTCGCGATGGTCCTCGTGTCGTTGGAGTCCGTGCAGGGCAAGGAGGTCGGCAACCCCATCGAGGTTCGCATCGCCACGGCCGACGGTGGATGGCGCTACCTCCAGGTCGTCGGCGCACCGCTGTGCGGTGTCGAGGGCATCGAGGGCATCGTCATCAGCGCGCGCGACCAGACGCAGCGACGCCGTTTCGAGGTCGCGACCGACAACGACGAGCGCTTCCGCGCACTCGTCCACCACTCCCCCGTCATCACGATGCTCCTCGACGCCGACGGCGTCGTCACCAGTGTGAGCGGCGCGTTCGCCCGAGTCCTCGGTCACGACCCCGAGCGCCTCATCGGCTCGAGGCTCAGCGACTGGGCAAGCCCCGCGCAGCGGCCGCGGCTGCAGCGCGCGCTCATGGAGGCGAAGCACACCACCGGGACGGTCAACGCCGACGCAAGCTTGCAGCACCGCGACGGTCAACGTGACGTCCCGCTCGAGTTCAACATCGTCAATCTCCTCGACGACCCGGTTGTGGCCGGCCTGGTCGTCAGTGCATTCGACGTGACCGCGCTACGCGAAGCACAAGCGTCGCTGCAACATCTCGCAACTCACGACGCGCTCACCGGCCTGGCGAACCGATCGCTGCTCGTGGAGCGTCTCGGTGACGCGCTCACACGCGCGCGCAACGATGCTCCGGTGACCGTGCTCTTCATCGATCTCGACCGGTTCAAACCGGTCAACGATCTCCTCGGCCACGAGGCCGGCGACCGGTTGCTGATCGAGGTCGCGGAGCGGCTTCGCTCGATCACCCGTTCGATCGACACGGTGGCGCGCCTTGGTGGCGACGAGTTCGTCGTCATCGCCGAGGGCATCACCGACATCGCAGAGGCACAGACACTGGCGCGACGAATGGAGGCTGTGGTGAGCGAGCCCGTCGTGCTCGGCGCGGGCCCCACCGAGGTGTTCGCCAGTGTGGGCTTCGCCCGCTCCGACCCGCAGTCGACTGCGGAATCACTGCTTGCCGAGGCCGACGGCGCGATGTACCTCATCAAGGCGGCGCGCCGCGGCGAGTTGCGGCGCACGGTGGTTCGGGTCAGTGAGCGCCGCAACCTTGCCGAAGGCCTCCGGGTCGCGCTCGACAGCCGGCAGCTGCAGGTGCACTACCAGCCCGTCATCGACATGCGGACGGGTCGAGCGAGCGGTGTCGAGGCGCTCGTGCGATGGACGCATCCTCAGCAGGGGCTCCTCTACCCCGCCGACTTCCTGAGCGTGGCCGAGGAAGCCGGTCTCGATCCGGCGATCGGCACGTTTGTGTTGCGCGAGGCCTGCCGTCAACACCGGAGGTGGCAGACGCAGCGTTCCGACCGCGCGCTGACCGTCGCGGTCAATCTCTCCGCGAATCAGCTCGTCGACCCCACGCTTCCGGAAACGGTCAGCCGTGTGCTGTCGGAGACGGCGATGTCGCCGGAGGCGCTCTGCCTCGAGATCTCCGAACGCTCGATCCTCGAACGCACCACGCGCGGCTCCACAGGGCCTGCGACCGCGAGCCTCGACGCGTTGAAGCGTCTCGGCGTGCGCCTCGCGGTCGACGACTTCGGCACGGGCTACTCGTCGTTGAGCCACGTGCGCCGCCTTCCGGTCGACGTCTTGAAGATCGATCAGTCGTTCGTCGCCGGTCTCGGTCGCGATTCCAGCGACACCAGCATCGTGCA
>CAZJSY010000198.1:0-6118 GCA_964548555.1 uncultured Burkholderiales bacterium
CGGGCGAATCGGATGACGGCTCTCACGGGGTTGGTCTGAGCGCGTCCGTTGTATACGTGCGTACGACCTTGCCGTGCTTGTCTCTGATCACGCACGAGTACGAACTGTGCAGCGTGGCTCCGGTGTGCGGGTCTATGTCGCCCGAGCCACCACAGTCCTTGGTGTACGTGAGGTCGCACGCCACGACGACGCGTTGAAGCTCCGGTCGGGGTAAGCGTCGCACGTTGTCCATGTGGGTGAGAACGGCTCCGCACCACCGAGCCGTGGTCGAAGTCGTTGCGGCACCCTGACTTGAGTCCGACGCGAAACCTGAGATCACAGGCCACGCCACAAGTACCACAGCCGCCAACATGAGGGCCGAGATCACGACCGAAGCGAGGCGGCTTCGCACGCGCGCAGTGTAAGCGTCCAAGAAGCCAGGGAACCTCTGCCCTTGGCCATGCGACGAATGCACGACGGTTCACCGGAAAGTAGAACTTCGGCTATCAGCTGTGGCACTCGGCCATCAGCATTGTCTTGACGGATTGAGGATGCACCCCTGCCGACATGACGATTCGGTGTCATACTCACATCGGCAGTGGGGTGACCCATGAGACGCACCATCGCTGTGTCGGCGGTAGCTTCGGTACTCTCACTCGGCGCGTGCAGTAGCGGTACGCAGCATGCAACCAGCACCGCGACGACGGCGGTCAAGTGCATGGTCGGCCAACCTGGCGAGGTTGCGCGGTTCCAGGCGATGACGGTCCCGCAACAGCGGGCCTACATTGCCGCCTGTCGGTCGGCGCAAGGTCAGTGCCCGCCCGGACTCACCGTGCCGACCGGAGCGGTCGTGCAGGAGTGCGGAACCAACGGCGGAGGCACATTCGGCGCACAGACGCAGGGGCGGTCGTATGGATGCGTCAACGATTCGTCGGGGACGTGCCCGCCACCAGAGTGCCCCGTCGACGCTACGCAGCAACAGATTGGGCAGCTCCATTGCACACCTGCTGGGTCTCAGGAGATGGCCAGGGCCTTCGGACCAGGCGGGCGCTCCCGTTGCTACATCCGAGCGACCCCCCGAGCGCCGTGGAGTGAGGAGCCCTGTCCGACGCCGTAGCTCAGTCGAGGTAGTGAAAGACGCTCATGGGAACCTGCCGCATTCTCCGGCACGTCTACTCTTCCTGACGAAGGAGTACGTGGCGTGCGGATTCGGTACGGGCTCGTGGCCGCTATCTCGGTCGTAGTGTGTCTGGGCGGCTGCACGGGAAAGCATTCCACGACACGCAGCCAGCCTGCGGTCGAGAGCTACAGCGCGTGGGGGCTCACCTTCGATTATCCGGGGGCTTGGCGCGCGGTGACGTTCCGGTATCCCGGTAAGGCGAGTGACGCCATGCCGTTCGTCTGGCTGAGCAATCAATCACTGCACCAACCATGCCACCGCACGTCGGACGGCTACGGGTGCGGCTTGCCACTTCGCAACCTCGAACTTGATGGCGTTCTGGTGAGCTTGCGAGCCGTCGCGGTCCCGGCGAGCATCGCGCCCTTCTTCCCAGTCGGGATGACGGTGGGCCGGGACAAGCTTCCGGGAACCCAGACCGTGACGCGACCGGGGTGGTGTCACCGCGTCGGTGGCGACGTGACGATTGAAACGACCTTCTTCGATGCCTCGTCGAGGACCACGTATCTGACCGACGCCTGCCTTCGGGGACCCGAGCTCAAGACGACCGAGGCGCGCATCCAGGCGATGCTCGCGTCCGTCAGAGTGACCTAATCGCCAGGAGCAGCGACACGAACATGGCGCGAAGTGACGTGCGGCATGCCGCTACCGCACGCGCCGCTTGCGTCCTGGAATCGTCCGACGGGCAGTTTGCTCACGGCCAGCTGCGCACACCGCCCACGCCGCCCGCGCTGGGCTCGAACCACGGATAGCTACGCCGAGGCAGTGAGGGAAGCGACGTCGCGTCTGTCATCGATCCTGACGCCGGCCGCGTGTCAGGTCGTCGACGCGCTCGGCAAGCCATGCGAGCCCGTTGTCTTCGGGCATGCGGTCTTCCCAGCCCATGAGCGCGCCGCGGAGACGGAACAGGTCAGGCTCGACGCCGATGACGACGACCTCGTCGAGTTGGGGGTGAGGCTTCGGCGCGCCGTGGCGGAACAGGCCGATGACGCCTTCCACGGCGACTTCGAACGCGGCGCCGACCGCCATATCGACGAAGAAGTTCCCATCTCCGCCGCCGCCACCCCCACCAACACCACTCGGCTGCCAGCTCTGGAACGCGGACTCGTGAAAGGCAACGACCTCTCCCGTGGCCCGCATCCACAGCACCTTCCACGGCCCTTCACCCTGGGAGCGCCACGACGAGCCGAAGTCGATCTCTTCGGACTTTGCACGTTCCGGGTTGGCGTAGAAGTCCTTGAGAAGCACCGCGCAAGGGTAGGGCCCGCGCGTCAGCGGCGACGGACATCGGCGGCGGGCCTCAGGTGGGTGACGAACCATTCGCGAGCCAGACGTGCGACCTTCTCCAGCGCGCCCGGTTCTTCGAAGAGATGTGTCGCGCCGGGAATGATCTCGAGGCGCACTTCGCCCGGGATGAGCGTCATGGCTCGCCGATTGAGCTCGATGACGACCGGGTCCGCGCCGCCGACGATGAGGAGGACCGGCTGGCGCACCGATCGAAGGGCATCGCCCGCAAGATCGGGTCGGCCGCCGCGTGAGACAACCGCCGCGACAGTGTCCGGGCGCCGGGCCGCGGTGATCAGCGCGGCTGCGGCACCGGTGCTCGCGCCGAACAGTCCGATGCTCACATCGGCACCGACGTCGTGCGCGGTCAACCAATCGGTCAACGCCACCAGACGGCGCGCGAGCAGGTCGATGTCGAACCGGAACTCAGTAGTGACGGAATCGATGCGTTCCTCGGCGGGTGTGAGGAGGTCGACGAGAACAGTTCCCAGACCCGCCGCGGTCAGCTCCTCGGCGACATAGCGGTTTCGCGGGCTGAACCGACTGCTGCCGCTCCCATGTGCGAACACCACGAGCCCGCGCACGTGTTCCGGAATGTCCACGTCGGCTTGAACCTCGACGTCTCCCGCGGGGATGAGGATGCTGCGGTGTGTCGTGGTCATGGCCCAAACTCCATGCGTACGTGCGCGCAAGTCCCGCACAACCGTCATGCCGCCGACTCATCTGTACCTCTCGTGCCGCGCCTGTGCATCCCGCGATCGCGTGGTCTCAGGACGCCGATGATCAGCGCTCGATCGTTCGCGGCTTGACCTTTGTTCCCGTGTTTGGGACCAACGCCTCTACGGAGTCCGTCACCACAATCGCACGCTACAAGCTGGAGATCACAGCAACGGACGTGCAGAAGTGGGGGAGGTTCCTATGGCGAGGAACGACCCGCCCGGATGGCCCAGCCTGACTCTGGCTGAGCGTCGCATCGCTGCGTTGGTCGCGGCCGGGCTCACGAATAGGCAAGTCGCGACCGAGATGTTCCTCTCGCGACACACGGTCGATTACCACCTGCGCCACATCTTCCGAAAGCTCGCCGTCACGTCGCGCGTGGAACTGGCAGCGTATGTCGCACGTCAGCAGCCGGACACCGACGATTGCGAGGCGCGCGCCCCGCTCGTCTCGCAGTTGACCTAGATCGATGAGTGCGGTGATCGGGTCCTTCACCGCCCACCATCCAGAACGTACCCGCACCGCACGTGTACCGTCTCGATCGTGGGTGCGGCTCGGGCGGGGCTTGTTACGGCCGTATTGACGACTTTGGTTGCGTGCGGAAGCAACCCGTCGCGGCCGCAGGTCGTACGAGACCCGTGCCGCTACCTCTCGGTATCCGAGGCGCGACAACTACTCGGAGAACCGACCGTCGGCGTATCGCCGGGGGGCGTCGCTTTGGCGTGCTCGTACCAGACGTTGGGAAGAGCCGGCGGACCAGGCCTCGTGCTCCAGATATGGAGAGGCTCCCTCGCCTCCGCGGCGAGACCTCAGCGCATATCGATCTCGAGTTCAGTGCGTCCGATCAAGCCGACCAAGGTCGCCGGTCTCGGTGACAGCGCGTTCTCTTACTCGTTCGGCGGCAGTGTCGTCCTCACGGTGGAGGCCAACGGAAAGATCATTCGCCTGAGTGTCGCGGAAACCGGTCACGATCTGACGACGGCGAGAGACGGTGCTGTGATCGTCTTGCGCCGCGTCTGATGGCGACCCGGTACGACTCTTTGGCTCGATCCGTTACCCCGGGTCGGCGTAAGCCGATGCGCCATTCGCACGTTCCCGAGGCGAGACTTCTCGGTATGGCGACGGCAGCCGACCGGTCGTCTGCTCGTCGAGGAGCTGAGCGTATTCCGCGATGGTTCTGGTTCATTGCATGGATGCTTGTCGGCCTGGGTGGCGCCCTCGGCCTCGTGTCGTTCGCGCTCGGGATCTTGTTGCTCCCCGCTGCCGCGATCGGAGCGGGACTGCTCGCCACGAGCCGCGTATCACGTCGATGGGCCGCGGGATCGCTCAGCGGGGCCGGCATTGCCCTCTTGGTGGTGGCCTACGTCCAGCGCGACGGTCCGGGCACGACGTGCTGGCGCAATGCGACGGGCGGTGGCTGCACGGAACACCTCGACCCGCGGCCATGGCTTCTTGCAGGTGTGGTCCTCTTCGTCGCCGGAATCGTCGTCCGTATCGCTACGCGCAGCCGACTGCAGCGGATCGCCGAAGGAAGCGAAGAACGGCCGGCTCCCAGCTGAACGTTTCACCAACAGCGTCGCGTTCGATGCGCGCTTCTTTTCGATTCATGCGCCGTTCGTGATCATCACTGCACACGTCGCGTCGGCGGCACGCGTGGAGCGGAAATGAATAGCCGCCTGCTGTTCAGGCTCCTGTTCATCCGTCACCGCTGAGTCGTCACCTTGCAGGTTTACAACCCGCGAGTGACGGCGTTGCCCCCTGTGGGTGGCGTTCGTTGCGGTTCCGCCTTCCGTCGAAGCAGGAGGAATGCGCACTTGAAGTGGAGACTGCACAGACGATCGAAGAGTGTGTTGAGTTTGGGCGTCATCGGTATCGCGCTGTTGATGCTGACGGCGTGTGAGCCGGCACACGACAACATCGGCCTCGTGGGCTCGTTCACCACGCAGGGGGTGATGGACGGCCTGTCATTCCAGTACGCGAGGCAGGCAGACGGCTCGAACAAAGCCGGTGACTCCGTCAGCGACATCCCCGCGCAGTTGACTGGCAGCAACACCGCGACGATTCCCCAGGAGAACAGTTGTCCGGGCATCACGTACAACAGCTCGAGCAACCAACCGCCGAACGGTTCGTCGGCGGGTATCAGCGCGCTGGTGGCCGACAACAACGGCTGCCTCGACATCGCGCGTGCGTCGCGTGGCCGGTCGGGGTCCGACCCGGGCAACATCGACTTCTACGCGTATGCGATCGACGGGGTGACGTGGGCCGGCTTCGTCGGCGGTCACCAGCCGATCACGCTCACCCAGAGCCAGCTGCAGGGCATCTACCTGTGCACCAACGGTGGTAACCCGACCATCACGAACTGGAACCAGGTCGGTGGAAGCAGCGGGCCGATCGTCCGGTACCTCCCGCAGGTCAACTCGGGCACGCTGTCGTTCTTCGAGACCCGCATCCTCGGGCTCTCGTCGGCTCAGCAGGGCGTACTCGACGACTCGAGCTGCAACACGAAGCCGATCCGGGTCGAGGAGAGCCACGGCGACCAGGTCGTGTCGGGCTTCCGGCCGTTCGCGATCGTGCCCTACTCGGTGGCCGACTGGAACGCGCAGAAGAACGGCACCATCCCGGACCACCGGGGCGGTTCGTTCCTCGGGGCGATCAACGGCGTCGGGCCGGCACCCGGGAGCTTGGGTGAAGGCTGCGGACCGTGCTTCCTGGGCCGCCGGTACGTGTACAACGTCGTGAAGCAGGGCTCGCCCGAATACGGCCACGCGATCAACTTCGTCGGCGTCGACTCGAGCCACAACGGCTACGTCTGTGGCAACAACAACACGGCCAAGTTCATCATTGCCGCCTACGGGTTCGTGTCACTGCCGGTCGCGTCGGCCGGTCCAGGTCTGCCGAGCAGCACCTGCCGGAAGAACCCGGCGCCGCTGTAGTCCGACGTCGATACGAGCTCTTCCGTCG
>CAZJSY010000199.1:0-6068 GCA_964548555.1 uncultured Burkholderiales bacterium
CGGTCCACACGAGCTGAGAGGAGCGTGTGATGGCGCAGCTGCGAAAGCGCAACGCCCAGACGAGCTCCGGCCGCTGGGTGAGCGACCCGATGGCCAGGCTGCTCTTCAAGTCGGGACCGCCGCTGCCCGCACAGCAGGGGCACATGCCACCGTTTCCCTTCGCGTCGCTCGAGGAGATGCACGAGGCATGGCTCGAGATCCGCGACGCGCTGCTTCCGGAGTTGCGCGCCGAGCTCCGCGATTCCGGTGAACCGTGGGCCGAGCGCGAATGGGGCGCGCAGTAACGGTCAACGGTCAACGTCCAACGTTGGAAATTCGGGCACCGGGGGTACCGTGCCGCCATGAGCGACGTGCAGAAAAGCCCGCAAGACCTGCAGCGCGAACTGGGTGAGCTGCTGAACGAGATCCGGGTCGCGTTGCCCGGCGTGCAGGTGCTGTTCGCGTTCCTCCTCACGGTTCCGTTCAGCCCTGGCTTCGCCCGTCTCGATTCGTCGGACCGGGTCGTCTACTACGTGGCGTTCCTCTCAGCGGCTCTCGCGTCCATTCTCCTCATCGCACCGACGAGCTACGCGCGTCTCACGTGGCGGCAGCGCGAGAAGGACGAGCTGCTCAACGTCTCGAACTTGTTCGTCATCGCCGGGTGCGCATTCGTCGCGGTCGGCATCGGGTGCGTCGTGTATCTCGTCACGACGTTCATCTACGCGCCGACGGCGGCAGGGATCGCGGTCGCGTGCGTGGCCGCGCTCCTCTTCGTGACGTGGTACGTCCTGCCGATCGCCTTCCGCCTCAGGCGGCGGTCACACCCCGATTCCGCGACCGGGCCCCGCACCTGACTTTTTGGAATGCGGGGTCGACTGACCACGTTGTGAGCGGTACAACGGTGAGCCGCGGCGGTGGGCGCCGGTGCAGCCATCGAATGCCGAGAGAGTGACCAGCGTGACCAGTTCGGACCCGGCCGTTTCCCAACCGCGGACCGTCGATCGGATCCAGTCGAAGAGCCTCGTGGGCGCCGACGCCCAAGTCGACGACAAGGCGGTCATCATCGGTCCGACCGATCCCCGGCGAACGGATCCGTTCCTGCTCCTGAGCGAAGACTGGTTCTCGATCCCGGGATTCGAGTGGCACCCGCACCGCGGCCTCGAGACGGTCACGCTCGTGCTCGACGGCGTCCTCGAGCACGCCGACAACGCGGGGCACGCGGGGCTGCTCGAAGCAGGGGACGTGCAATGGATGACCGCGGGGCGGGGCATCGTCCACCGGGAGCTGGCGTATCGCGACGAGCATGTGCACACGCTGCAGCTCTGGGTGAACCTGCCCGCCCGTTCGAAGATGGTCGAGAGCCGTTACCAGGACCTGCGAGCGTCCGATCGACCCCGCATCGAGGGTGGTGCCGGATCGCGCGTCGACATCATCTCGGGAGAGCTGGGTGGGGTCCGCGGCCCGGCGCAGAACCATTGGCCGATCACCGGGGCCGTGGTGACCCTCGAGCCGGGCGCCGCCGCATCGCTCGATCTCCCGGGCCACGACCGTGCCTTCGCGTACGTGCTCGGGGGCCAGGTCAGGATCGACGACCACGACGTGAACGCGGGTCAGATCGTGTGGTCGGAGCCCCTCGACCTGCCGGGCCTCCCGGTGGAGCTCGGTGTGCTCGAGATGGTCGCGACCGATCTCGACGGCCCCAGCTCCGTGATGGTCTTCAGCGGGCAACCCATCGGTGAGCCGGTCGCGATGGGCGGACCGTTCGTGATGAATCACCGCCATGAGGTCACACGGGCGCTCGACGACTTCCGGCGAGGAAGGTTCGGTCCGATACCGCGCCAGGCGCGCCTCGGCGCGACCGACCGCGTACGCAACTAGCGCAACGTATGACGCAGAGCAGTACCGCGGCTGCACGGGTGCTTCGCGAGATTGCCGGCATCGTCGGTTCCGGGCACGTCATCACCGCAGCCGACGAGCGGGCCGCGTACGAGGTCGACTGGACCGGCCGGTTCCGCGGGTCGACATCCGTTGTCGTTCGACCGGTAACGGCTTCCGAGGTCGCCGCGGTCGTCGACGTGTGCCGGCGCGAGGCGCTCGCGCTGGTTCCACAGGGGGGCAACACGGGTCTCGTCGGCGGAAGCGTCCCGCTGGCCGGGGAGGTCGTGCTCAGCCTGCGCCGGATGGCGGAGGTCGGCGAGGTGGACGCGGTCGCCCGTCAGGTCACAGCAGGACCCGGCGCGACCATCGCGGCGGTCCAGCACGCCGCCTCGGCCGCGGGACTGCGGTACGCGGTCGACTTCGCTGCTCGCGACTCGGCCACCGTCGGCGGGACGATCGGCACCAACGCAGGCGGGCTCAACGCGATCCGCTACGGCGGCACGCGCCAGCAGGTCGTCGGGATCGCGGCGGTGCTCGGAACGGGCGCGTGCATCGAGCACATGCAGGGACTGGTGAAGGACAACACCGGGTACCACCTTCCCTCGTTGTTGTGCGGCAGCGAGGGGACGCTCGGCGTCGTCACGGCAGCGCGGTTGCAGCTGGTGACGCGTCACGATGAGCAAGTTGTCGCGCTCGTCGGGTTCGGCAACATCGCCGACGCGGTGGCCGCGGTCGGGACGTGGCGATCCGCGCTCGACTCGCTCGAATCGGCGGAGCTTTTCCTCGATGCCGGTCTACGACTGGTGTGCGACGCGTTCGGACTCGCGCCGCCGTTCGATCGAAGCTGGCCTGCGTACGTGCTGGTCGAGGTGGCTTCGGTGCACGACCCCACGGAGGACCTCGCCGCGGCCGTCGGGTCAGTGGCGAGCGTGGGCGACGTCGCGGTGGCATCGGACGCGGCGCGCCGTGAGGCGCTCTGGAGGTACCGCGAAGACCACACGCTCGCGATCAACACGCTCGGGCCTCCGCACAAGCTCGACGTGACCGTGCCGCTCGACGTGTTGGCCGGCTTCGTCGTCGACGTCCCGAGGATCGTCGCCGAGGCCGCGCCCGATGCCCGCACGTGGCTGTTCGGACACGTCGGCGACGGAAATCTCCACGTCAACATCACGGGTGTCGCACCTGACGACGAACAGGTCGATGATGCCGTGCTGAGACATGTCGCCAGCCTGGGCGGCAGCATCAGCGCCGAACACGGGATCGGCACCGCGAAGCGGCGCTGGTTGCACCTCAACCGCAGCGCCGCCGAGCTGGCTGCCATGCGGGACATCAAGCGGGCGCTCGACCCCGAGAACGTGCTGAACCCCAACGCGATCTTTCCGCAGCCGTAACGGCTCGGAGCGCGACGTGAGGATCACGTCCGCGATGGGAAACGTCCGCGGTGGGCCCGACGGCCGATCAGGAGGTGGCGTCGTGCAGTACGTCCGGTTGAGCTTCGTGACGGCCGATCCGCTGCGGATGGATGAGGCGGTCCGTTACCTCGAAGACGAAGGCCGGGGCCAGGTGGAGAGCAGCCCCGGGAATCTCGGGATGTCGTTCGACGTCAACGCCGAGCTGGGTGCCGCGGTCGTCACGTCGTACTGGATCTCGGCCGACGCGATGAAGGCGAACGAGCACACCATCGGGTCCGTGATGGAGAAGATTGAGCGTCGGAGCGGCGGAACGTCGTCGGTGGAGCGCTACGAGCTTTCGAGCTTCACGCAGGCGGCGCGACCGCGTACGGGGTCGTGCGTGCGCCTCACCCGAGGTGAGCTCGAGACCGCCGACATCGACGATTCGGTTGCGAACTACGATGACGCGGCCGTTCCCTGGTTGTTGTCGACCGAAGGTTTCTGCCGCGCGGTGATGCTCGTGAACCGCCGTACGCGCGAAGCCGTGAACGAGACCGTTTGGCTCGACCGTGACGCGTTGGTGGCGAGCCGCAGTGCTGAAGCCGGCATTCGTGCCGACATCGTCGCGGCGACGACAGAGGGAATCCGCGCACTCGAGGAATACGACCTCGCGTTCAGCTCGGCACGCCGGCTCTGAGGAGCGCCATGAGCCGTCGAGCTGTCGCGTCGCGGAGTCAGATGTTCGTGTCGTCGGGTGGCACGACGTGCGGGTCCGGCAGAGTCGGTGCGGGCTCGTCGTCGAGTGGGGCGGTTGCGGGTCGCGTCCCGCCGAGCACGTAGGCCGTCATCGAGATCCCTCCCATCGCGTAACCGTCGACCAGCACCTCTGCCGATGCTCCGGCCGCGTCGGCGAGGCCTGCGACATACAGGAGGGGGATGAAGTGGTCCGGAGTCGGCACCGCGGCCCCGAAGTCGGGATGATCGGTGAGCTCGAGAACGTTCGAGGGATCACCGGTCATCGCGGCGCGCGCCGCGTCGTCGAAGCGCCGTGACCAGTCGAACGCCAGGTCGGGCCGGCTCCAGTCGAGCATGCCGAGGTTGTGTACGACGTTCCCGCTCCCGACCACCAGCACACCGCGCGTGCGGAGCGGCGCGAGAAGGTGGCCGAGGTCGAAGTGGTATTGGAGGGGCTTCAAGGCGTTGATCGAGAGTTGCAGCACCGGTACGTCGGCGTCTGGGAACACGTGACGCAACACCGACCAGGTGCCGTGGTCGAGCCCCCAGCTGTCCTTGTCGATGCCGACCCAGTACGGCTTCGCGATCTCGGCGACCTCTTCGGCAACATCGGGTGCTCCGGGCGCCGGGTAGGCGACCGCGAACAGCCGGTCGGGAAATCCGTAGAAGTCGTGGATCGTCCGGGGGTTGCGCATCGCGGTGACCGCGGTCGCGTTGATGAACCAATGGGCCGAGACCACTACCACGGCCCGGGGACGCGGCACCGACGCACCGAACATCTGCCAGGCCTCGGTGTAGCGGTTGTGCTCGATGGCGTTCATCGGGTTGCCGTGCCCGAAGAACGCGGCCGGCATCGGCTCGGCACTCACCATGATGGGAGTCTTCCCCGCACGCTGCGAGCGTGAGCGCAGGAGGCAGTCTCATCCGGCCGCAGCCGCGGCGGCGAAGAACCGGCGATGAGCGCGCGACGCCTCCTCGCGGTGGCCGGTCTCGCGGTCACGGCCGTGCTCGTGACACCCGCAGTGGCGTCCGCGCACCCGCTCGGCAACTTCACCGTCAACCGGTACGACGGCCTGCGCATCCGCGCCGATCGGCTCGACGACCACTACGTCGTCGACATGGCCGAGATCCCGACGTTCCAGACGACGCCGACGATCGACCTGAACGGCGACGGTCGCATCAGTCCGAGTGAAGCGGACGTGTACGTGCAGAGGACGTGTGACGCGATCGCGCGTGGCGTGCACCCGACCGTCGATGGCCGGGCCCGTCCGATGCACCGCGTCGACGGATCACTGCGGTTCCCGCCCGGTCAAGCCGGACTGCCGACGCTGCGCCTGGAATGCCGGCTCCGGGCCGACCTGCCGGCGGTCGCCGACGGCGAGCACGTGCTTCGTGTCGTCGACACCAACCTGACCGACCGGATCGGGTGGCGCGAGATCACCGCGATGGGCGACGGCGTGACCTTGCTCCGTAGCCCCCTTCCCTCCCGGTCGATCAGTCAGGAACTGACCGCCTATCCGCCGGGCCGGCTGAGTTCCGCACCCGACGTGCGTGCGGCGGAACTGCGCTTCCGTCCGGGCGGCGTGGCCGGGACCGTGAACGACGTACCGCTGCGTAGCCCGTCGGCATCCGTCGTACGCGGCTTCGACGGCTGGACCCGTTCGTTCACCGGCTCCGTCGCGACGCGCCGCCTCACGCTCGGGCTCGGTCTCGTCGCGCTGGCCGTGGGCATGGGTCTGGGCGCGCTCCACGCGTTCGCGCCCGGGCACGGCAAGACCGTCATGGCCGCGTACCTCGTGGGCGAGCGTGGCAGCGTTCGCGATGCACTGCTCGTCGCGGCCACCGTGGCCGTGACCCACACCGCAGGCGTGCTCGTGCTGGGCCTCGCGCTGACCGCTTCCCAGACGTTCGCACCCGAGAGCGTGTACCCGTGGCTCGGTCTCGCGAGCGGACTCACGTTCGTAGCGCTCGGCCTCACGCTGCTCGCGGCCGCGCTGCGTCGCCGTGCAGGCCTCCGCGGCTTCGTGCAGGTGCACCATCATCCACACCGACATGACGATGTCCACGACGACGGTCATGTCCACG
>CAZJSY010000200.1:0-5980 GCA_964548555.1 uncultured Burkholderiales bacterium
TTCGTGGTGCAGGTGCTCCGCCACCTCATCGAGACGGGTGTCGTCTACGAGCGCGAGGGTTCGCTGTCGTCGCACCTCTCGCTCGATCAGATCGGCATACCGGAGGGCGTCCGCGAAGTGATCGGTCGCCGGCTCTGGACGCTGTCCGACGCGACCAATCGCATGCTCAACGTCGCCGCCGTCATGGGCCACGAGTTCGAGCTGCGCATTCTCGAGCGGGTGCCGGACGCCGCCGGCTCGGAGGCCGCGCTCCTCGACGCCCTCGAGGAGGCAGTGGCGGCGCGGCTCGTCAGTGAGCTCGCGGGCCCACCGGGGCGGTTCGGCTTCACGCACACGCTCGTTCGCCAGACCCTGCTCGAGAACATCTCGGCTGCGCGCCGCGCGCGACTCCACCGCTACGTGGCGCAGGCCATCGAGTCGCTCCCGGGTGGCCCGGCCACGTACGTCGACGAGTTGGCGTTCCACTACTGGGCGTGCGCGTCCGACGGGTGCAGCGACAAAGCGGTGTCGTATGCGCAGCGGGCGGCCACGGAGGCGGTGCACCGACTCGCGTACGACGACGCGGTGGTCCAGCTCGAACGGGCGCTCAGTGCCATGGCGTTGTCGAACACGAACGACCCGGAGACGCGCGCCCGGGTGTTCCTGGGTCTCGCCGAGGCGCGCCAACTGGCGGGCGATGTCGCCGCCGCAAAGTCGGCTGCCGACGACGCGGCCAAGGACGCGCGCTCTGCCGGATCGGCCCAGCTGCTGGCCCGGGCAGCGCTGTGGCGATCGGCGTTTCCCGAGGCGGGCGTCGAAGACCGTGCGACGGTACGGCTGCTGCACGAAGCGCTGCACTCCGGAGGTCAGATCGACGAGCGGATGCGCTCGTCGCTGTTGAGCCAGTGGGCGCTGTATCGCGCGGTCAACGCGGGCCAGGGACCGCTCGCCGACACGATCGCCCAGGAGGCGGTCGAGGTGGCCCGGGCGAGCGGTGACACCGTGGCGCTCGCGCGTGCGCTGATGAACCGTTGTCTGGTCTTGCAGGGTTCGCCCAACCTCCCGGAGCAGCACGAGCACTTCGAGCAGCTCGCAAACGTGCTCGACGTGATTCCGTCACGTCTGCGCGTCGCCGCGGAGAAGGTGCTGTTGCGCTCCCGCGGTGTCGTGTACCTGCAGGCAGGCGACATCGCCGCGTTCGACCACGATCTCGCGGCGCTCGCACGTCTCGGTGACGGGACGGGAGACTGGCTGAACGCGGCGGCGGTCACGATGTGGCGGTCGATGCGCGCGCTCCTCGACGGCCGTCTCGACGACGCCGAGACCCTCGCCGCCGAGATGGTTCACCACGCGCCCGACGAGAGCAACGTTCGTCACAGCTATGTCGCGCAGATCTTCCAACTCCGCCGCGAACAGGGCCGCCTCGGGGAGATCGAAGGCCTGATCGACGCCGCGGCCCATGATCTCTCGAGGCTCGGAGGCTTTCGCGCTGCCGTCGCGCTCATCCGCGCCGAGCTCGGCGATCTCGACGGAGCGCGCTCGGGGTTCGAGGAGATGGCCACCGGTGACTTCATCTATCTGCCGTGGGACCTCACGCGAACGGCGTCGCTCGCGCTCCTGGCGGAGAACTGCAGCATCCTCGACGATCGGGAGCGGGCGGGCTACCTCTACCACCTGCTCCTGCCGTACGCCGGACAACTGGTCGTCGCGGCGTGGGGAACGAACTGCCTCGGCGCCGCAGACCGTTATCTCGGGATCCTGGCCGCGACGGAGCGCCGGTTCGAATCGGCGGAGTCCCATTTCGAAGCCGCGCTGGCACTCGAGACGCGTGTCGACGCGCCGCCGCTCATCGCGAGGACGCGTTGCGCGTATGCCCGCGCGCTGGCGATGCGTGAGCCCGAGCACGACGGCCGGTCGGCGGCCGCGCTGCTCGATGCGGCGGCATGTACCGCGCAACAGCTCGGGCTGCGCGGTCTCGAGCGCCCGATCGACGAGACGCGTCGCGCCGTGGCCGCGACGCAGGGCGCGTTGAGCACGTAACAGCCAGGAGACCGGTCAGCGCGGAACAGAGCCAGGGGGAACCGGCGTGGAGCGTCTTTCACCACTCGACGCTGCCTTCGTCGACGCGGAGACGAATTCGCAGCTGCTCAACATCATCGCCGTGCTCGTGTTCGCACCGCCGACACCCGAGTTGCCGCATGGATACCGCGAGTTCCGCGACCTCATCGCGGAGCGATACCGACGCATCGTGCCGCTGCGCCGGCGACTGCACCGGCTGCCGACCGGGCACCTGGCGTGGATCGACGAGCGCGGGATCGACATCGACCGTCATCTCCGCCACGGCATCGTCGACGCGCCCGGCGACCTGCAAGAGCTCGCCCGATTCACGGGCCGGGTCGCCGCCGGGGCCCTCCCCCGTGATCGGCCGCTCTGGGAGGGGTGGTTCGTCGAGGGACTGACCGGCGGGCGAAACGCGACGATCGCCAAGATCCACCACTGCGCGGTCGACGGGGTCTCGGGCATCGGCGCGCTCGCCGAGTTCTTCGATGTCGTTGCCGACGCGCCCCGCGACGCCGACATCGCCTGGGAGCCCGAGCCACGGCCTGGGGGATTCGCGCTCGCCGCGATGACCGCGCGCGCCACGCTCGACTGGCCACTGTCGTTCCTGCGGAGCGCACGCCATCTCGCCGGCGTCTGGGTGAAGAGCACCATCGGAAGCGACGGCGGCAAGCGGCCGCCCGCACCGTTCACCGCGCCGCGCCTGCCGATGAACCGCGCGCTCACGTCGCGCCGCTCGGTTGCCTTCACGCTCGTTCCGCTCGAGGACGTGAAGTTGATCCGTCGTCGGTTCGGCGTGACGGTCAACGACGCCGTCGCGGCGTTGTGTGCCGGGGCGCTCCGGCGATATCTGCTCCCGCGGGCGCCCATACCCACCCGGCCGCTCGTCGCGTGCGTACCGGTCTCCGAACGCAGGCTCGACGACCCGCCCGGCGGCAACAAGGTGTCGGCGATGTTCTACGAGTTGCCGGTTGGAATACCCGACCGAGCCGCCAGGGTCGACGCCGTGCAGCGATCGTCGGCGTTGGCCAAGCGCAGCTATGAACGTCGCGGCTCAGGCGTGCTCGAAGATGCCGCGTGCTTGTTCCCGCCCCGGGGTGTCGGCTGGCTCATGCACGGCTTGTCGACGGTGCGAGCCGCGAACACGATCCCGCCCTTCGCGAACCTCATGATCTCGAACATTCGAGGTCCGGACTTTCCGCTCCACGTGGGCGGCCACGCGATCGAGCACATGTTCCCACTCGGGCCGCTCGCCGAAGGCGTGCCGCTGAACATCACCGTGCTGAGCTATCTGGATCATGTCGGATTCGGCTTCGTGGCCTGTCCCGACGTCCTGCCGGATGTGCAGGAACTCGCCGACGGCATCCGCGACGAGGTCGACGAGCTCGTTGGAAACCGGCGGGTGCCGAGCGCGGAGGACCTCAAGCCGGCACCGCGGCCCCGTAGCGCTCCAAACGGCGATGGAGTGCGGCACGCACCTCCGGCAAGGAGCGCTGCCCTTCGAGACGGCCGCGCTCCATGATCTCGAGCCCACGGTAGAACTCGACCCAGCTGAAGCCGCCGAGGTCGACGTTGAGGCTCACGTCCGCGCACAACGACTTGAACGATCCCAGCTCGGACTCGAGCAACTGAACCGTGTTCATGATCACGTCGAGGATGTTCGGTGCGGACTGCATGCCGTGCAGGTATGCAATGGGATTCAACCGGTTCACGTTGTGGAACACGCGCGAGAGCCGGGTGGACGTCCCGAGCTCCAGCGGAGGAAAAACGTTCACGCCGATCACCACGTCCGCTCCCATGTCGCGCGCGACGTCTGCGGGCACCGGGTCGACCACGGCGCCGTCGACCAGCGTTCGGTCGCCGACCCGAACCGGCGTGAAGATCAGCGGTATGGCGCAGCTCGCCCGGATCGCGAGCTCTACCGACCCCTCTTCGAACGTGACGCGCTCGCCCGACTCGATGTCGGTTGCGAGCACCCGGCACGGCCGGACGAAGTCGGCGAAGGTCTCCACCCCTTCGGGCAGCAGCGGGCCGAGGATCTTGGTGATGCGACTCCCGGCGAGCAGACCGGTGCCGTCCAACGCCGGCTTGAGCAGTGAGAGGGTCGTACGCACCGTGCCGACCCGCCGCGTCATGTCCTCCATCGTGTCGGGCGTGATCCCGGCTGCGTATCCCACCGAGACCACCGCGCCCATGCTGGAACCCACGACCATGTCGACCGGGACGCCACCATCCTCGAGCGCCTTCAGCACCCCGATGTGCGCAATGCCGAGCGCGGCGCCACCACCCATCGCAAGGCCGACGCTCACTCCGAGCACCTTGTGCGCGAGCCGCCGCAGCACGATCGACGCCGGCGCCTGCGGTTCGCTCACGAGCCGATCCACCTGCTCCTCGACCGGCCGGCCGACGAGGGCGCCGTCGACACGCAGCACGAACGGATCGCACCCGCTGATCGGAACGCGAAGCGGCCCGTCGCCATTGCCCTCGCCGTAGAGGTTGACGACTCGCAACACCGATGTGCCACCGCGGGGAAGCGCGCGCGGGGCGTCCGGGGTGGCGACCACCTCGACGACGGTGTCGCACGATGCCGAAGCGCTCACGACGTCGGCCGCTGGGTGCTGCTGCAGGTCGAAGATCACGACCGGTACGAGCGATCCGATCGAGGAGACGACGAGGTCGAGCATGGCGGCCAGATGATGCTCGAGGAGCGGATCACCCATCGCGACGTCGACGACGGCCACGCGCTCGGTGAGGAATCGGCCTGCAACCGAGTGCGGCCCCACGTCCCGGGCCGGCACGCCGTTGCGGCGGACCCGCACGAGCAGGACCTGGCGACCGAGTCGCTCGCCGACGAACGCCGCGAGCGCGGCCGCGACGAGGCTCGCACCCGGCACACCCGGTGCCGCGACGACGGCCCCCACCGTCGTGGGACTGTGGACGGCATGACGGTGGGCCAAGCTCGCGACCCGACGGGAGAGGAGCTGCGACATGCGAGCGAGCGCACGGGCGTCGTTGCGGACGAGGTCACGGAAGTCGGGCTCGGCAAGCGCGAGCACGACGACCGAGCGGGTGCACGTGACGGTCGCGCTGCGGTACTCGCCGAGGAGCAAAGCCATCTCGCCGACACATTCACCGGGACCGACTCGCGCGATCAGCTGCTCGTCGCCCTCCTCGTCGGTTCCCCAGACCGCGAGCTCGCCGCTCACGACGATCAGGAGGTCGTCGCCCGCGTCACCGGCCCTCCAGACGACCTCGCCCTTCAGGTAGGTGCGCTCCGAGCACCGCTTCGCCGTCTCCTCGAGCTCCGCGGGCTCCCAGTCGGCGAACAGCGGCACGCAGCCGAGCACGTCGACGCGATGCGAGACGGTGTCGGTGCTCACGCCGTGCTCGTCGTTTCTTCGGTCAGCGTCCCGACCGTCACGCCGGGCGCCCGCTCGAGCGGACCGGACGTGGCGTCGCGCGCCACCTTCGTGAGAGCGTCCGGGCCCACCCGGGCACGGAAGTCCCGCGTCGTGTATCCGGTGACGACCGCGTTCCCGCGCGCCCGCGCCGTCGCCGACCGGGGCAACGCGAACATCGGGCCCATCTCACCGAAGTACCGGCCGCGGCCGAGCACGGCGCGGATCTCCTGGCGCCCGCCCTCGAGCTCGGCGACGATCTCGACCTCGCCGTCCTCGATGACATAGATCAGCTCCCCCCAAGAACCCTGCTCGAACAGCACCTCGCCCGCCTCCAGGGTCAGGCATTCGGGGTCGCGGTGCTCGTCGAGCTCCGGGACGAGCTGCACCACACGGTCGGCGATCGGCATGAGGCGCTGGTCGTGCGTCGCCACGAGAACCAGACGGTCGCTGGTACTCAGCTGCCGCAGCAGCGTGAGCACCGCCTCCACCTGGACGTAGTCGAGATGCGCGGTGGGCTCGTCGGCGAGCAGCAACGGAGGATT
>CAZJSY010000201.1:0-5931 GCA_964548555.1 uncultured Burkholderiales bacterium
GACCCGTCGGCCAGGCGCCGTCGTGTGACCGCCGCGGCCACCGCGACGATCGGACATCCGAGCGCAGACCAGGCGAGGCCCCGGCTCCCCGGCAGCGGCGGCGCCCAGATCCCCACGAACAGGACGGACGCCCGCGAAACCTCCGCTGAACGGCCAAGGAGCGAATGCGCTCCCCTACAGGGTATGCGCTGGCGCACCCCCAGATCGGGTCAGGCGGCCCCTTGCTGTGCCATTTCGGCGTCCAGCGGCGCCTGTCGACCTTCGGCGCCGCCGGAAAGCCGGATACGAGCGTGCCTACCTACCGGTAGGTAGGCTACCGCCCCATGGTCTTCACCGAGGAAGCGGGACCGCGCACGCGGCCCGACGAGCGCGTGAACTGGGTGTCGTCGATCGGCTTCCTGCTGGTGCACGCACTGTGCCTGGCGGCGATCTTCACCGGCGTGACGCGGACGGCGCTGATCCTGCTCGCCGTGACGTTCTTCGGCCGCGTGTTCTTCATCACGGCCGGCTACCACCGTTACTTCTCGCACCGGAGCTTCCGCACGAGCCGGCCGTTCCAGCTCGTGCTCGCGTTCGGCGCCCAGTCGTCGGCGCAGAAGGGCGCGCTGTGGTGGGCGGCGCACCATCGGCACCACCATCGGTTCTCCGACACCGATCGCGATCTCCACTCGCCGCAGCAGCGTGGGTTCTGGTGGAGCCACGTCGGATGGATCCTCTGCGACCGGTACGGCGAGACGCAGGTCGACGCGATCCGCGACTTCGCCCGCTATCCCGAGCTGCGTTTCCTGAACCGCAACGACTGGCTGCCGCCGTGGACGCTCGGCATCGCGTGCTGGCTCATCGGCGGGTGGAGCGGCCTCGTCGTCGGATTCTTCTGGTCGACCGTGTTGTTGTGGCACTCCACGTTCTCGATCAATTCGCTCGCGCACGTCATCGGCCGCCGCCGCTACGACACCGATGACACCAGCAAGAACTCCTTGACGCTCGCGCTGTTGACGGGCGGGGAGGGCTGGCACAACAACCATCACCGGTACCCCGCCTCGGCCCGGCAGGGGTTCTTCTGGTGGGAGATCGACACGACCTACTACTTCTTGCGTCTGTTGGCGTGCGTCGGCCTGGTGCACGATCTCCGACGCCCGCCCGCGACCGTGCTGTATCCGATGGCCCGTGACTCGGTCGGGCCACGAGCCCTCGACCATCCGGATCCATCGCCGGCGTCACAGGTCCCGTCACGCTGAACGGACACCACGTACGGAAAGGCTCGTACGGTAGGCGGTCAGCCCCACAAGGCGATGCCGCGGTCCCGGCCGAGCGCGACCCATCCGTTCGTGGTGATGACCGCGCCGACCCATGCTGCGTCCGGTGTCGTCGACGGTCGTGCCGGCAACGGCACCTTTCCGTGCGCCCACAACGTGCCGGTCCCGTCGACCACGACGTAGCCGTCGCCGGAGGGGAGCACGACGAGTTGGCGGGCGTCCACGGCGCCACCCTGCAGACCCGCGCGGTGAAGGCCGCGCGTACGTGTTCGGAGTTGCCGAACCGAACCCCACCGATCGAGGACGAGGTACCCGCGGCCGTCGTGTGTGACCGCGATGTCTCGGGCGATGTCGTGATCGGGGTCGTACAGCTCACCGGGTAAGGCGGGCGCGTCGCCGAACGGATGGACACCGCCCCATGCGTCGAGGACGACGATGCCGCGGCCCGAAGGCGTGACCGCTACGGCGCGGGCGAGGTCGTGGTCGAACATCGGCGCAGCCGGGAGCGGCAGCGATCGGGCCGAGCCGAACGGGTGCAGACCGCCGAACGCGTCGAGCACCACGTATCCCTCGCCGTCCGGCATGACGGCGAGGTCACGGGCGATCTCGTAACCCGACCACGACGGGCTGCCGTATGACGGCGCGTCGTATCCGACCACGCGGCCGTTCTCGTAGAGCGCGTAGTACCCGCCGTTCGGCCGCGCGACGAGCGTACGCGCGGCGGTCAGCGTGGACCGGAGGAAGGTGATCTCGTCGCCGAGGACGCGCAGCCCGTCCGGTGCGTTGCCCCATACGGGGTCACCCATGAGATCGACGGCGTGCCCGCCGCGGTATCCGACGATGAACGGTGCCGGCGCCTTTCCCTCGCGTCGGATCGCTCCCGCCATCGCGACGGAGTTCGGGTACGGCTTCACGAAGGCGTCGTCGATCCCGTACTGGAACAGGGTCGGCGCGCGCACTCCGCCGGCGAAGGTGACGACGTCGGTTTCGGTCGGCAGCGCGAAGAAGGTCTTGGGCGAGACGAGGCCGCTGACCGAGATGACCGGCTCCGGGCCGCCGAGCGTCGCGTAGAGCAGCGCCTCCCCACCGCCGCGCGAGAAGCCCATGAGCGCGACCCGCGCCGGATCAACGCCGGGAAGGTGTTCGACCGCGGCGAGGAGCGCGCGGATGGCGGGCAACGCCGACCACGACACGCCTCTGAACGGAGGCGCGGCAGGGCAGGGGATCGCCCCGTCGTCATGCCCCTCGCGGCGGAACCAGCAACCGGTCACCGCGGTGAACCCCTGGGCAGCGACCATCGCCGCATGCCGTTCGTCGCCGACGTTCCAACCCGTCGTACCGGAGAGCATCAGCACGGCCGGGTGTGGTCCCGGTCCCGGGGCGTCGTACTTCTCGAGCGTGAGTTGTGCGCCGTCGGGTGTCGCGACAGTCCAGAACGTCGATGCTCGGACCGGTTTGGCGCCCGGGGGTGCGGCGATGGGCCGGGGAAGTTCGACTGCCCCCATCACCGTCGGTTTCGCACTCGACGTGTCGGCCGAGAGCTCGGTCATGGACTCGGCTGTCTGCGGCGGCGTGCGTGCGATCGTCCGGTGTCGTGGCTTCTCCGATCCCGCGCGCGTGACGGTCGCCGTGAGCACACCGACAACTGTCAGTACCACGACCGCGACGGCCGCCCGCCGAGCGTTCAACGGGTCGGTTTCTTCGCCCGGCTCGGAGCGACGCGGGGCGGTTCGCCAGGCATCTTCGGGTACACGGGAGGCCACGGCGCGTCGGGTAGCCCGGCCGCTCGATCCCGTTCGTGCATCGCGAGCAGCGGCGCGAGCGACTGGGGTGGGTCGTCCGCGTCGCTCCACGGGTCACCGTCGGAAGCGACCCGACCCGGAACGGTCGAGATCGTGAGGTCGTCGGGATGGACGGAGTCGAGCTCGTGCCACGCGAACGGCGTCGACACCTGGGCGCCCGGGCGCGCGCGCACCGACCACGCGCCGAACACCGTCTTGTGCGGTGCGTTCTGGTTGAAGTCGATGAACACGCGTTCCCCGCGCTCTTCCTTCCACCATGCGTCGGTGATGAGGTCGGGGCGGCGACGAGCGAGCTCGCGTGCGACCGCGATCGCGCCGTCGCGCACTTGGAACGAAGTCCACTCGGGCAGCAGGCGCACGTACACGTGAATGCCGCGGTTGCCCGTCGTCTTCGGATAGCCCCTGACGTCGAGCTCGTCCAAGAGTGCTTTCACTTCACGAGCGGCCGCTCTCACCTGTTCGAATCCGACGCCCGGTTGGGGGTCGAGATCGATGCGCAGCTCGTCGGCGTGACCCGGATCGGCCGCGTGATACGGCCACACGTGGAAGCCGAGACAACCGAGGTTCACCGCCCAGGCGACGTGCGCGATGTCGGCCACGACGAGCGCGCGCGATGTCGTGCCGTTCGGTGTCGAAACGATGGTCGTCTCGAGCCACTCCGGCGCGTCGGCGGGCACGCGTTTCTGGAAGAACGACGACCCGCCGGCGCCGTTGGGGAAGCGCTGCATCAGCACGGGTCGCCCGCCCATGGCCCGCATCACCGGTTCCTCGAGCCCGGCGTAATACTGCACGAGCTCGAGCTTGGTTTCGCCGCGTTCCGGGAACATCACCTTGCCCGGACTGGTAACGGAGACCGTTCGACCTGCGAGGTCGAGATCCACGTGGTCACCACGCGCCATCGCTCGCACGGTAGCCGCTTCGGCCATGGTTCAGGGGTTGTCGAGGCGGGCGACGAGCGGGGTCGGCGTCACGCGGGGCTACCAGGAGCGCTGAGGCACCGAGACCTTGTCGAACGCGGCGCAGCCGGTGTTGGGCGGGTACTCGTCGGGTGAGAGCGGCCGGCTCACATCTTCGACCTTCGGTCCGATCCGGTCGGCGAGCGGGCGCAGCGTGTCGAGGTCGAACCCGTACAACCGTGCCGCGTTCGTCTCGACCATCGCGCGGACCTCGTCGGTGGGAACACCACCGAACGCGGCGCGCAACGCCTCCGTCGTGTAGGGATACGTCCCCTCGGTGTGCGGGTAATCGGCGCCCCACATGATGCGATCGACGCCGACGTCGTACCGCAGTGGCGACTCGTTCGGCCGCATGAAACTCGCGCCGACCCACACGTTGCGGTGGAAGTACTCCGTCGGCGTCATGGACATACCAGCCGCGACCGCGCCGAAGAAGCGCGCCTCGGCGGCTTCCGGCAGCGTCATGCGGCGGTAGAACCAGTCGAGCGTCTCGAGGCCACGGGGGATCCACGCGACGCCCTGCTCGGTGAGAACGATCTTCAGACCGGGGTGCCGCTCGAGCACACCGCCGAAGACCAGGTGCCACACGGGGCGGTGCGCGAACCACGCGAGCTCGATGAGCAAGATCGCACGCGCGGCTTCGTGCTCGCCGTAGTCGGGGACGCCGCTGCCGGAATGGATCGTCACGGGGACGTCGAGCTCTTCACACACGCACCACAGCGGCTCGTAGTACGGCTCCCACAGCTCGTGCAGCCCACGGTTCGGTGGTACCGCGGGCAGCAGCACGCCACCGAGCACCTTGAATGTGTCCTTTGCCCAACGGATCTCGGCGACCGCGTCGTCGATGCGGTTGAGGAAGACCTGCACGCACGCCGCGCGCCGGCCGGGCGCCTTCGCACAGAAGTCGGCCATCCAGCGGTTGTGCGCCTGCAGTCCGGCCCAGCGGTGCTCGTAGTCGGCTTCGGTGGGTTGCAGCGCGACGAGATTGCCCTGCTCGAAGAACGGCGGAACGGTGTTCGGGAACAACACCTCGGCGACGACGCCGTCGGACTCCGTTTCGGCGAGGCGGCGTTCGCTGTCCCAATTGCGATACGCGATGGGCTCGAGGAGGTCGGCGAACGGGTTCACGTACGACGCGGCCCAGGCGTCGAACTCGTCGTGGAAACGGGCGGGCAGATACCGCTTGTAGTCCCAGAGATCGGCGCCGGCGTGACCGTCGGACGAGATGACCGCGTACCGGTCGGAGGACATTGCGTCAGAATCCTTCTGCCATCGTCGGAGGAAGGTCGCCCTTCGCGATCGCGTCGGCCCGCGCGTGCAGCAGCTCACCGGCGCGGTCGAGGTCGTGGCCGATCACGAACTTCCCTTCTTTGACCTGCTGCAGCACGAAGCGTCCGAGCTCGACGACGTCGACGATCGTGACGTCGCGCCCCGCCTGTTCCATCATCGCCCTGAACTCCGCGAAGGTGGTGCCCGGTGCCGGCGGTCGTGGCTTCACGCGTGCGAGCTCCGGCGGACGGTTGCGTTGCGCAGTCCACAAGCCGGTGTCGAGCAGCCCACCCGATGGATAGAACACGGCGGCGCGGAGGTTCGTCCCCGCGGCAGCGAGCTGGTGCGCGAGTGCCTCGGTGAAGCAGCTCACCGCGGCCTTGCTCGACGCGTACACCGAAGCGAACGGGACCGGCGCGATACCACCGTCGCCCGACGACGTGTTGACGATCACGCCGGGCTCCCCCGACTCGATCATGCGCGGCACGAACGCGAGCGCACCGTTCGCAACGCCGAAGACGTTGACGCCGAAGCACCACTTCCAGTCGTTGCTTTCCTGCTCCCACGGCTTTCCGCCACCGCCCGACGTCACCCCGGCGTTGTTGAACAGGAGGTGGCACGCGCCGTACCGGTCGAACACGGAGGCTG
>CAZJSY010000202.1:0-5925 GCA_964548555.1 uncultured Burkholderiales bacterium
GTTGGGACACTTTCCCGTCTATACCGCGGTGTTCTGTCCCAACTGAAGGGAGGGGTGGGGGGTCAGGAGGCGGCGCGTTCGACGGTGTCGACGACCACGCGCGCGAGGGCCATCGGCGCGCGCAGCTGGAGCACGTGGCCGACGCCGTCGATGACCTCGAGCCGGGCGGTCGGGATCGTTCGGGCAAGTGCACGTGCGGTCTCCGCGGGCACGAAATGGTCCCTCGTCCCGGTGACGACCGTCGTCGGCACGCGGATCGATCCGAGGTCGCGTTCGATCGCGGGCAGCTCTTCGTAGAGCGCGCGTTGTTCCACGAGAAAGCTGCGCCACGTCGCTCGGCGCGAGGCACCGTGCAAGGTCCGCTCGACGAGGGCACGCTGGGGCCCTTCGAGCGAATCGATGCCGATGATGCGCCGGTATCTCGGCCGGAGGAGCACGCCGGCGACGAAGAACGCCGGCGCGGTGATCGCCTCACCGGCCAGCGGCATCGCGAGGAGCCGGTCCATCCAGTTCAGACATCCGGGCCCGACCGATGCCGCGAGCACGAGCGCGTCGACGCGTTCGGGGTGGTGCTGCGCGACGCGCAGCGCGATCCCACCGCCCCAGCTGTGACCGACGAGCGTGGCCGACTCGACGTCGAGCGCGTCGAGCATGTCGACGACGAAGCGCGCGTTGCCGAAGAATCCCACCGCAGGCTTGGGGTTGGCGCCGTAACCGGGCCGGTCGGGCGCGACGAGCTGCAGCGACGGTGGGAGCGCACGGCGCAGCCGTATCGAGTCGACCGACGTCCCGGGCTGGCCGTGGAGGAAGACGACGGTGCTGCGGTCGGGCACGGTGACGGGGCGTCGATCGGTCGATCGGGTCGGTCAGTCGGTCAGTCGATCAGTACGTCAGTACAGGGGCGACCAGGTCGACGTGCGGAGCAGCCGGCTCTCCCAGTCGTCGCGCACGCGGAGCGCGTCGTGCATCCACGTGCCCGGGGCCCGGTACTCGGCCGGCACCTCGGTCGTGAGCAGACCGGTGATGCGCTGCGGCTCGACGACCTTCTGCCACAACACCACCTCGCGCCGGCGGCCGGAGCCCCACGCACTCTGGAAGACGGCTTGGAGCTCGAGCAGGGCGCGACCGCTGTGCCGCCCCTCGGCGAGGCTCGGTGCGTAATGGGTACGGGCCGCGTCGAGGTATTCGTCGAGCATCGCCTCGTGCGGCCACGCGGTGTCTTCCATGAACAGCGTCAACGGGTGCTCGGTCGCGTCGGTCGGTACCGACGCGAGGTCGAAGTCCTTCCACGGCGACCACGGCACCGAAACGAGTAACTTCCCGTCGACCTCGTGACGGGACCGGTCGAGCTCCGCGGCCCACTCGCGCAGATCACCCGTCTGCATGCGTTCGATCAGACGTTGGTAGGCGCTGCCGTCCCGCACCGCCGTGAGCGTCACCGCGACGTACGCGCGTCCACTGCCGTGTGCGTGATGCATGAAGTAGAGCAAGCGGGCGTCGTCGGTCTTGCCGAGCTGCGAAAGCCACTCGTCGCGGTAGGCGGCCTCGAACGCCTCCTCTCGCGCCCCGACCACCCGATGGACCTCGTGCACGAAGAGCATGAGTCCTCCGTCCGCCTCGGCCCGGGCCCCGGCCCGTGCCTAGTGAGCAATGAGGTTACGCAGGATCTCCTCGAAGGCGCCGTCCGCCAGTGACACGAGCTCCGCGTCGGTGCGGTCCTGGATCGGGTGGGCGACGAACACCCGCGCGGGATGCGCCCCGAGCGCGGCCGCCTGTGCACTCGCGGCGTCGACGAACTCGCTCGAGGCGATCATCACCGACGGCAGCCCGCGGCTCTCGAGGTCGACGATGTCGTGCACACTGCACGACGTGCAGGACCCTCAGTCGGCGAGGGCCTCGATCACGACGTCGCACTGCGTCGCGATCTCGTGGCGCAGGTCGACCGGTGCGACCTTGGTGAACGTCGGCTTGGCGTAGCGCCGCACGGTCACGCCCCGGTCGGCGAGCAGCGTCTCGACCCGGTCGAGGAACACGTTCCCCCGAGCCTTGCTGATGTCGAGCAGCCCGACGACCTTGCCGTCGAGCGACGGCGGCCGGGCGGCGGGCGACCGCGTCGTCGCGGTCAGCTCGCCCGTGGGGTCCAGCAGGGTGTGACTCACGTTCCCACCTCCACGGTGACGGGTTGGCTGCCGGCGGGCCCGCTCGCCCAGCCGCCGATGATGGCCGAGAACAGTCCGGCGCCGCCGCCGGCGTGCACGATCAACAGGCCGCCGTCACGGAACTTGGGCAGCGTCGAGCCTGCGAACGCCTCCGGGATGCCCTCCGCGATCCCGCCCGCGCCGCGGACGATCTCGGCCCCGTCGAGCTGCAACAACGAGCGCAGCTCCTCGGAGAGGCGGTCCTTGCTCCATCCGCCTTCGCGGAAGACCCGCCCGTGCTCGGGGGAGACGACGAGCATGGCGTCGAACGCGAGTGCGAGCTTCGGATGGGTCGTGGCCCGCAGGCACGCGGCGAACGACCGCGCCAGCGACTCGGGCGTGCGTGAGAGCTGGTCGATGATGCCCCGAGGTCCTTCACCGGCGAACAGCGTGACGGTCGACGCCGCCTTCGCGAAGCCCCGATCCACGTGCAGCGGCTCCCACGGCGAGTCCGCCTCGTTCTCCGCGAAGCAGAAGGTGTACTTGCCCGGCTGACCCAACGTCGCCCGGTCGATCTCGCCGGGTTTCCCACCGCCGACGTTGCGAACCACGATCTGGAGCGCGCGACCGATCGTCGCGTTCGCCCGATTTCCCTGACCCATCGCGTTGACGCCGGAGTTCATCCCTATCGCACGCGCGATCGGGCCGTTGACGACGACGAGCGGTCCGGAGAACCACGTCGTCGCGAGCAGCCCGTGGATGTTGAACTCGTCGGTGCACGCGGCTTCGACGGTTGCCAGCACGACCGGCAGGTACTCGGGCCGGCAGCCGGCCATCACCGCGTTGATCGCGATCTTCTCGACCGTGCACTCGACGAGGTCGGGCGGCACCACGGCCACCACCTCGTCGGGCGACCTCGTGGTGCCCGTGAGCATCCGCGCGACCCGCTCGGGTGTCGGCGGTACGACGGGCAGGCCGTCGGTCCACCCGCGTTCGAAGCACGCTTCCAGCTCGTCTTCCTCGGCCCCGAGCTCCACGCGGCGGGCCGCGAGCTTCGGCAGGATCATCTCGACGGCGTGCGCATCCGCGACCGCGGGGTCCTGGGTGCGCGAACCGCAGCCGGGTCGGTGCACGGGGAGTCCCTCGCCGAGACCCGGGCGGCCCGTGAGCTCTCGCCACGCGTCACGGCTCCATCCCACCGTGCGCGCCACCTCCCGACCTCCCGACACTCGTAGCAGCGTCGGTACGGTGTCGAGCTCCAGCGCGAACGACATCTCCAGCGTCCGGTCGTCGACGACCGGGATGCCGTCGGGGAAGGTCGGGTCGTCCTGCGAGTACACCGTGAGCGGTACACCGTCGGACGCCAGTGTGGCCAGCACGGGCGCGACGAGGTTGCACGTGGGGCAGTCGCGCTTGACGATCGCGACGAGCCCGTCGGGGAGCTCGGCCATGGCGGGAGGATGACGCGCCGCGACGCCCGCCGTCAACGTCGCCCGTCGTTCCAGCTTGTGTGGATTCACGGCGCTATGTGCCTGTGATCCACACAAGGTGATGCCGCGGCGTCAGCTCCAGCCGAGCGCGTCGATCACGTGGTCGATGCAGCGGGTCAGCGCGGCGACGTCGTCGGGCTCGATCGCCGGGAACGTCGCAATGCGCAACTGGTTTCGGCCGAGCTTCCGGTACGGCTCGACGTCGACGATTCCGTTGGCCCGCAACGCGGTCGCGATCGCGGAGGCGTCCACCGGCTCGGTGAAGTCGATCGTCGCGGTGACGTGCGACCGTTCATCGGGCTTGGCGACGAACGGCGTCGCGAAGCGATGGGCCTCGGCCCACGCGTAGACGGTCTCCGACGAGCGGTCGCTGCGCGACGCGGACCACTCGAGCCCGCCGTTGCGAAGCATCCACTCGACCTGCTCGACGAGCAGGAAGAGCGTCGCGAGCGCGGGTGTGTTGTACGTCTGTTCAAGACGTGAGTTCTCGAGCGCGAGGGGGAGACTGAGCGAGGGCGGCGTCCAGCGTCCGGACGCGCCGATCCGCTCGATGCGCTCGATTGCGCGCGGGGAGCACAGCGCGAGCCACAGCCCACCTTCGCTCGCGAACGCCTTCTGCGGGGCGAAGTAGTAGACGTCGAACTGGCTCGGATCGACGCGCAGTGCACCGGCTCCCGACGTCGCGTCGACCAGCACCAGACCGTCGGCGCCGTGCGGCCGAACGATGTCCATCATCACGCCGGTAGAGGTTTCGTTGTGGGTGAACGCATACGCGTCGACCTCACCCGCGTGAGGAAGCGGATGCGTGCCAGGTGCCGACTCGATGATCTCGGGCGAGTCGAGATGCGGCGCGGCCTTCGTCACCGCGGCGAACTTCGACGAGAATTCCCCGAAGACGAGGTGCTGGCTGCGCTGCTCGACGAGCCCGAACGTGGCGGCGTCCCAGAACAGCGTGGAGCCGCCGACGCCGAGGAGCACCTCGTAGCCGTCGGGCAGGGAGAAGAGCCGGGTCAGGCCTTCGCGGATGCGTCCGACGACCGAGCGGACGCCCGGGCGGCGGTGGCTCGTGCCGAGGTAGGTGGGCGCGGCTGCGGCGAGCGCGCTCACCGCCGCCTGCGGGACCTTCGACGGGCCCGATCCGAAGCGGCCGTCGGACGGTAGGAGCGCGGCCGGGATGCGGACGTCGCCGGGTTTGGAAGCGGGTGACGCGGGGGTCATGCCGTCGAGCCTAGCGACCGCCCTGTGCCAGCTCGGCGGCGGTTTCGTCAGGGGTCACTCTCGACGCCGTGATCTCGGCGTACCAGCGCGGCCGATGCGTCTTGGCCCACGTCACCGTCACCGAGCCCGACGTCATGCCGCGCAGCGCCACCGGGTCTGCGACCGCGAGCCAGATGTGACCGACGACCACGAAGAACAGCCCGATCGCGAACCAGTCGTGCACGAACGTGGCGCCCGTGCGCCAGTCGTTCGGGAACGCACCGAACCAGTGCATGATCGAACCCGTCGCGAGCATCACGACGATCGCCGCGCCGATGAACGTCGCGTTGAGCTTCTGTCCGGGGTTGAACTTTCCCAGCATCACGCTGCTGTCGCGTCCGCGCGTTCGTAGCCATCGGAAGTCGTCGGGGATCCAGCGGTTGAGCTCGCGCAGATCGGCGCGGAGTCGACGCCCGTTCCGCACGAGCACGCCAGCGAGCAACGGCACCGGCAACGCGAGCCCGGTGTACACGTGCAGGGTGCGAACGAGCTCGCGGCGACCGACCAACGTCGACAACGGCCCGGCGTAGAGCGCGGCACCGGTGAGCAGCAACACGGCGAAGAGCGTCGCGTTGCACCAGTGCACCATCCGCTCGAGCCGGTCGAAGCGGGTCACGCGCGCGGGTACGTCAGCTGACGGGCTGGTCGTCACGACCGTTCGACTTCCCGACCCATCCGTCGACGTCGTAGCCCTGTTGCTCCCAGTATCCGGGGACCACCTTGTCGACGATCTCGATGGTCTCGAGCCATTTCAGCGACTTGTAGCCGTACATCGGCGCGACGTAGAGGCGGACCGGGCCGCCGTGCGCGCCCGACAGGTCGTGACCGTCGAGCTGGTACGCCACCATCACGTCGTTGCGCCGGGCCTGGTCGAGCGTGAGGCTCTCCGTGTACGCGCCGTCGAAGCTCGTAAGGCGCAGCGCCCGCGCCCTGTCCTGCACACCGGCCCGGTCGAGCAGGTCGGCGAGGCGCACGCCCGTCCAACCGACGCTGTGGACGCGCCATCCCGTGACGCATTGGAAGTCGCGGGTCAGGTGCAA
>CAZJSY010000203.1:0-5911 GCA_964548555.1 uncultured Burkholderiales bacterium
GAGCGTGGGCAGGGATGGGGCGAGTGATGCGCGCCGGCGGGCGCATGCGGGCGCGGCTGGACGCCGGCGAGCGGGGTGCCGCTCTGGTCGAGGCGGCCATTCTCATGCCGGTCGTGCTCCTCATCGTCTTCGGGGCGATCGAGTTCTCGTCGATGTTCAAGGACGCCGCGACCCTGTCGTCGGCCGCCCGGGCCGGCGGACGCACCGCGTCGGCCGAGCCCCGGAACCCGAACATGCCCGCCGACACCGCCGCGGCCGTTTCGACCGCGCTGTCGAGCCTCCCGGCCAACTCGCCGCAGGAGCTGTGGGTGTACGACGCGACCACGAGCACCGCCAAGCCGGGGTCATGCACGGGCAGCTGCGTGTCGTTCAGTTGGGACCAGGGCACGAAATCCTTCAGCCAGCCGTCCGGCGACGGTTCGTGGGTCAATAGCCAGAACGTCTGCGGCGCCGGGGGCAATTGGGCCCGCGTCGGCGTGTGGGTCAATGCCGATCACGTGTTCGTCACCAAGTTGTTCGGCGCGAAGAAGACGCTGACGTCCACCGCGATCTTCCGCGTCGAGCCGTTGCCGAGCGGACAGTGTCGGTGATGATCGAGAGGTTGCGGTCGCGGATCTTCCGCGTCCGGCGCGACGAGGAGGAGGGGTTCTTCCTCGTCTTCTTCACGATCATGCTCGTCCTGCTGCTTGCTCTGGCCGGGCTCGCGGTCGACTTCAGCAACTGGACGTACCAGGGTCAGCAGCAGCAAAAGGCCGCCGACGCGGCCGCTCTCGCAGGCGCGGTCTACCTCCCCGACGATCGGCCGACCGCGTTCGCGACTGCGCGCGACGTCGCGGCGAAGAACGGGTACGCGAACGGGAGCGGCACCACTGTGCTGGTGAACGTGGGCACCCGTCCCAACCAGTTGAAGGTCACGATCACGCGCACGATCAAGAACGTGTTCGCACAGGCCATCGGCTTCAAGACGCACACGATCACGCGGACCGGTACGAGCGAGTACCAGAAACCCATCCAGATGGGCAGCCCGTACAGTCAGTTCGGAAACGACCCGGAGGCCCGTGGGTCGCAGCTCTCGCAGTACCCCGGCTTCTGGGGCGCGATCGCCGGTGCCAACAGCGACAAGAGTTACGGTGACGCATACGCGGCGGGCGTGTGCGGCCGCGCGCCGAGCCCGAATGGTGCGGCCGATGACTGCGCCGGCGGGATCAACACGCAATACGACCCGAACGGCTACACGTACACGATCCACGTGCCGGCGGGCACCGGCAGCTTTACGGTGCAGGCGTTCGACCCTGCCTACGTCCCGACCGGTCTGTTCTGCCAGGTCGGTACGGACCAGCACGGCAACCCGATCGACGTCAACAAGTACGGTGGCGCCAAGGACCTCAGTGCGACGAAGATCCCTGGATATCCCCCTGGTGATCCGCCGTCGCTTCGTTACGCAGGTACGAACTACGACAACGGCACGGCCGACTGGAGCACCGCGTCGAAATACTGCACCGGAGACGTGAGCTACCACGGTCTCGACGGCCCCGACGAAGCGGTCGATACGACGTTCACGACTACCGGACCCGCGACGATTCCGGGGAACCCGAACAGTGCTTCCGGGTCGATCTGCTCAACCACGTTCAAGGGCTATAGCGGCTCCGACATTCCGTCCGACCTTCAGCAAGCCACGTCGTACGTGACGAACGATTCGGGGAACGTGCCCGGTCGCCGGACCACCCTCGGGGCGATGTTCCACGCGTGGTATCCGCTCTGCAGGATCTCGGGCAGCGGCGACTATTTCGTGCGGATCAAGACGCCGAAGGGCAACGGCGAGAACAACTTCGCTCTGCGCGCGTGTGCCGGCACCGCCGTCTCGTCGTGCACTCCCCCCAATGGTGTCGGGATCTACGGCAACGGGAGTATGTCGATCTACGCCAACATCGGCGGCACCGGCACATCGAGCGAATTCCCGCTGGCGCGGGTGCCTGCCGGCTCGGGAGGACGGACGCTGGTGCTTCGTGCCTTCGACCTCGCTGATGCCGACGTACCCGGAACATTCACGATGGTCGGGCCGAACGGGACACTGTCCGACTGCACGTACGTGTCGCCGGGCAGCAACGACGTCCAGACGGGCTGCACCATCACAGCGGACAATGCGCACTTCAACGGGCGTTGGATCCAGATCAACATCCCGATCCCGAGTGGCGATGCCTGCGACAACGGAACAGCGACCGACTGCTGGTACAAGATCCGGTTCAACTTCGACGGCGCCGTGTACGACACGAGCACCTGGTCGACCTACCTCGAAGGTGATCCAGTCCGCTTGATCCACTGATCGTCGACCGCTCCCGAGGCGAGCAGCTCGAGCTGGCGCAGCCAGACCGCACGGCGGTTGAACGTGCCGAGGCTGCCGCGAGCGGTCGGGCGGCGGACGATCGGCGGCGTGTTCCGCAGGAACGCGGAACGATGCCGAGGTGAATGGGCGCGCGCATGGAGCACGAGGTGCGGTGGCACGCGCCGCGCCCGGTCGATCGCGCTGACCATGCGCGAACGTCGGAAGGAGCGCGCGAACGGTAGGTCGGCGAACTCCGGGTACGCCGCCTGGATCGTCTCGACATGGAACCGACCGCCGAGCAGCGTCGCGGCCGGTAGCGACATGAGGAAGTCGACGAGCGCACGATCGAGAAACGGGGTGTGGACGTGCAGCGCTGCCAAGGTCGCGTGCGCGTTCAACGTGATCTCACGCCGGTCCCAGTTGTTGAAGTGGAACGACGACCAGGGATTCGGCGCGTCCAGATATGGGCGGAGCGACTCGGCGAGGCGTTCCCGGGCACGCGCCAGCGGAATGCGTCGGTAGAACGACGGGCTGAGGGCGGCCTGTAACACGTCTTCACGGTGCGTCTCGAACAACACGTCGTCGAGCAGCTCGTCGATGCGTCCCGCACGCATGCCGGCGACGACGTGCGGCCTCAGATCGACGGCGGCGGAAAGGATGTCGCCGCCGATGCCGTCGTAGCTGTACCTGGTCTGCGCGACCAGGTGATCGGCGACGGGCAGATACCAGACATGCTCGTCGGCGCAGAAGTTCGTCTGCACGTTCTTCCGGAGCTCGGCCGACCATCCGGCGTCCATCGGCGCGTCGACGACGTCGTGCCGGATGCCGAGGCGCCGGGCAAGCATCCCCGCGACCGCGACATCGGGACAGTGACGTCGCTGCGCGCCCGTGACGACCGATCCCGGAGCGCGTCCCTGACCGACGAGCTCCAAGAGGATGTGACGTGAGTCTGCGCCCCCGCTCAACGGCATGGTGAACGGTTCGTCGTCGGGCACGAGCCGCCGCTCGACCGCCGCTCTGAAGAGCTCGATGTAGCGCTCGATCGCCTGAGCCCGTCCGATCGTCGTCTCGTCGACCTCGTGTCGCGCCCGCTCCACCGTGAGGACTCCCGCCGACCATTCGAACCGCACCGACGGCGGCACGCCGCGGATCGCGGCGAACGGAGTGTCGTCGCCGAGGAACCACCCGGTCCGCAGAAAGATCGTCAGCCCGTCGTCGTCGAGATCGCGAGGAGCGCCGTGCTCGAGCAGCGTGAGGAGGCTGGGGGAGACCGCGAACTCGGTCGGGCTCGCGTAGTAGTACAGCGGGAAGAACCCGTGCTGATCGATGGTGACCCGAACGGTCCCGTCTTCGTAGTGCCAGCCGCCGAAGACACCTTCGACCCCGTCGGAGCCGACGACCGGGGTACCGCCCGACCAATGCGCGACGCCGGTCGTGATCGGAACACCGTCGACGAGTCGCACCGCGCAGTAGGCGCGTGACGGCCCCGTTGCCGGCGCGTCACGGGAATGGTCTCGAGCAGGCATCGTCCGCAGACGATCCGGAACCGGGGCCACGATGTCCTATCGGATCGGGTTCGCGGCGCCTGAAGGTCCATTTCGGGTGTTCGGGAGCGGTCCGCGCCCTGCGCATAGCCTGGCGCCGTGAGCACTTCCGCAGAAGGCCCCGACAACACCGCGCGAATCCACGAGGTGACCGAGCGGGCCCGGCAGGGCAACCTGGCCAAGGGCCGCGAGAAGCTCGAACGTGAGCACAAGCTCTTCGTCCGCGACCGCCTCGCGCTGCTGCTCGATCCCGACTCGCTGGCAGAGGACGCGCTCCTCGCGAACGCGATGGCGGGCGACCTCCCCGCCGACGGCATCGTGACCGGTGTGGGCCGGATCGACGGCCGGCCGGTGTGCGTGATGGCGAACGACCCCACCGTCAAGGCGGGATCGTGGGGCGCGCGCACCGTCGAGAAGATCGTGCGCCTCACCGAGACGGCGCTGCGCCACGAGATGCCGGTCGTCTACCTGGTCGACTCGGCAGGAGCGCGCATCACCGATCAGGTCGAGCTGTTCCCCGGCCGCCGCGGCGCGGGACGCATCTTCGCGAACGAGGTTCGTCTTTCGGGTCGCGTGCCGCAGGTGTGTTGCCTGTTCGGCCCTTCCGCAGCGGGTGGCGCATACATCCCCGCCTTCTGCGACGTCGTGTTCATGGTCGAGGGCAACGCGTCGATGTATCTCGGCTCGCCGCGCATGGCGGCCGAGGTGATCGGCGAGCACGTGACCCTCGAGGAGATGGGCGGCGCGCGCATGCACGCATCCGTCAGCGGGTGTGGCGACAACCTCGTGGCCGACGACGAGGCCGCGATCACAGCAGCTCGCCGCTACCTGTCGTACCTGCCGAGGAACTGGCGCGAGCAGCCTCCGCCGGCGCCGGTCCGCGTGCCCGCTGCCGGCGCCAAGCCGATCGCAGCCGTGGTACCGGAGCAGGAACGCCGCGCGTACGACATGCACAAGGTGATCGACGCGCTGGTCGACGAAGACTCGTTCTTCGAGTTGAAGCCCCTGTTCGCTCGTGAGCTCGTCATCGGCTTCGCGCGGCTCGGCGGCGAGACGGTCGGGATCGTCGCGAACAACCCCGCGCATCTCGGTGGTGTGTTGTTCGTCGATTCCGCCGACAAGGCGGCTCGCTTCATCTGGAACTGCGATGCGTTCAACGTGCCGCTCGTGTTCCTCGCCGACGTGCCCGGGTTCATGATCGGCTCGGCGGTGGAGCGTCAGGGCATCATCAGGCACGGGGCGAAGATGATCACCGCGGTGGCCGAGGCGACCGTGCCGAAGATCTCGGTCATCGTGCGCAAGGCGTACGGCGCGGGCCTGTACGCGATGTGCGGGCCCGCGTTCGATCCCGACGCGTGCCTGGCGTTGCCGACCGCGAGCATCGCGGTCATGGGTCCCGAACCGGCGGTCAACGCCGTGTTCTACAACCGGATCCAGGCGATCGAGGATCCCGAGGAGCGGGCCGAGTTCGTCGCGGCACGCCGCCACGAGTACGAGGCGGACATCGACCTCGTGCACCTGGCGGCGGAGCTCGTCGTCGACGCGGTCGTCGAACCCGACCGGCTACGCGACGAGCTGGTGCAACGGCTCGCGCTGGCGCGGGGACGCCGGCGCGAGCGGTTCGAGCGTCACCACGGGATCCCGCCCGTCTGACCGCCGTCGGCGACGGGCACGAGGGCTGCTTCAATGGATGGCGTGCCGTGGTGCGACACCTGCAGCCGCTTCCTCTCACCGTCGACCGTGCAGGTCGACGGGGCGTGCCCGTCGTGCGGCCGGCCCGTCGATCCAGGCCGGGCGCATTCGGCGCCGACCGCGCCCGACGACGACGCGCCGCTGCCGATCCCGTGGCACCTCAAGCTCCTCGCCGGCGCCCTCGCGGTCTACCTCGGGTACCGGTTCATGCAGATGGGGGAGTGGCTCTGGCACGCCGTGACGTGAGGTCCGCGTTCTAGACTGACCCCTTCGCGGGCTGTGGCGCAGCTTGGTTAGCGCGTCGGTCTGGGGGACCGAAGGTCCCGGGTTCAAGTCCCGGCAGCCCGACAAC
>CAZJSY010000204.1:0-2743 GCA_964548555.1 uncultured Burkholderiales bacterium
CGACCTCGGGGCGCGCCGTGCTGTTCGCGGGCTGCACCGTGGTGATCTCGCTGCTGGGGATGCTGCTGCTCGGCCAGTCGTTCGTCTACGGCCTCGCGTTCTCCGCGATCGCGGCGGTCGTATTGGTGATGGCGGCCGCGTTGACGCTGCTGCCCGCCCTGCTCGGCTTCGCGGGCCCGGCGATCGACCGCCTGCACGTGCCCCGCCTGCTGCACCGCGGCGAAAGTGGCGGCGAAGACACCTTGTGGTACCGATGGAGCCGGGTGATCCAACGTCGTCCTTGGGCGACCGGCGCCGCCGCGCTTGCGACCCTGCTCGTGCTCGCAACGCCGCTGCTGTCGATGCATCTGGCGTTCACGGATGCAGGCAACGACCCGGCCTCGTCCACGACCCGCAAGGCATACGACTTGCTCGCGCGCGGGTTCGGGCCGGGCACGAACGGCCCCCTGGTGATCGTCACCGAACAGCCACCCGGCGCCACCGCTGCGCTCGACAACCTCGTGCGCGATGTGCGCGCGACTCCGGGTGTTCAGTCCGTCGCGCCGCCGTCGCTCAACCCGAGCGGTGACGCTGCGGTCATCGTCGTCGTCCCCGCGACCGCCCCCCAAGACTCGCGCACCGAGGCGCTGGTGCATCGCCTGCGGTCGAACGTCGTACCCGCCGCGGTTCGCGGCACGCCGGTTCGGGCCTACATCGGTGGTGTCACCGCGGCGGCGATCGACGTCTCCCGGCAGTTCGCGCAACGACTCACATGGGTCATCGGTGCCGTCGTCGTGTTGTCGTTCGTGTTGCTCATGGCGGTGTTCCGGTCCATCGCGGTGCCGATCAAAGCTGCGGTCATGAACCTGCTGTCGATCGGTGCCGCGTACGGCGTCATCGTCGCGGTCTTCCAATGGGGATGGCTCGGTTCGGTCATCGGGATCGGCAAACCCGGCCCGATCGACCCGTGGATCCCGTTGATGCTCTTCACGATCCTGTTCGGCCTCTCCATGGACTACGAGGTGTTCCTGCTCTCACGCATCCGCGAAGAATGGCGACGAACCGGCGACAACGCGACCGCGGTCGCCGACGGGCTCGCCACCACGGGACGGGTCATCACCGCGGCGGCCGCGATCATGGTGTGCGTGTTCGGATCGTTCGTGCTCGGCAACGTACGCGTGCTCAAGCTCTTCGGACTTGGCCTCGCTGCCGCGGTGTTCGTCGACGCAACCATCGTCCGTTCGATTCTCGTCCCCGCGACCATGGAACTGCTCGGCAAGGCCAACTGGTGGTTCCCGCGCAGTCTCGACCGTGTCATCCCGACCCTGGGGATCGAAGTGGAGACCGAAGCCGTACTCACAACCGAACCAGCGCAAGCGGTACGGCGCGTCAGCTGAACCGCTCGACGTCGGACACTCGGCAGGCGGCATACTGCGCCCGATGGCCTCGGCCGCCCTGACCCTCAGCGGATACGCGCTGGGCATCGGCTGCACGCTCGTGATCGTGGTGGCACTCACGGCTGGAGCCTGGCGATTACGAAATCGGCTGTTGCCCGATTGGCACGGGACGCCGGCGCGACTCGCCGAGGTCGTGCTGGCTCTCGTGGCGCTCACCGTAACGGGCGAGCTCCTCGGCTCGGTCGGTCTGCTCGGTCGCGTACAGACGGTCACGGCCCTGGTGTGCGTCGGCGTGGCCATGGCGTTCGTCGGCACGAGCACCCGATCCCGTCCGCCGGCGCGTTCGTTGGCAAGCGTCGGCAGCCGCGCCGAGCTCCTCACGGCGATAGCTGCGTCCGCCCTCGTGCTCGCGCAGTGGACGAGCCACACCACACTTGCGCTGCGACGTGGCATGACGCACGTCGACACGCTCATCTATCACGCGCCGTTCGCAGCCCGATTCGTGCAACACCGGCGGCTGACGGGGCTCGGCGGGATCGCGCTCACCTTGTACCAGTCGTTCCCGGACAACTCGGAACTCATCCACGCGGTGGCGTTCTTGCCCTTCGGGCGCGACCTGCTCTCCCCGCTCGTGAACATCGGATGGGCGGCGCTGGTCCTGCTAGCCGCGTGGTGCATCGGGCGACGGGTCGACGCGGCAGCACTCTGCGTCCTCGGAGCTGTGCTCGTCCTCGGTCTCCCGACACTCGCCGGTTCGCAGCCCGGACAGGCGTCGAACGATGTCATGGTTCTCGCGCTGCTGCTGTCCGTGGTGGCGCTGCTGCTCGAGGGCGGCTTCGCGCCGGTGCCCACCACGGTTGCAGGGCTGGCCGCTGGGCTGGCCGTGGGCACGAAGCTCACGGCGGCGGCAACGGTCGCCGCGCTGTCGATCGCGGTGATCGTGCACGCGCTTCGCAACCACCGGCGCTCCGTCGCGGTCGGTTGGTTCGCGGGCGCGTTCTTCTCCGGCGGGTACTGGCTCCTGCGCGACTGGGTCACGATGGGATCGCCCGTCCCCTGGGTTCGTGTTCACCTCGGTCCCATCTCGCTCCCCGCAAAGGGACGAGCGGACGGCGCATCGGTCGCGCACTACATCACCGATGGTTGGATATGGAGCCACCGTTACCTTCCTGGACTCTCGCTCGCGCTCGGCCGGGCGTGGCCGGCGATCCTCGTGGTCGCGCTCGGCGGCGGCGTCGTCGCTCTCGCACGGGGACGCCCGATCGAGCGATGGGTGGGTCTCGCGACCATCGTTGCCGCCGTCACCTACGTCTTCACGCCTCTCACTGCGCACGAACGCGGGCTCACGTTCGCCTTCGACCTCCGCT
>CAZJSY010000204.1:2843-5887 GCA_964548555.1 uncultured Burkholderiales bacterium
CTGCGCTGCTGCTCGGCACCACACTCACGTGCCGGCTCGCGGGGCGCTGCGCGCCCGCACCCCGGCGTGCGCTCTTGATCGGGTTGGCTGCCCTCGTCGCACTCGACGCAACGGCGCGCAACTACGAGTTCACTCCCGCGTGGCCGGCGGGCGAAGTCCTGTCCGCGGTGGTGACCGGTTCGGCGATCGTGCTCGCGGCGGTGCTCCTGATGCGACGGAGGCCCGAGATCTCCGCCAGGTTCCTCGCGCTGGCCGGTGCATCCCTGATCGTCGTGGCCGGTGTCGGAGGGTTTGCTCTGCAGCGTTACTACTTCGCACACCGATACCAGGACACAGGGATTCCGCTCTACAGCGGCGTGTACGCGTACTTTCGTGAGGTCCGTCACGCACGCGTCTTCCACATCGGGGGAAGCGCGGGTGTGTACCCGCTGTTCGGGGCCGACCTCTCCAACGACGTCACGGAGTTGTCGGGTTACGTCACATTCGACGGCGATCCCTGCGTCTGGTGGCGGCGTCTGGTGGCCCGTGGTCGTTACCAGTACGTCGTCGTCTCGCCGCTCACGTACGGCATGTACTCGGTGCCGAGGGAGGGCTGGCTCGTGAACGGCACCGCGACAAGGGTCGTCTACCGCGACGCAACCGGCGTCGAGGTGCTCCGGATCAACGACGCCCTCGACCCCGGGACATGTCCGAAGTGAGCAGCGAACGACCGGCTCGCGCTATCCGAGCCGCTCGATGATGGTGACGTTGGCCATGCCGCCGCCCTCGCACATCGTTTGGAGACCGTAACGCCCACCCGTGCGCTCGAGCTCGTTGAGCAGCGTCGTCATGAGCCGGGCACCGGTCGCGCCGAGGGGGTGGCCGAGCGCGATCGCGCCGCCGTTGACGTTCACCTTGCCCAGATCGAATCCTGACTCCTTCTGCCAGGCGAGCACGACCGATGCGAACGCCTCGTTGATCTCGACGAGGTCGATGTCGTCGGGTGTCAGACCCGTCTTCTCGAGCGCGTACTTCGTAGCCGGGATCGGGCCGGTCAGCATGATGACGGGGTCGTCGCCGCGCACACTGATGTGGTGGATGCGCGCACGCGGTGTGAGACCGTGGTCGTTCAGCGCCTGCTCCGACGCGACGAGCATCGCCACTCCCGCGTCGGAGATCTGACTCGACACCGCCGCTGTGAGCCGCCCACCCTCGACGAGTGTCGGCAGCTTCGCCATCTTCTCGAGTGACGTGTCACGACGCGGTCCCTCGTCGGTCGTGAGCCCCTCGAGGGCAACGATCTCGCGTTCGAAGCGTCCCTCGTCGATGGCGCGGATGGCGCGCCGGTGACTTTCGAGCGCGTACTTCTCCATGTCTTCGCGTGAGATGTTCCAGCGCTGCGCGATCATCTCGGCCCCATGGAACTGGGAGATCTCCTGATCGCCGTAGCGCTTCACCCATCCCGGCGAGGTGCTGAACGGGTCGGGGAAGCCGTACGGCTGGCCCGCGAGCATCGCCGCGGTGATGGGGATCGCGCTCATGTTCTGCACGCCGCCCGCGACGATCAGATGGCTCGTACCGCTCATGACGGCCTGCGCGGCGAAGTGCACCGCCTGCTGCGACGACCCGCACTGACGGTCGACCGTCGTGCCAGGAACCGCCTCCGGCATCCCCGCAGTGAGCCAGCAGGTGCGCGCGATGCAGCCTGCTTGGGGCCCGATGGAGTCGACGTTGCCGTAGATCACGTCGTCGACCGCGTTGGGGTCGATCCCGGTGCGTTCGACCAATGCCGTGATCGGATGCGCGCCGAGGTCGGCGGGGTGCATCTGTGACAGCCCGCCACCGCGCCTTCCCACGGGGGTGCGCACGGCGTCGACGATGTAAGCCTCGGGCATGGGTCACGACCTCCGGAGGAGCGAGTCACCCGCAGTGTACGGCAGGCCTCACCTGCGCCGATCGGCCAGGAACGGGAAGCGTTTCCGGGTCGCCCGCACCATCTCGGGGTCGACGTCGGCCAGCACGAGGGTCTCGGTTCGCGCGGCGTTCGCGAGCACCTCGCCCATGGGATCGATGACCGCGGAGTCGCCGGAGTAGGTGAGGCGACCGCCCTCACCGACCCGGTTGACCCCCATGACGTACGCCTGGTTCTCGATCGCGCGCGCCCGCAACAGGACCTGCCAGTGGAGGCGCCGGCTCTCGGGCCAGTTCGCGACGACAACGTAGAGATCCGTCCGTTCGGCAACGGCCCAGAACTCGTCCGCGAAGCGAAGGTCGTAGCAGACGAACAAGCTGACGGCGACGTCGTCGACCGTCACCGTGACGAAGTCGTTCCCGGCCGCGAAGCGTTCGTGCTCGCCCGCGTAGCTGAACGGGTGGATCTTGTCGTAGTGCTGCGACGTGCCGTCGGGTGCCGCGACGAGCAGACGATTGAACGGCTTGTCGGTTCCGGGATCGCGCACCGCGATCGAGCCACACACCCACACGCCGTGCTCCACGGCCTGTTCGGCCAGAAAACGCGAGCTCGGACCGCCGGCCGGCTCTGCGACGCGGTCCGCATCGAGCGAGAAGCCGGTGGAGAACATCTCGGTCAGTGCGACGAGCCGCGCACCCGCTCCGACGGCCGCGGCGATCTGCGGCCGCAGGCGCTCGAAGTTGGCGGTGCGGTTCTCCCAGGCGATGTCGTGCTGGACCCCGGCGACGCGAATCATTCTGCGATCCCGTTCAGCCGCTTGAGCGCCTCCTTGAGCACTTCGTCACGCTTGCAGAACGCGAAGCGCACCAGGTGCCGGCCCTCGTGGCGGTTCGTGTAGAAGACCACGTTCGGAACCGCCACGACTCCGCAGCGCCCGGGAAGCTGCCGGCAGAACGCGAGGCCGTCGGTCTCGCCGAACGGCCTGATGTCCGCGGTCACGAAGTACGTGCCCTGCGGCGGAAAGACCTCGAAGCCGGCGTGAGCCAGACCGTCGCAGAAGAAGTCCCGCTTCTCGCGCAGCTCGCGGGCGATCGTGGAGAAGTAGGAGTCGGGAAGATCGAGCCCGGCCGCGATGCCGTATTGGAAGGGTCCG
>CAZJSY010000205.1:0-5873 GCA_964548555.1 uncultured Burkholderiales bacterium
TGCCGATCCTCATGCTCACCGCTGCCGACCGGCTCGACGACAAGGCCACCGGGTTCGAGCTCGGCGCCGACGACTACCTCACGAAGCCGTTCGAACTCCAAGAACTCGTGCTCCGTCTCAGAGCACTCGACCGCAGGCGCGCCCACAACAGGCCACCCGTGCGAGAGATCGCAGGCCTGCGTCTGGATCCGTTCCGCCGCGAGGTCTACCGCGACGGCCGCTACGTCGCGCTCACCCGGAAGCAGTTCGCCGTGCTCGAAGTCCTCGTCGCTGCCGAAGGCGGTGTCGTCAGCGCCGAAGAGCTACTGGAACGGGCGTGGGATGAGAACGCCGACCCGTTCACCAACGCCGTGCGCATCACGGTCTCGGCACTGCGCAAACGCCTCGGCGAGCCCTGGATCATCGCGACCGTGCCCGGGGTCGGGTACCGCATCAGCACGCAGCCGGACGCCGGCCGCGAGGGAGGAGACGGTGGATAGAGCCCCTGGTTTGAGCGTTCGCCTCAAGCTCACCCTCAGCTACGCCGCCTTCCTCATGCTCGCAGGCGCCTTGCTGCTCGCCGCCGTGTGGGTGTTCCTGTTGCGTTACGTGCCGAACCGTGCGTTCCTCGTCAACGCCGACACGCCCCTTCATAGTGTTTTTCCCGTCCGGTCCAACCTCCTGCACGTTTTCGCTCCGAAGGCAGCCGCAGTGTTGGCGACCCTGCTGGTCTTCGGACTCGTGGGAGGATGGATTCTCGCGGGCCGGATGCTCGCCCCCCTCGCCCGCATCACGGACGCCACACGCACGGCTGCGACCGGATCGCTCTCCCACCGAATCCGGCTGTCGGGCCGCAGTGACGAGTTCCGCGAGCTCGCCGACGCCTTCGATGCCATGCTCGCGCGCCTCGAAGCACACGTCGCCGAGCAGCAGAGGTTCGCAGCCAACGCCTCCCACGAGCTACGCACACCGCTAGCGATCACGCAGACGCTGCTCGACGTGGCCCGCAACGATGAAAGCCGCGGCAACGACGAACTTGTCGACCGCCTCCACTTCGTCAACACCCGAGCGATCGACCTCACCGAAGCACTGCTCCTGCTCAGCCGCACCGACCGGCGGTCCTTCGCCCGAGAACACGTCGACCTGTCCCTCATAGCGGAGGAAGCAACCGAAACGCTGCTCCCCCTCGCAGACAAGCGCGGCATCGCCATCGAGACCTCCGGCGACGCGACCCCCACCATCGGCTCACCCGCGCTCCTGCTGCAGATGGCGACGAACCTCGTGCACAACGCGATCGTCCACAACCGGCCGGACGAGGCCACCGTGTGGGTCACGACCCGCGCGGAGCCGAACAGTGTGGTGCTCACCGTCGAGAACACCGGCGAGAAGCTCACCCCACAGCTGGTTGCCACGCTCGACGAGCCGTTTCAGCGTGGCTCCAAGCGCATACGCACCGACCACGCAGGTGTGGGCCTCGGCCTGGCGATCGTCAACAGCATCGCCCGAGCACACGACGGAACCCTCACCCTCTCCCCCCGGGCCGGTGGGGGGCTCTGCGTCACGGTGCAACTACCCGCCGCGCCACCGCACACTGGCAGATGAGCATCCGCGAAGCGCTCGCGCACCTGAGAAGGGCAGCACCGAACCCGTCGTCATCCGGACCTCTCACGCTGGAAGACGAGCAGCTCGCTGGTCTCGTATTGAGGCCCGTCGCCGAGTGAGGGCAGCGCTGCCTCGATCCTGGCGAAGCCCGCTTCCGCGAGCCCCTCGCTCATGTGCTCGAAGAGCGAGACGGCACGCAGCTTCAGCCTCTCGAAGTCCTCGGCCAGGTTCGCCGAGCGAAGCCACGTGACTTCGTCACGAGAGACGAACGTCCAGCCGGCGCCGGCGAAGTCACCTTTCACCTCTTTCTCGGACCGGAACTGCGCCGTGTCGACGTTCCTCCATTCGGGCATGACGCGGAACCACCAGACATCGGGCATCCTGTCCGAGCAATTGGCCTGCACGAACAGCTTGCCGCCTGGCTTGACGACCCGGCGCAGCTCCCGCGCGGCGCGTTCGCGATCGACGACGTGGTGCCAGACGAAGAACAGCAAGGCTGCGTCACACGAGGCATCCGGCAATGGGATGTGCTCGGCAGACCCAGCCGCATATGTGACGTCGGGATGGCCGGCGTGGGCAAGGGCTCGAGCACGCATCTTGTCCGAGGGTTCGACTCCGTGGGCGGGGCCGCCGAAGGCACTCGCCAAAGAAGGGGTCATGCGGCCGGTACCCGAGCCCAGGTCGAGCCAGACCAGTGGGCGTGTATCCGGCAGGTGACGAGCGAACGCCTCGATCCAGGTTTGTCGTGCATCGGGCGACATCTGCCGGCCGGAGGCGTAGACGGCATGCAGGCGTGCGTCGTAGTCGACCTTCTCCATTCCGCCTCCAAGTTTGGCCTGACCGATCCAGTGCACATCCTGCAGATGGCCCCAACACGCGTGCCGTCGCTGGATCAGACGAGACGGCGATCGATCGCCCAACGCGTCAGTTCGTGGCGGTTCGACAGCTGGAGCTTTCGAAGGACCGCGGAGACGTGTGTCTCCACCGTCTTGACGCCGATCGAGAGCTCCCGCGCGATCTCTTTGTAGGAGTAGCCACGCGCGATCAACCGGAGGACCTCATGCTCGCGTGTGGTCAGCTGATCGAGCTCCGGATCAACTGCTCCGACCGGTATCGACGAGAAGGCGGCCAGCACGATGCCCGCGAGCATGGGAGAGAAAACGGCGTCGCCCGCGCCGACGCGCCGGATCGCGTCGATGAGCTCGGTCCCCGAGATGGTCTTGGTGACGTATCCGCGGGCGCCGGCGCGGATGACGTCGATCACGTCGGCGGGTGCGTCCGACACCGACACCGCGAGGAAGCGGACGTCGGGATGGTCGTGAAGGACCCTTCTGATGACCGCGGCTCCCCCGCCGCCCGGCATGTGCACATCGACGAGCACCACGTCGGGCGCGCGCTCCCCGATGAGCTCGACTGCGCCTTCGACATCGGACGCGTCGCCGACGATGTCGACCGCGTCGCCGATCTCGGCGCGCACACCGGACCGGAAGAGATGATGATCGTCGACGACGAAGACGCGAGTCCGTCCGGCACCGCTCACGCGTGTGCCCTCGGCATGGTCAGCTGGACTTCGGTCCCGGTTCCGGGCGTGCTGCGGATGAGAGCCTGCCCATCATGGCGACGCATGCGGCCGGTGATCGACTCGGCGAGACCGTGGCGGTCCGCCCCGACGTCGTCGGGATCGAAGCCCACGCCGCGGTCCCGCACGAACACCGCAGCCGTGCCGTTGTCGACCTCCATGTAGACCGCGACGGAATCCGCACCGGAATGCTTCGCGGCGTTGACGATCGCTTCGCGCGCGGCGCGCACCAGTGCAGTGAGATGCTCGTCGAGTGAACAATCTCCGACCTTGACGATCTCCACCGGTACGCCGTGGTCGGACTCGACGTCCGCCGCGGCCTCGTCCAACGCCGACCCGAGCGAATCGGCGTGGACCGCCGCGGTCTTCCCCGCGAGCCACGAGCGCAGTTCCCGCTCCTGGCGCCGAGCGAGCGCAGCGACGTGTTTGGGATCGTCCGCGTTCCGGCGTACCAAGGCGAGTGTGTGCAGCACCGAGTCGTGCAGGTGAGCCGCGACCTCAGCCCGTTCCTGTGACCGGATGCGCTCGGCACGCTCGCGCGTCAGGTCGTTCCCGAGCCGCCAGAGCCAGGGGCCGAACACGAGTGCCAGGCCGAGCGCCATCACGACGACAGCGCCAAACGCTCGGCGGGCGACGACGGCGTTGGTCGCGGCCACCACCGCTCCCGTTGCACCGATGACGAGCACCGCGCCCACCAGGACGCGTGCGATCGAGGCCGGCCGTCGCCGTTCGCCGACGAGCGAAGCGACAACCGCCGACCACGCGGAAGCAGACCGCTCCCGGGTGGGGTCGTTGGGGCGCACCCGTCCCCACAGGAGGGCGACGCCGATGCCTCCCACGGCTGCGGGCCACACGATGCTGTCGACGAAGACGATGTGCACATTGCTGAGCAGCAGCAACGTTCCCAGAACGATCGCGACCAGCGCGAGCGCTCGCCCGAAGTCGAAGCCCGCCTTCGGGCTCGTGACAATCTGCAACGCTGCCGATTTCCCCTCGCTCGGGAGCACGAGCCATCCGGCTGCGTAGAGCGCAATACCGGCGCCACCAGCGAGCGCGAGCACGACGAACGCGATCCGGACCAGGTTCGGATCGATGCCGGCCGCGGCTCCGATCGCGGCGGCGACACCCGCGACCCGGCGTCGCTCGCGCGGACGGACCGCACGCTGTCGGGCGCCGGAGGCACGCGTCGCCTGCACTCGTCGATGATCGCACGAACCTGTTCACCGCACGATCCGGTCCGTCCCTGATGTTCACGATCGGCGTCAGGGTCCAACCAGGGCGGTCCCGGATCGATCCCGTCACGCCGCGGTACCAGGATGGCCGCATGAATCAGCACGCCGCCCCGAGACGCGTCCTCCGCAGTCGCCGCGACCGCGTGCTTGCCGGCGTGGCCGCGGGTCTGGGCAACTACTTCGGGCTCGATCCTGCCGTCGTACGTCTCGCGTTCGTCGCGCTCGCGTTCGTCGGGGGCATCGGAGTACTCCTGTACCTCGCGGCGTGGGCCATCGTCCCCGACGAACCCGCCTCCGGAGGAGGGACGCCGAGTGCGCCGCAAGCCGGTTCGCGCTCGACCGCGGTGTGGACCATCGTGATCCTCGTCACCGCGGTGCTGGTGCTCGCCGGCGTCGGGCGAATCGGCCTCGGCCTCGAACCGCGGATCATCTGGCCACTCACGCTGATCGGCTTCGGGATCGCGCTCCTGTGGCTGCGCGCCAACCAGCCCCCGGCCGCAAGCGCGTCGATCGACCGCGAAGTCGCGCCGACCGCCGGCCCACCCGAGAGTGGCGAGGCTGTGACGGATCCGACGGCGCCCTCCGCCCCCTGGACCGTCGCGCCCATCAACGAGTCGCCCCTGCGGCGGGCGGCGCCGATCCTGGGCCGCATACTGCTGGTCGTCGCGCTCGCGTTCGTCGCGATCGTCGCGACCGCCGCGGCGATCCTCGCCGTCGAAGGTCCCGGCTCGATCACGTTCACGCCGCTCGAGGCGATCATCACCGGGGTGGTCGTGATCCTCGCCGCGGTTGCCGGGGGCATCGGTCTTCACCGTGTCGTGGACGCGCTCGTGGTCGCAGCCTTCGTCATTTCCGTGCTCGCGGTGTTCGGCTGGATCGGCCCTCCGTTCCACGGCGGGTTCGGCACCCGCGACATACGTCCTGTCGACGCCGGTTCGATCGCGCGCGAGTACCACCTCGCAGGAGGCGAGCTCGTGCTCGACCTCGGTGCCGTCGACGCCGCCGCGCTGTCACGGTCGGTCTCCGCCGCCGTGGCAGCCGGGCGCCTCGACGTCGTCGTCCCGGACGATGTGACCGTCGTGCTCGACGCGCACGTGGACGCGGGTGTGATCGATGCATTCGGCCGGCGCGAGAGCGGCGTCGCCGTCTCGCGCCACAGCGTCGAACGCGGCAATGCGGTGACATTGCGCATCGACGCGCGGGTGGGGTTCGGCGACGTGCTCGTGGAACGCGCATCTTCGCATCGGCTCGCCGAGCCACGTCCCACGGAGCCTTCGTCGCCCCCGCCGGCCTTCGTCGCCCCGTAGGGAGGACGCGATGATCCGTGTCGACGGTGTGACCAAGCGGTTCGGCCGCACTGTGGCGGTCGACGACCTGTCGTTCGACGTGCGGCCGGGGCGCGTGACGGGCTTCCTGGGGCCGAACGGCGCCGGGAAGACGACCACCATGCGTGTGATTCTCGGCCTGGACAAGCCAACCGC
>CAZJSY010000206.1:0-5859 GCA_964548555.1 uncultured Burkholderiales bacterium
ATCTTCTCGTCCTGGCCACGGAGCTGGCGGGGATCGGCGGTGTCGACCTGCCCCTTGACGTCTCCGCGATCGACTCGTATCCCGCAGCGACCGACGCGCCCGAGCGCAGCCTGCGCGTCGTCGCGCACCAACGGGTCTCGCTCGTGCGCATTCGCAACGGCGAGGAGGTCCCGTGCGAGACGTTGGAGCGCTGCCTGGCCGTCAGCAGGTATCTGCTCGAGCAGGCGCCCGACTGGCTCGGCTGACCGCGCCCATCGCGGGGGCCGCACATGGGTCACAATGGATCACATGCCCATGCGTTTCGACTGCCGGCACTACGAGAGCCGCACGTACGAGAGCGGTGAAACGGTACGGAAGTGCCGGCTCGACCTGGCGCCCGAGGCGCCGTGGCGTTGCCCCGACGACTGCCCGTCGTTCGCGCTGCGCCGGATCGACGCAGGCTGGCACTACGGCAGTCTGGGCAAGACGGCCGAGGCCCCCGAACCCGAGCCCGAGGGCGAGCACGTCGCGGCGCTGCTCGACCAGGCCGAAGACATCGTGAACACCGCCGCACCCGACATCATCGCCGAGTTCCGCGCCAAGGAGGCGAAGGGCCGCTTCCGGCGCAAGGGTCGCCGCCGGCGCTGATTCCGGACGTCACTCCTCGCCGAGATCGACCCTTCCGCCCGCCGGACGCTCCTCCTCTTCGTCGATGTCGTATCCCGCCGCCGATTCCGCCTGTTCCAACGCGTCCGCCTCGGGAATTTCGGGGTCGTCGGGCAGACGCGGCGGTCGTTCGGGCAGGGGGATCGCCGGCTGACGAGCCTGTTCGAGCGCGTCGGCCTCCGGCACGTCGGGCGGGATCTCGACCGTGACGCCGGAGTCGTCGTCCTCGTCGTCGAACGCGGGGAGGTGCTCCTCGAGCACGTCGGGTTCGGGCGCTTCGGGGTCGTCGTGCATCAGGTCACCTCGAAAAGATCACGGTCCGCCTCCTGATCCTTCCCTCGGCGGCTCAGGAGACTCGCCTGGTCAGACCACCGTCGACGACGAGCTCGGCGCCTGTGACGTAGCTGGCGTCGTCGGAGAGCAGGAAACGTACGACCCGTCCGATCTCGTCGGCCGACGCCACACGACCGAGCGGTATCCGTTGCGCGAACCGCTGCCGTGCCTGGGCTGACGACGACAGCGCCGGCGCCGTCATGGGCGTGTCGACGTACCCCGGGCACACGGCGTTCACACGCACGTCCGGCGCCAGCCCGACGGCCAGTGAACGGACCAGCCCGAGGAGTCCGGCCTTCGACGCGCAGTACGCGGGGATACGGCCGTCGCCGACGACCGCTTCGATCGAGGCGATACCGACGATCGCCGCGCCCGGACCCGACGCTCGCAGCGCCGGGAGCATCACCGGCACGAGCAGCGCGAGTGCACGAAGGTTGACGTCGAGGACCCGCGCCCACGACTCCTCGTCGATCCGGTCGATCGGATCGACCGAAACCACACCCGCAGAGTGGACGAGGCCGCCGATGGTGCCGAGATCGCCGGCAGACGCGTCCATGGCGTCGGCGAACTCCGACGGCTCACGCATGTCGACGAGGCGTGCCGTCGCGTTGACGTCGTAGTCGGAACGCAGCTGCCGCGCGACGTCGTACGCCGCATCGTCGTCGATGTCCCAGATGGCCACCGGACGGCCTGCCTGCGCGAGCGCGCGTGCACACGCGTGACCGATTCCCGATGCACCGCCGGTCACCACGACGCCGGTCGGAGACTGTGACGACTCCACGAGCGGAAGCGTAACGGAGCTCCGTTCACCACGGTGGTGGAGCGAACACAGGCAGCCCGCCGGAGAAGGTGACCCGCGCCAGTCGGAGGAGCCGGCTCGACGGGTAGCCGACGTCGGGCTCGCTGAAGGCGTGATACGCCATCCATGTCCCGCCCATCGCGTCGGTGAAGAGCTCGGCACCACCCGGACCCGCGACCGCGTCGTGACTCGCGAGAACCGGACCACGAACCGGCTTCGCGCACGGACCCGCGGGGCTGGCGCAGCGAGCGAAGCCCACGCCGTAGCGACGACTGTTCCAGTCGCTGCCCGAATAGAACAGTCCGTAGCCGCCGCCGGGCAACGCGACCATCGAGGGTGCTTCGACGACGCCCTGCTCCCAACCTTGGTCGGCACGCAGCAGAGGGATCGGTTGACCGGCGAGCGCGCGCCCGTCGGCGGTGAGTGGAGCGCTCCAAATGGCGCCGGGTTGCGTGCTGGTCGTCTCACCTCGCCACAGCAGCCAAGCCGTTCCGCCAGCGTCGACGAACGGGCTCGGATCGATGGCTCCACCCAGATCGGTACGGCACACGAGTGGATCCGGTCCGCTCTCGACATAGGGTCCCTGCGGTGCGAGCGACACCGCGGCGGCGATGCACCGCTGGCCCGCGGGGTTGTCCGGCGCGGCGTAGTACATGACGAAGTAGCCGGTGCGTGCGAGGACTGAAGGCGCCCACGTCGAATTGGGCATCGACCACGCGGGAAGGGCCGGCAGCGCGTTGCCGAGCAACTCCCAGTGACGGAGGTCGGTGGAGCGGATCACCTGCACGTTCCCGGCTCCGGCGTTGGTGGAGTACGCGTAGTACGTCGAGCCCACCCGGAGCACGAAGGGGTCGGCGAAGTCGAACGGGAACACGGGTCCGTCACCGCCGGCTGCCGTGAGCGCGTCGTTGCATGCGGGCTGAACCCAGCGCAGCGCGTCGACAGCGCCGTTGGTGTCGCCGGCCTCGATCCGCAGCACCGCCTGCCGCGCGCCGCCGAGACACTTCGAGAGCGCGGTGATCTGCGCGTCCTTCACGCTCGACTGCGCGGTGGTGTTCGCGACCCCGGCTTTGACCACCCCGAGATCGTGTTGCGCCTGTGTGAGCGCTCGCGATGCGCTGTCGACCTCGGACGCGCGTTGGCCGAGATCGTGACGCAGCGCCGTCAGTCGTGCCTGCCGGCTCGTGAGCCGCACGTCGACGGCGCGCAGCTGCTGTTCGATCCGCGCGAGCACCGATCGTCGCCGGTCGCGTGTCTTGTGCGCGTGCCAGATGGACACGCCCATCGCTGCCTCGCCCGCGAGCAACAGCACGGCCGTCAGGCTGACGACGACGTTCCGGACACGCCGGCGGCGACGACCGGGCCGGTCTTCCGACCTCCATTCGTCCCGCCGTACGCGCGGCCCGGTCTCGGCGGGCGCGACGAGCAGATCGGTCATCCACCCGCCCCGATCGTCGCCGCACGGTTGCAGGGCTCCTCGACGGCTCGCAACGCACCGAGACCGCGCGCACCGTCCCCGACCGAGAGGCCGTTCATCGCGCTCGAGACGCCCTCCAGGCAGGTCGTGAGCGTCGTGACCTGGCCCACCTGCGTGGCGAGATGGGCGGCCGCGGCGCCGAGGTCGACGCGCGCCGCCGCGAGCTGCGCGACGGCGGAGCCGACCGACGCGCGCAGTCGCTCGCGCTCGTCGGTGCGCGCTGCGAGACCTGCCGCGGTGATGTCCGCGTCGGAAGCCACGGTCGCGAGCTTTGCCTGGTCCACGCGTGTCTCGCGCGCGCTGACGGTCTGCTGACGTTGCATCCGGGACGCGTCGGCGCGGGTGGCGAGCAGGTCGTCGAGTGCGACCACGTTGAAGCCCAGGAGACCCACGAGCGCGACGAGGAACAGCGACACTCGAGCGCGCGACGGCGAAGGACCCGCGAATCGCGGGAGATCCACCCGGACACGGCCGCCGCCCACCACCCGCACCCTCTCTGTGTCGACGGTGAACGGTCAACCCCTGAGAGGAGAATTGCGCATCGCCCCCGAGTGCGAGCGGGGGGACTCGAACCCCCACGTCCGAGGACACCGGGACCTAAACCCGGCGCGTCTGCCAATTCCGCCACGCTCGCGTGAACCGCCACGGTACCCGGGGGTGTGGGGGTGTTTCGCCCGGTAGTGCGCTCGGAGATACGGTGCCTGTCCTCCGAGCGTCATATCGGCCCCGATAGACAAAGGAGCGTCATGCTCGAAGCAGGCACGCCGGCTCCCGACTTCACGGTTCGCGATCAGGACAACAATCCCGTCTCGCTGCACGACTTCCGTGGCCGTTGGGTGTTCCTGTGGTGGTACCCGATGGCCGATACGCCGGGCTGAACGATCGAAGGAAAAGGCCTGCGTGACCAGGCCGCCGATTTCGAGGCCCTCGACACCCAGATCCTCGGTATCTCGTTCGACGCGCCCGACGCGAACAAGGCGTTCCGCGAGAAGTTCGACTTCCCGTACCCGTTGCTCTCCGACTGGGACGAGCAGGTCGGCGTGGCGTACGAAACACGCGATCCCGGCAGCGACAAGGTCAAGTTCGCCAAGCGGCTGAGCTACCTGATCGATCCCGACGGCGTGATCGCGAAGTCGTACGAAGTCGGCGATGTCGCCGCCCACCCCGCGGAGGTGCTGGCCGACATCCGAGAGCTGCAGGAGCAACGTGGCTGACTTCGCGCTCGTCCACGGGGCGTACCACGGCGCATGGTGCTGGGAGCGCGTCGTCGACGCGCTCCGAGCACGCGGTCATCGTGCCGTCGCGATGGACCTTCCATGCGACCAACCAGGGGCGGGCGTGCGCGAGTACGCGTCCGTTGTTCGTGACGCCATGAGTGATCTCGACGACGGTGCGATCGTGGTCGGCCATTCCTTCGGCGGCCTGACGATCCCGGTCGTCGCGTCGATGCGTCCCGTCGCGAACATCGTCTTCCTCGCCGCCATCGTTCCCCAGCCCGGCAAGACGATGGGCGAGGTGCTCGGCTCGAACCACCCGACCGAGGCGGAGTTCACGAGCGCGGCCGTCGACAACGGCGACGGGTCGTCCACGTTCCGCCCCGAGTGTGTGGAGCAGTTCTTCACCCACGACGCGGTCGACGACACGGCATGGGTCGTCGCGAACCTGCGCCGCCAGTACTGGACGCTCGCGAACGAGCCGTGCCCCCTGACCACATGGCCCGACGTCGAGAACCGGTACGTGCTCTGTCGCGACGACCGGACGGTACGGCCGGAGTTCCAGCGCTGGGCGGCCCGTGAGCTGCTCGACGTCGTGCCGCTCGAACTCGACGGCGGCCACGAGCCGATGCTCTCCAGGCCCGACGCGCTCGCGGACGTGCTGACTCAGATCGCCGTCCAACCCCCGTCGACGAAGAGGGTCTGACCGGTCACGAAACTGCTCGCGTCGGACGCGAGGAACAACAGCGCGCCGTCGAGCTCGTGGTCGTTACCGCCACGGCCCATCGGTGTACGTGAACGCATCCAACGCTCGGCCGCTTCGTCGCCGAACATGCGTTCTTCGGTCATCTCGGTGCGGAACCAGCCGGGGGCGAGCGCGTTCACGCGAACGTTGCGACGAGCCCATTGCGCGGCAAGCTCGCGCGTGAGGTTCACGAGCGCTCCTTTCGACGCGGCGTATCCCGCGTCGGGGATCTGGCCCACCCCGACGACGCCCCAGATCGATGCCACATTGACGATCGCCCCACCTCTTCCGGACTCGATCATGACCCCGCCGGCCAGGCGGCTGAGTGCGAACGGCGCGACGAGGTTCACCTCGAGCACGTCGCGGAACTCGTCGACCGTGTGCTCGAGGGCACCCCTCGTGAGCGTCACACCGGCGTTGTTCACGAGCACGTCGATGCGACCGAAGCGCTCCACCGTCGCGTCGACGATGCCGTGTGGCGCGTCGGGATCAGTGATGTCGCACGGCACCACGAGTGGATCGTGCAGGTCATGCGCGAGCTCGTGGAGGCGGCCGGCGCGTCGTGCAGTGATGGTCACGCGGGCGCCCGCGGCGTCGAGCACCCGGGCGAAGCGGGCGCCGAGCCCCGAGCTCGCACCGGTGACGA
>CAZJSY010000207.1:0-5842 GCA_964548555.1 uncultured Burkholderiales bacterium
CGCCGGTCGAGGCTAGGCCAGACCCGAGACGCGGGCCACGGCCGGCTGCTCGTGGTGGCCTTCGACCGGGATCCATCCGCCCCGTCCGAGCGAGCGGTACGCGGCCTCGATCACCTCGACGGAGGCGATGGCTTCGTCGGGCTTGATGAGGAGATACTCCTCACCCCGCACCGCACGACAGAAATTCTCCACGGCGCGCCGCATGCAGTCGAGCTTCTGGTAGCCGTGTCCGAAGACGACCCAGTCGGAGCTCGTGGCCTGCCGGAACTTCGACTCGCGCCACCCGACGCGGATCGTCCCGTTGGATCCGTAGATGTTGATGTAGCTGTCGAGCTCCTTGTTGATGCTCCACGACAGGTCGACGGTCGCGGGCACGTCGCACGCGGTGCGCAGGAACAACTGGGCGGTGTCCTCGACGGGAAGGCGTTGCACGCGCTTGGCCTCGACGGCCATCACTTCGGCGATCGGACCGAGGAAGTACCGCACGATGTCGACGGAATGGGTGCCGTTGTCGATGAGCACGCCACCCCCGCTGATCTCGGGGTCCGCGTTCCACCGTCCGTCCATCGAGACGCGCGACGCGAACGCGTTTTCGAACAGGATGATGTCGCCGAGGATTCCGGAGTCGACGATGCTCTTCGCCCGGATGACGTCTTCGACGAACCGGAACTTCGCGGCCATCGTGAGCAGTACGCCATTGCGGTGGGCGAGCTCCACCAGCTTCCGCGCGCTCGCCGTGTTGATCGCGAACGGCTTCTCGCACAGGACGGGGATCCCGCGCTCGAGGAAGTAGGAGGCGAGCTTCACGTGTGTCACGGGCGGCGTGCAGATGATGACGGCGTCGCAGTCGACCTGCTGGAGATCGGCGTGGTTGCCGAACGGGATCGCGTCGACGCGCGAGGCCATCGCGTGCGCGGCCTGGGCGTCGAGATCGACGACACCGACGAGCTGCGCGATCTCGACCTGCTGGAACAGCTCAGCGTACGCCGACGCGATGCCGCCGGCACCGATGAGACCGATTCGCAGGGGACGGCTCACGACGTACCTCCGGTGAGACGATCGACGGAATCGGTGATCGCGTCGGCGAGCATGTCGACGTGTTCCTCGGTGTATCGCTCGTTCCAGGGCAGCACGAGGATGCCGGCGAGAGCATCGAACGTGCCCGGATAGCGCTCTTCCGAATAGTCGAGCGCTTCAGGACGTGCGAGCGTGAACGGGAACCGGCTCGACCCGAAGGTCCGCTGTTCCCGGAACATGACGCATCGGAAGGCGGGCTTCTGGATGTAGCGCGGGGCCGAGGCGATGCCGCCCATCTTCAGCTGGGCCGCGAGGGCCTGGGGTCCACCCGGAATCGCGTCCTCGTCGACGCGAAGGCAGTACTTCCAGTAGGTGTGCACGTCACCCGCGCCCGGCTTCGGCGTGGTGATGCCGTCGACGCCTTCGAGCGCGGCGGTCAGACGTTCCGCCATCGCGATCCGCTGCGCGACGCCGGACTCGAGCTTCTCGAGCTGCGCCCGGGCCACTGCCCCTTGCAGCTCGGTGAGTCGATAGTTCAACGCGAGGAACTCGTGATCAGGCTTCTCTTCGCCGTACGGCCAGGCCTTGTTGACGTAGAGGCGCATCCGGCGGGCCAGCGCGTCGTCGTCGGTCACGACGAAACCGCCTTCGCCCGTCGTGATGTGCTTTCCCTGCTGGAGACTGAAGCATCCGACGGCACCGATCGTTCCGACGAGCCGGCCGCGACTGCGCGACAGATATGCCTGCGCGCAATCTTCGATGAGAGGGATCGCGTGACGGCGCGCCAGATCCTCGATGGCGGGCATGTCGCACGGATTTCCGAAGAGGTGTGTCACCACGATCGCCTTGGTGCGATCACTCAAACACCTCTCGATCGTCTCTGCGTTCACGTTGCATGTGTCGACATCGACGTCGGCGAACACAGGAATCGCACCCTGATAGAGGATCGGGCTGAGCGCGCCCATGTCGGTGATCGACGTGGTGACGATCTCGTCACCCGGTTCCGGATCGACGGCCGCGACGGCAAGATGCACCGCGGCGGTACCGGACGCGCACGCGATCGCGTGACGCACACCCAGCAGCTCTGCGAGCCGCGCCTCCAGTGCAGCTACGTGCTGACCCTTGGTACTCGTCAGCGTGCCGCTGCGGATGACGTCGGCGAGCAGTTCGAGCTCCTCGTCCCCGAGCGTACGGCCGGTCGCGTCCTGATCCGACGGGAGGAGGAGTGTCGGATGCACGACACGCAGATCAGTCACGTCGTTTCCTCCACGATCCGGAACATGGGGGTCCGGCGAGACCGTGCAGGGACAGTCATGGACGACCAAGCCTGCGACCGCGGGTGATCACCGCTCCTCCGGACACGCAGAGCTTATCGGTCGTCACAGACGGTCTCATGAGACCCAATCTTTGACGACCACGCTTCGCGCACGGCTCGAGCGACTCGCTGCAAACCGGAGTCGTGACGGGTGTGGGTACGGTTACCCCTTTCGTCGGCACAGACGTCAAAAGCTGAAGATCCTCGAGATCACGCGCCGGGCAGCCGAAAGTTACGCACGGCCCGGCGAATATCGCGAGCACGGGAACTTCGACAATGCAGACAACCACGTCTCCGGAAACCACCGGGCGCATCGCGGTCGTGTTCGGCACGCGCCCCGAGATCGTCAAGCTCGCAGGCGTCCTGCGACGCCTCGGACCACGGGCTCTCTTGGTGCACACCGGTCAGCACTACAGCCCCGCCCTCTCGGACGTGTTCCTCGCGCAGCTGCGGCTCGGCAGCCCGGATGTGCAGCTCGAAGTCGGAGGGACGAGTCGCGCCCGTCAGATCGGTGAGGCCACGACGCGCCTCGACGAGTGCTTTTCCGAGACGCGGCCACTGGCAGTGGTCGTGCAGGGCGACACCAACACGGCGCTCGCCGGCGCGCTCGCCGCGAACGCGCGCGAGATCCCGCTCGTTCACGTGGAGGCGGGCCTGCGAAGCTTCGATCGTGCCATGCCGGAAGAGCACAACCGCGTCGTGATCGATCACCTCGCGGACCTTTGTTGCGCGCCGACGGAGGCGAGCAGAGCGAACCTGTTGGCCGACGGCATCGCGGAAGATCGCATCGTCGTCACCGGCAACACCGTGGTCGACGTCGTACCCGAGATTCTTCCGACGGCCGACGAGAGCCGAGCATTGCTGCAGACCTACGGCGTCGAGCCGGATCGATTCGTGCTCGCGACGTTCCATCGTCCCGAGAACGTCGACCGCGCCGACGTCATCGCGGTGATTCTCGACGAGCTCGCGGCGCTGCCGGTACCTGTGATCCTTCCGTTGCATCCGCGCACCGCGGCCCGTGCGGCGGCATTCGGACTCGACACGAAGCTCGAACACCTTCGGGTCGTCGAACCGATCGGGTACCGGGAATTCCTCGGGCTCGCGTCCCGTAGCGCCCTGCTCGTGTCGGATTCCGGAGGCGTGCAGGAAGAAGCGAGCGTCATCAAGCGGCCCGTGGTCGTGGTACGCAATTCCACCGAGCGACCGGAGGTCCAAGGGACGTTCGCGGAGCTCGTCCCACCCGGTCCGGCCATCGGCGCAGTCGCGTGTCGCTGGTTGGCCGACCTGCGCGCGCTGCACGAACGGCTCGCGGCGACACCGTCGCCGTACGGTTCGGGCGACGCGTCCGATCGAACGGTCGAGGCGCTCGACAAGATGCTGGAGCTGTGAACGACGTGACGCCTCTGCATCTGCTCCCGAGGGAGCTCCTGGTGAAGACCAATCCCCTCGACCAGGGCGACTGGACGTACCGTCCGGTGCTCGGCGAGATCGAACGGATGCGTTTCCGTGTCGTCGCGTCGATGCTCCGCTCGCGTCCGCGCGTACGCCGTCTGCTCGAGGTCGGATACGGCAGCGGCATCCTGCTGCCCGAGCTCGATCGCGCATGCAGCGAGCTGCATGGCGTCGACGTTCACCACCGCGCTGCGGACGTGACGGCACAGCTGGCCCGTGTCGGGCTCACCGCCCGGCTCGTCACAGGCGATGCCTGCGCGTTGCCATATCCGGACCGGAGTTTCGACACCGTCGTGGTGGTGAGCGCATTCGAGTTCGTTCCCGACGTCGCCGCGGCGGCCCGGGAAGTCGTTCGCGTCCTCACAGCCGACGGGGTCGGCGTCGTGGTGACGCCCGGAAGCTCGCCCGTGCTCGATCTCGGGCTCAGGCTGCTCACGGGTGAGCGCGCGGAGGACACGTTCGAGGGGCGGCGGTCAGAGGTCGTGCCGTCGTTGCATGCAGCCGGCGAGGTCGTGGAGGAGCGACGGCTGCCGCCGGCGGTCGGACGCGTGCTCCCTCTCTACCGCGCACTCGCGGTGCGGCGACGCCGGGCGGATTGATCCGTCAGCTGTGGTAGTACGCGATCAGTCCGGCGTGCTCGAAGAACGCCGGGTTCGGCTCGATCAAGCGCTGCCGGTGCGGTCGGAACGTGGCGAGCTCGTCGGCGATCTTCTCGCACTTGTCGCGAAGGCCGTTCAGGCCCGCGGACCACACGAGGAAGATGTCGTTGCCGTCGCCGGCCCGCTGCAAGGCCCGGAGCGCGAACGTCCCCGGTGACACCGCACTGGTACGCGCTGCGTAGTCGACCCAATTGACGCGCTCCGGCCCGGCGAGGTCCGGGAACGTGACCTCGCGGTAGCCGTTCCAGGTGGGAAGGAGACGGTGAACATCGGGAGCCGACGAATCGGGACAGTAAACGACGAGAGCGCCGCGCTTCGCGAGCGACTCGATGGAGCTCGCGATCTGTGCGGCCTGCGTGCGGTTGGTGCGCACGTTGCTGACGCCTCCGGTGAATCCGAGCACGACCGCGAGGGCGACGACGCCGTAACGCAGCGGCCGGCTCGCAAAGACGGTCACGCCGAACGCGGCCACGAGCACGAACAGCGGGAACATCACGGACGCATAACGGCTCTCGAACGCGCTGTGTCCGAGATACGAGACCAGCAGCCCACACCACAGCGCCCCGACCGCGCAGACCAGTTCGGGGCGGATCCCGGGCCGGGTCCACAGGTCGACCTCGAGATGACGGCCGTCACGCGGACGGGCGAACGCCGCGAGCATCACGAGCACGAGGAGTCCCCAGGCGAGGAACCGCGTGCTGCCGCCGAAGCTCAGAATGGCGGTACTCGTCCCCTTCCAAGGCGACAACGGATTGCCCCACGGCGTGCCGGTGTGGCGCTCCTGGTAGAGGAACGTCGGCACCCACGGAACGAACGTCGCGCAGCCGGCAGCGACCGCGACAAGGGTGCGGATCGCGGCTGTCTGCCGGATCCCACTGACCGCGATGAACACGAGGAACGACACTGCGACCGCGATGAGGGCGAAGGCCCAGTAATGCGTGTACAGCAGCAGTCCGGTGATGGCGCCGACCAACGCGAGGCGCGGGATGCTCGGATCATCGAGCGCGCGCAGCACCGCGAGATAGCCGCACGCCGCGAGCAGCATGACGAGCGAGTACATGCGCGCCTCGGTCGCGTACCGGATCGCGAACGGAGACGACAACAGGAGCAGCACTGCGGCCCAGGCGACCGTCGAGCGGTCCTCGTGTTGCAGTCCCAGGCGCTCGCGCCGCGCGTCGAGACGTCGTCCGGCGAACCAGACCGCGGGGAGCGTCGCGAGCGAGAACACTCCGGACATCGCACGGATGGTGGCGTCGCCCGTGCCGAACACGCGCATCCAGAAGTGGAGCAGTGCGTAGTACAGCGGTGGCGCGCCGTCTTGACGCAGCGCGCCCTGCAGACGGTGCAGCGGCAGGTTGGCGATGTTCGCGGAGAGGGCCTCGTCGGACCACAGGTCGGA
>CAZJSY010000208.1:0-5830 GCA_964548555.1 uncultured Burkholderiales bacterium
ACCTCCGCCTTCAATGCCGGCCGGTGGTTCGCGGCCGCGGTGAGCTCCACGAGCAACGTGTTGCCGCGAGGCTCGGACACGAGTCGCCACCACGCGCGTAGCGGTTCGGGTGACGCAAACGCGTCCGCGAGCCGCGCGACGTTGCTCTCGCCGTGGCGGCGCACGACCGCGACGAAGAGCTCGTCGAGCGTGCCGAAGTGGTAATGCAATTTGAGGCCCGCTTCAGCTTCCACGCGCCGCGACGTCACCGCGGCGTATCCGTCGCGCAGCATGATGCGCTCCGCCGCGTCGAGGAGGCGCCGCCGCTTTTCCGGCGTCGCCGCTCGCGGCACTCGGGTCTGGGTCACAGGCAAAGTATTAGCGCACGAGCGCACAGGCCTGAACAAAGTAGAGCATCTGCTCTAACTATCGTGGTACAACGTCCGCATGGGAGAACTGGACGGGAAGGTCGCGGTCATCACCGGCGCGGGCTCGGGCATGGCCCGTGCGTCGGCCCGGGTGTTCGTGCGTGAGGGCGCAAGGGTGCTCGGCGCGGACATTTCAGGGCGCGAGAAGGAGACGGCACAGGAGCTCGGCGATGCGTTCATGCCGTTCCATGCCGACGTTTCGCGCGAGGCCGACGTCGAAGCGATGTTCGCGGCCGCCCTCGAAGCGTTCGGGAAGGTCGACGCCGTGCTCAACGTCGCCGGCATCGGCGGCCACGGGAAAATGGCCGACGTCACCACCGCAGAGTTCGACCGCATCATGAGCGTCAATCTGCTGGGCGTGATGCTCGGCACGAAGCACGCCATCCGCACGATGGTGCCCACGGGTGGTGGCGTCATCCTCAACTGGGCGTCGACCGGAGGGATGAACGGCTCGAAGACGCCGGTCGGTATCTATTGCGCGTCGAAGGCGGGGGTCATTTCCTTCACCAAACAGGCGGCAATCGAGTACGGCACCAAGGGCATCCGGGCCAACGCGATCTGCCCCGGGTTGACCGTCACGGAGCTTTCCGGCGGTCGCGAGGCAATCGAGAAGTTTCCCGCGCTCGTCGAGGGCGCGCCGATGCGCCGCGCCGGCGAGCCGGAAGAGGTCGCCGAGCTCGCGTCCTTCCTCGCGTCGGACCGTGCTCCGTTCATCACCGGTGCCGTACTGGCCATCGACGGTGGTCTGACGGCGACGACGCCATGACGGCCGCCGGTCCGAGATGGGCCGGTTGACATGGCCCGGCAGCTAAGTTAGAACGATTGCTCTAACTTTGGTGCACCGGGACGGCGGGAGGCCAGATGTCGCTCGTACACGACACCGGCGTGTACTTCGATCCGTACGACGTCGACATCAACGCCGACCCGTACCCGGTCTACGAGCGTCTCCGGGAAGACGCGCCGATCTATTACAACGAGCGTTACGACTTCTGGGCGCTGTCGCGACACGTCGACGTTCATCAGGCACTGTTGAACTGGCAGACGTTCTCGAACACGCGCAGCGACATCCTCGACATCATCAAGGCGGGCGTCGAGCTGCCGCCCGGCGTGATCCTCTTCGAGGACCCGCCCGTCCACACCATGCACCGCGGGCTCATGTCGCGGGTCTTCACGCCGCGCCGGATGGCGGCGCTCGAGGACCAGGTCCGTGAGTTCTGCGTCCGCTGTCTCGATCCGCTCGTCGGGTCGGGCGGCTTCGACATCGTCGCCGAGCTCGCCGCGACGATGCCGATGCGGGTGATCGGCATGCTGCTCGGCATTCCGGAGCAGGACCAGCTCGCGGTGCGCAACAAGACCGACGCCAACCTGCGCACCGAGCCCGGTAAGCCGATGGACGTGAGGGAGCAGGAAGTCGCGAACGGCGACATGTTCGCCGAGTACGTCGAGTGGCGAGCGAAGCACCCCTCCGACGACCTCATGACGCAACTCCTGAACGCGGAGTTCGAAGACGAGCACGGCGAGACCCGGAGGCTGACGCGGCAGGAGGTCCTCACCTACACGGCGGTGATCGCCGGTGCGGGCAACGAGACGACGGGGCGGCTCATCGGGTGGCTTGCGAAGGTGCTTGCCGAGAACCCCGACCAGCGGCGCGCCGTGGTCGACGATCGCTCGCTCATCCCGAACGTCATCGACGAGACCCTGCGGTTCGAGCCGACCGGCCACGCCACCGCCCGCTACGTCACCGAAGACGTCGACTACTACGGCACCACCGTGCCGGCGGGCAGCCCGATCCTGTTGCTGCTCGCGTCGGCCAACCGGGACCGGCGCCGCTACGACAACCCCGATGTCTACGACATCCGGCGACCGGACATCCAGCACCTGACGTTCGGTTACGGACTCCATTACTGCCTCGGAGCGAACCTCGCGCGGCTCGAAGGAAGAGTCGCGCTCGACGAGCTGCTGAACCGCTTCCCCGAGTGGGACGTCGACTACGAGAACACCAAGCTCGCGCCCACCTCGACGGTGCGCGGCTGGGAGCGGATGCCGCTCATCACCAAGTGAGGCTGCGATGGCACAGGAAAGTAGATGCGTGCTGGGCCTCGCGCTTCGAGCCCTACTTGTCTCGGGCGACGCGCTCGTGCGCTGCGACCAACGCGTCGTCGAGGTCGGCGCCGGGTAGCCAGCCGAAGTAGACCGCGTAGTGCAGCACGATCTCCTGGAGCTCCTCGAAGGTGAGGTCACCGCTCCTGAGCGCCGCGTCGAGATGCATGTCCAGCTCACGGGTCGAACCGACGGCCGCGGCGCAGCAGATGCTGACGATGCGCCGCTCCTTGCGCGTCAGACCGGGGCGCGTCCAAACCTCGCCGTAGAGATACGCGTAGTAGCCGAGCTCGCGGAACGTCGTCACCGCAGGCGGCGGCTCGGTCAACATGATCTCGCTGAACGCGGCCCGACCGCGCTCGACACGGGTCGCCAGATCCGTCGGGTCGGCCCACGGTGTCACGTTCGGGAGCGGCGTCTGCTCGCCCCTGTCGTTCGCGATGCGGGCCGTCGACTCGAGCAGGAACATGTTGACGTTCTGCCCCTTGGGCCACCCGAGTTGGGTCGCGACGTGGAGGCCGAACTCGTCGACCTCGTCGAGGGTGCAGTCGCCGCTGTTCAGCGCGGCGTACACATGGGTCTGGATCGGGATGACCACCCCCGCCGCGCACACGCACGCGAGGGTCACCCAGCGACGCTCCTTGCGGGTGAGGCCCGATCTCGGCCACATCTCGCCGAACACGAACCCGATGACGCCGGCCTCGTAGTACGCGTGCGTGGGAACCGCCGGCCCCGGCGTGGTCATCACGGACTCGTACTCGAGCTGCGCGCCGACGCGCCGTTCGTCGCGGCTCGTCCACGTCGTGCCGCGGTCATCGGTCGTGGTCATGTCGCCTCCCCTCTCACTCGATGGTTTGTCACTTCGCGCCAGCGGTGGATCAGAGGCGCATGATCCAACCACCGTCGACTGAGATCGTCTGGCCGTTGATCCAGTCGCCCGCACGCGAGCACAGCAGGAGCAGCGTGCCCACGAGGTCTTCCGGCGGACCCGACGTCTTGCCGGGGATCTGGGCGGCGAGGGCTTCCCGAAAGGGCGAGTCCTTGGGCAGGCTGACGTAGCCGCTCTCGTTGTCGACGAGCCCGGGTGCGATCGCGTTGACATTGATCCCTCGCGCCCCGAGCTCGGAGGCAAGGTTCACGGTCAGCCCGTGCAGCGCGTACTTCGTGACGCCATAGATGCCGCCCGGAATGAAGGCTCCGGCGGAGAGCCCGTTGATGATGCGGCCCCCGCCTCGGGCGGTCATCGAGTCGAGCACGGCTTGGGTGCACAGCAGCGGCCCGCGCAGGTTCACGTTGACGACGCGGTCCCACTCGGCCACCGGCATGTTCGACAAGCCGTAAGGAGGCAGGTTCGTCATGATCGCCGCGTTGTTGATCAGGATGTCGACCCCTTCGTACGCGTCGACAGCGGCCGCCGCCATCTCGGCCGCCGACTCGGCCGACGACACGTCGACGTGCGTGGCTGTTGCGGTGTAGCCCCGATCGGTCAGGGAGTCGACCGTGCGCTTCGCCGCTTCCACGTTGAGATCCGCGACGACCACCGATGCACCGGCTTCGCCGAGCGCCTCGGCATACACGGCGCCGATGCCGCCGGCGCCGCCGGTGACGACCGCGACCTTGCCGCTCAGGTCGAAGAGTGTCTTGAGATCCATGGCGCGAGTCAGCCACAGATGGGCTCTTGCAGTCAAGTGCCTTAACTCATAAGGTAGGTGCCTTAGCTCCGAGGGGGGATCCGATGGCCTTCGACCGCACGGTCCCGGATGTGTACCTGCACATCGGCGACGAGACCCGCAAGCGGGGCTCCGCGGGCACGTACGACCACGTCTTTCCGGGCAATGGCGAGGCCCAAGGGCCGGTCCCGATGGCCGGTGCGGACGATGTCGGCGACGCGGTGCACTCCGCGCAGGAGGCATTTCCCGCGTGGCGGGCATGGAGGCCGGCTGACCGCGCTCGAGTGCTGGGACGCTTGGCCCAGTTGATGGAGCGCGATACCGACGAGTTGGCGCGGTTGTCGGTATTGGACAACGGGATGACTCAGGTGATGAGCCGACCGTTGGTCGAGATCATGACGGCGTGGACCGCGTACTACGCCGGCTGGGCCGACAAGATCGAGGGGCGCGTGACATCGGTACCCGCGCAGCAGCGGGAGCTCGCGTACGCGATCCCCGAGCCCTATGGCGTCGTCGGCGTCATCCTGACGTGGAACGGGCCGGTCGTGTCCGTGGGCATGAAGCTCATCCCCGCGCTTGCGGCGGGAAACACGGTGGTGTTGAAGCCGTCGGAGCTCACGCCGTACGCCACGGAACACGTGATGCGACTCGTGCGCGAGGCCGGTATTCCAGAGGGCGTGGTGAACCTCGTCCTCGGAGGACCGGAGGCTGGTGACGCGCTCGTGCGAGATCCGCTCGTGCAAAAAGTGAGTTTCACCGGCGGTCCGGCAACCGCTCGCAAGATCCTCGCCGCCTGCGCCGAGTCACTGAAGCCGGCCGTACTGGAGTTGGGCGGGAAGTCCGCGAACCTCATCTTCCCCGACGCCGACCTCGATTCGGCCGTGACCACGAACGCGGGCACGGTGTGCTGCACCTTGGCCGGGCAAGGCTGTGCCATCCCGACGCGGATGCTCGTGCACAGCGACGTCTACGAGGACGTCGCCGAGAGGGTCGTTGCAATGGTGAGCGCGCTGCGCTGCGGTGATCCACTCGACCCGGCGACGCTTGTCGGGCCCGTGGTGACACGGGCCGCGCAGGACCGGATCGTCGGCATGACCGAACGCGCGCCTGGCGAAGGCGCGACGCTGTTGGCCGGCGGCGGCGCGCCGCGAGACGTTCCTCCCAATGGGTTCTACGTCGAGCCGACCGTGTTCGGCGACGTCGACCCGATGAGCGAGCTCGGGCAGGTCGAGGTGTTCGGTCCGGTGCTCTCGCTCATGCGTTTCACGAGTGAAGACGAGGCGATCGAGATGGCGAACGCGACCAGGTACGGCCTCGCGTCGTACATCTACACCAACGACATCCGACGGGTGAACCGCCTCGCGACGCGGCTCCACGCGGGCGGCGTCTACGTCAACGGCGCGCAACCGGTGACGGGCTACGAGCTTCCGTTCGGCGGGGTTGGCATCTCGGGATTCGGGCGTGAGGGTGGCCAGGAGGGTCTGTTCGAATTCCTGCGCACCAAGGCGGTCGCGGTCGCATGACGGTTCCCCTCGCACTTGACGGAGCGACGGCGGTGGTCACCGGTGGCGGCAGTGGCATCGGGCGGGCAGCCGCCATGTCGTTCGCCCGTCGTGGCGCGCGCGTCGTGGTCAGCGACCTCGTCGACGAGCG
>CAZJSY010000209.1:0-5817 GCA_964548555.1 uncultured Burkholderiales bacterium
TCCCTGGACGGCGATCGCATCACCGCCGCCGGCCAGGTGTTCCGGATGGCGATGTACCACCCGAACCACCCGGACAAGGACTACAAGATCGCCAACCTGGTCGAGGTGTTCGACGAGGCGCGTGCCATCGCGTGGAAGCCCGGGACGGAGTCGCCCGAGACCGGGGAACTCAGCTTCGGCGGCTGGATCTGGCGCTACGACCTCGAGGCGACCGGCTCGTCGCGGACGACCGTGACGCTGACATACGACTGGTCAGCGGTCCCGGCCGAGGTGCGCGAGTACCTCCAGTTTCCGCCGTTCGAGCAGGACCACCTCGACAACTCGCTGCAGCATCTGTCAGACCTCGTCGCCTAGGTACATCGCGAGATCGCGAACCGAGCGAGCGCGTAGCGCCACTTCGCGATCGTCGCCGACCGGCACTTCGGGGACACTGTTAGCGTCCGAGCCGATGGGGACACGAAGCGATCTGCAGCTGGCATTGCGCTGTTCGGACGCCGCTGCGGAACTCGCGCTCACGCACTTCGAGGTCGGTGTCTCCAGCACGACAAAGGCGGACGGCACACCCGTCACTGAGGCTGACCCGGCGGTTGAGCACCTACTTCGCCAGATCCTCGGTGCTGAAGCGCCAGCGGACGCCCTGTTCGGCGAAGAGCTCGGTCGGCTCGGCGCCTCCGACCGCGTGTGGATCCTCGATCCGATCGACGGGACGGCGTTCTTCAGTCGGGGTGATCCCAACTGGCGAGTGCACGTCGCTCTCGAAGTTGCCGGGCAGACAGAGGTTGCAGTCGTGACCGCACCGGCGCTGGGTCATCAGTGGTGGGCGACCCGTGGCGGCGGCACATTCGAATCATCGTGGCCGCGCGATCGGAGCACGAAGCGACTGACCGTAAGTCACACCGACGACCTCAGGGGTGCTCTTCTCGACGCGCTCGACGAGGAGTCGCGCAATCGTCTTCCGCGCGAGGCAACGATTGCTCCACCCACCCCGCTCGCACTGGTCGAGCTCGTTCGCGGTCAGATCGATGGGTTCCTGGCCGAGTGCTGCCACTTGTGGGATCACGCTCCCTGGATTCTTCTGATCGAAGAGGCGGGCGGCCGGTTCACCGATCGGTCCGGCGGCCGACGTGGGGACCAGGGCGGTGGGCTCTACTCGAACGCCAACCTGCACGCTCGGTTAGCCAAGGCGATCGGTTACCCAATACATCCTTGATCACCGGATCCGTGGCACGCATTCCATTACGTTGCACCGCGCTACTCAATCGCTGATCGATGCGAAGCGTACGGGGGCGCGTCGACAGTTAGTCCGGCGGCCGCGCCGACCGTCGCCTGCGCAATCTGCTCGCCACGACGGACGATGCCTCGGCTCGGAGGCGCCCGTCAGCGGCGCACCGGGTAACGGAGGTGGAGCGCCCGGGTGCCTTCGACCACGACTGGGTCCTCGAGCATGACGTGGCCGCCGACGAGCTCGCCGAAGTAGCGGATGCCGGCACCGAACAGCACCGGCACCTGGCTGATGCAGAGCTCGTCGACGAGGCCGAGGTTCAGCGCCTGCTGGATGATGTCGGCGCTGGCGATCGTGACGAACCTGTCGCCGGCGATCTCCTTCGCGGTCGCTATCCCCTCCTCGACGCTGCCCGTGAAGGTCGTCCGCGGAAACCGCTGCGCGACGTCTTGCGGCGGCGGCCGGTGGGTCACGACGACCACTGGCGCGCCGGCGGGGTGATTGTCGCCCCAGCCGTCGGTTTGATCGAACAGCCGACGGCCGACGACCAGCGCGCCACAGCCCGACGTGAGGTCCCGCAGCATCAGGGCGCTTGGGTCATCAACCGAGAACGTCATGGTCTCCTGCGCGCTCGGCACCACGACATCGCCGCTCCAGTACCAGTCGAACAACTCCGCCGGGTTGTCGTCGGGCTGGGCGACGAACCCGTCCAGCGACATGCACATGTGAGTCAGCACCTTGGCCATGCCCCTACGACTCGGCTGGCGATGCCGACTCATCGGTCGACGACGGGCATCTTCGGGAAAACCGGGTACCAAACCGGACGCCTGTGCGGTCACGCCCTTGAATGCGGCCATAGGCCGCAACAGATTGTGCACACGTTGGCGTCCTGAGCCTCCGACGACGAGAGGGAACCATGAGATGAGCTACGCAGTGGACTTCGTCGACGTCTCCACCGTCGGGCTCGAGTCGTCGCCGGTGGCGACTGCTCTCGCAGGCCTCCGAGCGCACGAAGCTCGGTACTTCAAGAACAAGTACGACCACGTCTTCACGGTCGAACCGGCCGCCAAGGCCAAGAAAGACATCGACTGGGTGCACCGCATCCTCGAGGAAGAGCGCGCCATTGTCATCGCGTCCTCACCACTCGAGGCGACGACGTTCCAGGCCGACAGCATTCGGTGGACCTACGTGTTCTACGAGAGCGGGCTTTCGATCAACGTGGCCTACTCGCTCGACGATCCGAAGCATCGAGCGGTCGGGTTCAAGCTCTCCGAAGGGATGGATGTTCCCGCCGAGCTCGCCTCCTTCAAGTTCGCGCGACAGAGGTCGAAGCTGGCCGGGACGATTCGCGGCTCGTACTTCGTGATCAAGGGCGAGTACTGAGCGCGACCAACCTTTCACCGCTCCGGGATGGCGACCGCCGAGGCGACTCCTTTACGTTCGCTCCCAGGCAACGTCACGCGAGCGCCTGAGGAGCGGGATGGCCAAACTCATCTACGTGGTGAATGTGTCCCTCGACGGCTACATCGAGGACGCGCGTGGCAGCTTCGAATGGACCGCGCCCATCGATGAGGTCTTCACCTTCATCACTGACCTCGTCCGTCCCGTCGGTACCTACCTCTATGGACGGCGCATGTACGAAACGATGGCGGTTTGGGAGACCGACCCCGCCTTGGCCGGCCAGTCGGAGCTCATGGCCGACTTCGCGAGGGTCTGGCACGCGGCCGACAAGATCGTCTACTCCACGACGCTGCACGCAGTCTCGACCTCCAACACACGGCTCGAGCGCCGCTTCGACCCCGATTCGGTCCGCGACATGAAGACGTCCGCCGCCAACGACTTGACCATCGGCGGGCCCGCCCTCGCGGCGCACGCGTTCAACGCCGGGCTGGTCGATGAGTGCCAGCTCTTCATTTACCCGCTGGTCGTCGGAAGAGGAAAGCCCGCCTTCCCCAACGACGCCCGCGTCCAGTTGGAGCTGCTGGAAGAACACCGGTTCGCCCACGGTGTCGTGAACCTCCGCTACCGCGTCCAGAGCTGATCCTCTTCGGAAGCGAACCGGTCGCCTTCACTTCGAGCGACATCGCGAACGCGCTAGTGGAGCCGGGATGGGGATTCGGAACCCCGGACCTGCTCATTACGAGTGAATTTCGAGTTATCCGCTCTGGTCGGCGACTGTCCGCGAGCGGGTGCGAAGACCAACGCCTGACAAGCCCACATTGGCCGCGGAGAGGCGGCGAGTGACCCCCGCTGTTCGCGAGCGTCCACGACCTGTTTCCGCCGAGATGTTTCGACGAATGTTTCGACGAGGGCGCGTGCAAGCCGACTTGCTACTCGCACCAGAGGGTCCGCCGTGTTTGCATCGCGCTGCGCTGACCGTTCCAGCTCACGTGACACGGACCCCTATGGTGAGCGGCGCACCCTCGCTCGCGTTTGCCTCGCGCGCACTGTTCACGCTGTCGGCGGTTACCTCGCTCACGTTCCCCATCAGGCACCGCCCGCTGCGTTGTGGTGAGGGCCGACCGCTGGGCACGCGTCCAGAACCGTCGAGAGCGAGTTCCTGGCACGGTTGAGCGTGCGAGACAAGAAGATGACTCGAACGCCGAGTCTCGCTCTCACCTGGTGGAACGCTTGGCTTCGTCATCGCCGAGCGCACCGCAACATTACATCCGTTCGTTGCCTCGATCTGCGCCAGCCAAGAAACGTGGACACGGTGCGGCGCTTGCCGCAACCAGAGCTCCGGCGGTACATCGTGGCGTGCAACTTGACGTACACGAAGGAATGCTCGGCCGCAGGCACGGTCGACCCGCGCACGGGGATCGAGAGATATGCGGAGCCGCCGCACTGCACGATCAGAGACAAGCACGGCAAGATCGTGCGGACCTACACCACGGACGCGCTCCGTCCCTAATGCCGAAAGAAGTGGAGGTTTCGCAACGGCGCCTCCGCTCCGGTCTGGACCGTCGTTAGTCCGGAAGGCTCCGAACGGCGGCGATGGCCGCGGCGGTACCAAGGAGTACCCGGACGTTGTGCCAGCGTCGCCATCGAGCGAGCGCCGCGGGCGTGTCAGCGAGCGAGAGTTCATGACCGTTGAACTGCTCGTTCGTCGGTTCGTTCACGAGCACGGTCACCGCCGCGACACCGACCGAGCACGCGGCCGCCAGCCAAAGGGAGCGTCGGTTGGTGCGCGGCAAACCTCGACTCAGCGTCGCGGCTGCGACCGTCGAAGCCGTCGCCGCGCCGCCCAGAGGGAACATGACCGCCCCGATGCGGCCCGAGTTGTCGCGGAACCATTCACGGAAAGCCTCTGGCGGCAACCGCTGCCAGAAGCGAACCAACACGAACCGGATCAGCAGCATCGCTCCCGCGAGCATCCCAGTGAGCAGCGTCGCAGCCTCCCGCGACCGTCGCGCAAGCGTCATCTCTCCAGGCATGAGGTCATTTTGCTAATATGGGACTCAAAACGAGAGGGCAAATACTAAATAAGACCGCCGGAGACCGCGCTCGAAATCTGCTCTACCAGCAGGTGACCTCGTTGGGTGTCATACTCGCTCGGGCAGTGGGGTGACTATGAGACGCACTGTGGCAATCTTAACGCCTCGGTAGGAGGTCTCGTGCGCGAGTCGGCGCCGAGAATCGGGGCGGTGTGGAGGCACCAGGGGCGGATACGCGACTGGTTCCACACCAAGCGGGGAGCGCGGTTCCTCAACGTCCAGACCGCGTGGTTTCGGGTCCTCGCGCCGCGGGGCTACGCGTTTCTCACGACCATCCGCTTCGTGGTGGTGGCGATTACCGGGCACGCAACTGGCTGGTATCACAACGTCCAAGCGAACCGGGCTGTGACGCTACACGTCAGGGCGCGCGACCGGACAGGTCGCGTCCGCGCGCCGAGCCTCGACGAGCTGCAAGCAGCAAGGACGGCATACTGCGACAAGTTGTACTCGTTCGACTTCGTCTCTTCACTCGTCAACCAACGAGGAGCACCTCGGTCTCGGCGAATCCGAGAGATGCACACACGATGGTTTGACGAGGGCACCGTTTTCATAATCGACCCGGCCCAGCGCTGACCGGCATTCGGTCCGCGTTCAGTCGGGGTAGTGGGCGAAGCTCCTGTGGCTGAGACTCATCATGCGTCGCCTTCGGTCGACGGCGGCGGAAGGCGGCCACTTCACGTCCCTTCAGCGTCCTATAACCGAGGGCCTGTGCAGCAGCGTCAATGCTCTCGCTGAACCGACCGATGGAGGCGGGAAGGCCGTACCCCCAACCATCGACGACCCTTCAAAGCCAGCGACCGATAGCGACCCCAGTTCTTCACGATGGCAATCTCTGTTCGCACGTAGCGAGTCCGTCTGCCGAACGAGAACCAGAGTGTCACGCATTCCTCATCGGCCCGGACACGCCAGGGCACCCTCAGGCCGCCAAGACCCGCGAGCAGGAGCCACCACAGCCCATCCCATAGGCCGTTGCGGGTGAACGCGATGACCGCGAGCACGAGCAAGGCGTACGGCAGTAGGAGTGTTATTCGGCTGCGAGCCTCGTAGTGTCAACGACGGCCGAAAACTGCGCGGTGATCGCCGGTTGAAAGTTGCGCGGTC
>CAZJSY010000210.1:0-3143 GCA_964548555.1 uncultured Burkholderiales bacterium
GCACGGTCACCGCGCTCGGTGCTGCGGCCCGCGCAGGAGGTCTCCGGCACATCGTCGTGCGCAGCGGGATCGAGGTCTACGGCCGCGGCCGGGGACGCCCGGCGGTGCCCGACGAGCAGGCCCCGGCAGCGCCCACGACCGCGTTCGGCCACAGCTGCCTGCAGGTGGAGTCCATCGCGGCTGCGGTCGGACGGGCCCAACGCGCACCGGTCACCGCGGTTCGCCTCGCACCGGTCGTGGGCTCGCACGTCCCGAGCCCGCTGGGGCGATTGTTGCGACTCCCGGTCGTTCCCGTTCCCGCGCTGGCCGATCCCGCGTTCGCGCTGGTGGGACCGGAGGACGCGGCGCGGGCCCTCGCGGCGGCGCTCGGACGCGACCACAATGGGCCGCTCAACGTCGTCGGCCCGGGCGCGGCGAGCGCGTGGCAAGCGGTGCGGCTCGGCGGACGCGTGCCGTTCCCCGTCGTCGGGCCCGGATGGCAGGTCGCGTACCGGCTGGCCGAGCTGGCCGGCGCGCCCGTCGCGTCGCACGTCCTCGAGTTGCTCGCCAAAGGCCGCGCCGCCGACGGCGCGCTCGCGATCGAGCGGCTCGGCCTCGGGACACTGCGCTCGACCCTCGACATCTGCGTCGAGCTGTTCGAGTGGGCCACGGTCACCCACCTCCGCGCGTCCGCGGCCGCCGCGTGACACCCGCTCGGACACATCTGACCTTCGGTCTCGACGACGACCGGGTGGGGGTGCCCGAGTCGGTGCTCGCCGCGCTTCGGCGCAGGGTCGACGGTCGGTATCCGCGCGACCCGTACGGACTCGACCCTCACCTGCAGGATCTCGTCTCGCCGGTGTTCTCGCTCCTCGGCCGAGCCCAGGTCCACGGGGCCGAGAACATTCCCACGCGCGGGCCTGCGCTGCTCGTGTCGAACCGGGGCTTCGGCCTGCTCGAGCCGGTGGTGTTGGGCGTCGCGGTTCGGCAGGCTCGCGGCCGGCGGCTCCGGATCGTGGGGACGCCCGACATTCCCGTCTTCGGCGATGCGCTGCGCGCGCTCGGTGGGATCCCGGCGTATCCCGACGACCTCGCGGGCCTGCTCCGGGCCGGCCACCTCGCCGCCGTGCCGCTCGGGCCCACGTGGCTGCGCACCGGGGTCGGCACGCCGCCACTCCAGTTGCTCCAGGCCGCGGCCGGGTTCCCCGTCGTGCCGGTCGCGGTGGTGCCCGGGGGTCCGTTCGGACTGCCCCTTCGGGCCTGGCGGGTCTCGGTGGGCGAGCCCCTCGTCACCGCCGGCGATCCCGACGACCCGCTCGAGGCGGCCGAGTTGGGTGAAGCGGCCCGCGCGGGTGTCGCCCGATTGATTTCGGGTGAAGCGTCGGCGGGCGAACGCCACACAGCGTGACCGCGCGGCGGCCCGCATCGATCACGTGGGAAGCGGTAGGTTGCCTACAGCCGCGAGAAACACGCCGCGAACGGAAAGTGAACGGAAACCGACGTGCCCGAGGTCGTTGCCGCCGACGGTGTTGAGATCCACTACGAGGTGTTCGGCCGTCGCGACGGCGACCCGCTGCTGCTGATCCAGGGTCTCGGCACCGACTCGCGGGGCTGGGCGTTCCAGCGGCTTTCTCTCGGACGTCGGTACCGCTGCCTCGCGATCGACAACCGTGGCGTGGGCGGCTCGGACCGTCCGCCCGGTCCGTACTCGCTCTTCCAGATGGCCGAGGACGCGATCGCAGTGCTCGACGCGGAGGGCATCAACCGGGCGCATGTGATGGGCGCGTCGATGGGCGGCGTCATCAGCCAGATCGTCGCGGTGCTCTATCCGGAGCGCGTGCGGTCGCTCGTCCTCACCTGTACGGCGTGCCGCCACCACGAGTGGCGCCGGGAGCTGCTGCAGAGCTGGGCCGACGCCGTCCAGGAACGAGGGATGAGCGCGCTCGGCGACAGCGCGTTGGAGTGGCTCATCGGCCCGCGACTGCGCCGGCGGTTCGGGTTGTGGTTGAACCTGCTCGCGCGCATCGTGCTGCAACAGCCGCCCGAACCGTTCGTCGCGCAGGTACACGCGATCCTCGACATGTCCGACGAGCTCCGGTCCCAGCTCGCCGACGTGAACGTTCCCACGCTCGTGCTCACCGGGTCGCAGGATGCACTGACCCCGGTCGGCGACGCCGAAGAGCTCGCCGAGGCCATCCCCAACGCACGCCTGCAGATCCTCCCCGGCGCGGCGCACGGTCTCATGGTGGAGGCACCGAACGCGTTCAACGACATCGTCGTGCGGTTCCTCGCCGAGGTGACCGGCGCCGCTCTCGCCGACGAAGGTCCGGAAGCCGAAGCGGCCTCCGCGTGACCGCGAGACCTTCGGCGGTGAGCTCCGGGAGCGCGACCTAGGAAGATCGGGTGACGAGGCCGTCGACCAACGCCCGCAGCGAGCCGCAGACCGCGACGTCGAGCCCCGAAGCGAGGGACAGCGCCTCGTCGGCCTGCTTCGCCTCGTCGCGGGCCGCGTCGAGCGCCGCGGCGATGGCGCCGTCGGCCGTGACGATGTCGCGTGCCCTCCGGAGCGCGTCGCCGTCGAGCGGGCGACCGATGATGGCGCGCAGTGGTTCCGACGCACCCAGCGCGTAGATCACCGGCAGGGTGTAGACGCCCTCGAGGAGGTCCTTGCCCGCCTGCTTGCCGAGTGTGTCGTCGGTTCCCGTGACGTCGAGCACGTCGTCGACGATCTGGAAGCACAAGCCGAGATGACGACCGAACTCCGCGAGCGAGTCGAGCGTCGGCTCGTCGACGTTGCTCACCATGCCGCCGATGCGACACGACGTGGCGAACAGTGCCGCCGTCTTGCCGCGGATCGCGGAGAAGTAGCGCTCCTCGGTGCGGTCGACGTCGAACAGGTGCTGGAGCTCGAGCACCTGACCGCGGCAGAGCTCGCCGATCGTCTGGGCGAGCAGTCCGGCGACGTCGGCGCCGAGCGACGCGGCGAGCTCGGACGCCCGCGCGAGCAGGAAGTCGCCGGCGAGGATCGCGACGATGTTGCTCCAGCGGGCGTTCACCGCAGGGACGCCCCGACGCGTCTGGGCCTCGTCGATCACGTCGTCGTGGTAGAGCGATCCCAGGTGGACCAGCTCGACCGCGACTGCGCCACGCACCGCGGCCTCCGA
>CAZJSY010000210.1:3243-5704 GCA_964548555.1 uncultured Burkholderiales bacterium
GAGGCGCATGGGGGGAGGCTACGCATCCGGGGGAACAAACTCCAAGCCGAGGAGGTTGAACCGTCCGATCCCTGCGGTGTGCCCAACCCCTGGTCGTGAGCCTTCAGGTCCCCTCCCGGGCGACCGATCAGTTCCTCACGAGATCCTCTGGCCGCGGCAGGGTGCCCACTTCGAGGCCGATTACAATCGCACAACGAGCCATAACGTCCGGCTCGTCTCCCGTTACGAAGCACTTCTGAAGAACGTTTCGGAGGTACTGGCAACAGGAGACGCGCCGGCACCGACACGCTCACGAGAGGCGGAAGCACGTGTTCGAACGCTTCACTGACAGGGCCCGCAGAGTCGTGGTTCTGGCGCAAGAAGAAGCACGCCTGCTGAACCACAACTACATCGGGACCGAGCACATCCTGCTCGGTCTCATCCACGAGGGTGAGGGCGTCGCCGCGAAGGCGTTGGAGTCGCTCGGCATCTCCCTCGAGGCCGTCCGCGCCCAGGTGGAGGAGATCATCGGTCACGGCGGTTCCGCGCCGTCGGGCCACATCCCGTTCACGCCGCGCGCCAAGAAGGTCCTCGAGCTGTCGCTGCGCGAAGCGCTGCAGCTCGGTCACAACTACATCGGCACCGAGCACATCCTCCTCGGGCTCATCCGCGAGGGCGAGGGTGTCGCCGCGCAGGTTCTCGTCAAGCTCGGCGCGGACCTGTCCCGCGTGCGCCAGCAGGTCATCCAGCTGCTGTCCGGCTACGCGGGCGGCAAGGAGTCGGCCCCCGCGGGCGGCGGGAGCGAGAGCGCGCCCTCGGGCTCGCTCGTGCTCGACCAGTTCGGTCGCAACCTCACACAGCTCGCGCGCGAGAAGAAGCTCGACCCCGTCATCGGTCGCGAGAAGGAGATCGAGCGGGTCATGCAGGTGCTGTCGCGACGCACCAAGAACAACCCCGTGTTGATCGGTGAGCCCGGCGTCGGCAAGACCGCGATCGTCGAGGGTCTCGCCACCGACATCGTCGACGGCGACGTGCCCGAGACGCTGAAGGACAAGCAGCTCTACACGCTCGACCTCGGCGCGCTCGTCGCAGGTTCCCGGTACCGCGGCGACTTCGAGGAGCGCCTCAAGAAGGTGCTGAAGGAGATCCGCACCCGCGGCGACATCATCCTGTTCATCGACGAGCTGCACACGCTCGTCGGTGCAGGCGCGGCCGAGGGCGCGATCGACGCCGCGAGCATCCTCAAGCCGATGCTCGCTCGCGGCGAGTTGCAGACGATCGGCGCGACCACGCTCGACGAGTACCGCAAGCACCTCGAGAAGGACGCGGCGCTCGAGCGGCGGTTCCAACCCATCAAGGTCGACGAGCCGTCGGTCACGCACACGATCGAGATCCTCAAGGGTCTGCGTGAGCGCTACGAGTCGCACCACCGCGTCACGATCACCGACCAGGCGATCGTCGCGGCCGCGAACCTCGCCGACCGCTACATCTCCGATCGGCACCTCCCCGACAAGGCCATCGACCTCGTCGACGAGGCCGGGTCGCGGCTGCGCATCCGCCGGATGCAGGCTCCTCCCGACTACCGCGAGCTCGAGGACGAGATCGCGAAGGTCCGCAAGGAGAAGGAAGCCGCGATCGAGGGTCAGCAGTTCGAGCGGGCCGCCAAGTTGCGCGACCGCGAGAAGGAGCTGCTCGACCAGCGGGCCGCGAAGGAACAGGAGTGGAAGGCCGAGGGCGTCGACCTCTTCAACGAGGTGACCGAGGAGTCGATCGCCGAGGTGCTCGCGCTGTGGACGGGCATCCCCGTCTACAAGCTCACCGAGGAGGAGACGGCGAAGCTGCTGCGCATGGAGGACGAGCTGCACAAGCGGATCGTCGGCCAGCACGCGGCGGTGAAGGCGGTCTCGCAGGCGATCCGGCGTACCCGTGCCGGACTGAAGGACCCGAAGCGTCCGTCGGGCTCGTTCATCTTCCTGGGCCCGTCCGGTGTCGGGAAGACGGAGCTCGCCAAGACGCTCGCCGAGTTCCTGTTCGGTGACGAGACGGCGATGATCCAGCTCGACATGAGCGAGTACATGGAGAAGCACACCGTGTCTCGTCTCGTCGGTTCGCCTCCCGGCTACGTCGGTTACGACGAGGGCGGTCAGCTGACCGAGGCGGTGCGACGCAAGCCGTTCTCGGTGGTGCTCTTCGACGAGATCGAGAAGGCCCACCCCGACGTGTTCAACGCCCTCCTGCAGATCCTCGAGGACGGGCGCCTCACCGACGCGCAGGGTCGCACGGTCGACTTCAAGAACACCGTCATCATCATGACGTCCAACTTGGGGACGGCCGACCTGCGCAAGGCCAACATCGGTTTCGCGAAGGCCGACGAGGCTGTGACCTACGAGAAGATGAAGGAGAAGGTCACCGAGGAGCTGAAGCGCCACTTCCGGCCCGAGTTCCTCAACCGCATCGACGAGGTGATCGTCTTCAACGAGCT
>CAZJSY010000211.1:0-4359 GCA_964548555.1 uncultured Burkholderiales bacterium
TCGTGAGGCGAACCACTTCGTCGCCGGCGGCGAGTCCGGCGCCTTGGTGGTCGCGTGGAACCGTGCGCTCCTCAATATCGTGCTGACTCCGGGAGCGCAACCGGCCGCCGTCCATCCGACCCGCAGCTTCGCGATGCTCCAAGCCGCGATCTACGACGCGGTGGTCTCGATCACGCACGACGCTCCGCCGTACCGCTTCGAGGTTCACGCGCCTGAAGGAGCTCGACCCGACGCCGCCTCGGCTGCAGCCGGACACGACACACTCGTCGCCTTGTATCCGGCGACGAAGGCCGCACTCGACCAGCAACTTGCGGCGGAACTCGCGGCGATTCCCGACGGAGCCGGCAGGCAGGCCGGTGTCAACGTGGGCCGACAGATCGCTCAACTCGTGCTGTCTGCGCGAACCAACGACGGCTCCGCCGTGATGCCGCCCGGGGCCCGCCCCGCTGACGACGCCGGCGACTTCCGTCCGGCGCCGCCAACCTTCACCCCGGCCGTGTTCACCGGGTGGGGCAACGTGACCCCGTTCGTGTTGCGCGACGGCGACCAGTTCCGTCCGTCCCCGCCGCCACCGTTGACGAGTGCGGCGTACGCGAACGCGATCAACGAGGTGAAGAGCCTCGGTCAGAACACGAGCACCGCTCGTACCGCCGACCAGACCGTCCAGGCGAAGTTCTGGGCGCCTCCGATCTGGAACACCTGGAACGAGATTGCGGAGCGACAGGCGACGATCCATGCGACCGATCTTTCGCGCACCGCGCGACTCTTCGTCGACCTGGATCTGTCATTCGCCGACAGCGTCATCAGCTTCTACGACGCCAAGTACCACTTCGACCTGTGGCGGCCGATCACCGCGATCCGCGAGGCGGCCACCGACAACAACCCGGCGACAGTGGCCGATCCGAACTGGACGCCGCTTGCCGCGACCCCGGCCGACCCGTCGTATCCCGGCGCTCACAGCACGATCAGCGAGGCAGGCGCCACCGTCCTGTCCGCATTCTTCGGCAACCGGGACCGGGTTGCGGTCTCGTCCGACATGCTGCCGGGTGTCGTTCGGGACTTCGGCAGCTACCAGGCCATCGCAACCGAGGCCGGGCTGAGCCGCATCTTTGCGGGTGTGCACACCCGACTCGACCACGAAGCGGGGCTCGATCTCGGACGCGACGTCGCACGATTCGTTCTCGAGCGCCTCGAAGCCGGGAAGTAGCGCGGGCGGTACGTCGCCGTTCTGTTCAGTCGATCAGCCGATCGTGTGGGTACCCGGAAACGGGCACCCACACTTCGGCGCGTGCGCCCGTCTCGATCTTGCGCCCCCGGCCCGATACGCAAGGGTGCGGCTACATCTCGGCCGAGAACGCAAGATGTCCGCCCTGAGCGGGAATGCCGTCCGTTCCGTCCGCGCGTGTGAGCTCGCCGATTTGGTTGGTCTCGTCGATTTGGTTGGTCTCGTCGTCAGTGGTCCCTGCGATCACACTCGTGCTGACGATGCGCGCGCGATCCCCACGCGGACCGCTCGGTCGCTCTCAACGTGTCCTGTCAGTCCGGCGAGAGGTGCGCCCCGTCAGGGTTGTGCCCGACGAAGAAGGGCTGCTCGTCGGCTATACGGACGGGCCGCCCCCTCCGTGGCTGCCCACACCCGCTTCGCCCCCAGGGGAGATCGTGGGAACCGTGCTCACCCGGCCGACATGAGCTTGAGCCGTTCGACCGGTGCCGCGACATGAAACCCTGCCGCCACGCGCTCCTCTTCGGACTCTGCGCCCCAGAAACCGTGCTCGCCTGCCGACCGCGCCCAGTCACGGCAGGCGTCGATCACGGGACACCGCGCGCAGATGGCGCGGGCGCGCGACTCGCGGCGCCTTCGGGTCTCGGGACGCTCGGCGAAGGGGCCAAAGAACAGTGTGTGCAGGCCGCGACACGCTGCGTCGCGCGACCAGTCGTTCGTCGGTACTTCTGCGAGCAGGTTCGTGAAGGCCGTCGCCATATCCGCTCGTTCGACTGTCATGCGGTTCGAGCGTCTCGCGTCGGCGACGCCTTGCCATCCCGCGACTGCGGTATTCGCCCGCGGCGGCTCGACTCGGACATCGGAGGGCGCGTCTCGACGCCACTGATGCGCCTGAGCTCGTCGAGGCGTTGCGCGACGGTGACGCGGTTTTCCGCGTCGTCGAGCCCGCGGTCGTCGGCCGGCGCGTGGAGTCGAGGAGGACCCGACCGAGCCGTCGGTGCAGATCTGGCAGGCAAACCGTTCAGAGTGCGCGGCACCGGACGCCTCGGCGGAGATCCGGCGCGCCGGTCGCCGGATCGTTTGCCGCGGCGTGGTCTTCGAGCTCGATGATGCGTCCTTGCTGTGACGTGCGCAGGTTGAGGCGCGCGCCGTCATGTTTCCATCGGTACAGCAATCCGACCACCCGGTCGCTGCCCGGACCCAGGTCGAGAAGAACCGTGCCGAACGACTCGTCCAAATCACGTTTGAAGGCGCGGTGAAGCTGCCAGCGCAGGCCGGCGCGCCGGTACCCGAGGAGCACCGCGTCCCCGTCGGCGACCACCTCGGTCAGTCGAACGCCAATCTGTGTGTGACGAAGGGACGAGTCGCGGCGGTGTGCGCGCGCGTGGAGTGCCGCGCCCAGCCCGAAGGCCAACAGCCCCAGACCCAACGGAATGAGCCACCACGCGAGGCTCGGAGCCGGCGCGGATGCTTGTCGCGCAACTGCAACTGCGGTGAGAGCCATCGAGATCTCCGTGTCGTCCGGCGAAGTGCGTTTGCAGATACGGATTCGGGATACAGGCGTGGATCGCTACCCGGTGGGCGATGTAACCGCGGTCCGTATGGCAAACCGATCCGTCCCCCGTTTGTACAAGGAGCATCCGCGTGTTCACGTCGAAGCAACCGCCCAATCGGGCTGCTCGAACCGAGCCGGTGATGATCGGCGACGAAGCGGTCCTGCGGGCGACGGCGATTTTCTCGCTGCTCGCCATCGGAGCCATCCACTTTCTTCAGATCGTTGCGACGTTCGACGCGACCCCACTCCTCGGTGTGGCGTTCGTCGCGCTTGTCGCGGCCACGGTGTTCGTGGCTGCGGGATTCCTCACCCCACCGGACAGCCGCATGTGGGCCCGCGCTGCCCTCCTCGGACTCGGGGCCATCCTCGGATACGTCTTCACCCGAACCGTGAGCAGTCCGCTCGACAACCAGGATGTCGGGAACTGGTCCGAGATGCTCGGGCTCGCCGCTCTCTTCATCGAAGGTGCGGTTCTCGCGCTCAGCGTCTACGGGTTGGTTCGAGCGGCCGAGCCGAGCGCCGCCATCGAGAGCCCGCGCATGCTGGAACGCGAGGTCGCCGATCCCGGCAACACGACGGCCGCGTGAACGATACGGACGGCACGCCCGTCGACCACGCCGTTCCACGCCGGCATCGAACGGCGCGGTTGTGGCGGCTCACGATCGTCATCGCGGCGGCCGTCGCCATCGCACCGCAATGGCGAATGCTGCTCGCTGCAGTGGGGCGGCTCGCACGGGTCACGCCGTTGTGGCTCGCGGTGGCCCTCATCGCAGAACTTGCGTCGTTCGTTCTCGCGGCCGAGTTGCAGCGGGTGATGTTGGGGGCCGCGACGGCGCGCGCAAGCCGCGGGTTCTTCATTGCGCTCGCCTACGCGAGCACTGCGGTATCGGCCGTGTTGCCATTGGGCTCGGCGTTCTCCGCTACCTATTCCTACAGGCGTTTGGTCCGACGCGACGTCGCGCCGGGAGCGGTCGTGTGGGTGCTCATCGCCTCCGGGGTCGTGTCGATATCGACGTTGGTCGCGCTCGCGCTCGTGAGTGCGGTACTGCGGGGTCTCATTACGCCCCTGTCGCCCGCGGGGAGCAGCATCACCGTGCTCACCGTCGTCGCCTTGGTAGGTGTCGCGCTCGTGTTGGCCCGCGCGAATGCGTGTACCTCCAGGTTGGCGGCGGCCACGGGCTACCTCCTCCACGTCTACGAGCGGGCCCGCCGTGCGGTGCACCGACAATCTCCGCGTCTGGGGGAGCGTCGAGTCGACTCCACCATGCTCGAGGGCGCCGAAACCGTCGCGTTGACACGTCGCGAGTGGGCGCTCTCCTACCTGTTGGGTGCGTCGAACTGGGTCGCAGATTGGATGGCTCTCGCCGCCGCGTTCCTTGCGCTGCAGCTGGCGGTCCCCTGGTTCGCGCTGCCATGGGCGTATGCGGCGAGCCAGCTCATCGGCGGCCTTCCCGTGCTCGGTTGCATCGGAATCGCCGAAGGGTCGATGACCCTCGTGCTCCTCTGCGCGGGAGTGCCGGCGGCGCACGCGGTCGCGGTGATCGTCATCTACCGGCTCGTCAGCTTCTGGCTCACGCTCCCG
>CAZJSY010000211.1:4459-5686 GCA_964548555.1 uncultured Burkholderiales bacterium
GTACGCACTGTCGAGGAGCAAGGGCGACGCCGGATGACTCTCGTGTTGATCGTCGTTGGCGTGATAGTCGCTGTTTCCGTGGCGCTGTTGTTGCTCTCGCTGCGAATCGTGAAGCAGTACGAGCAAGGCGTGCTGTTCCGGTTCGGGCGCGTCGTCGGCGTCAGAAGCGCCGGCCTGACGCGCATCGTGCCAATCGTGGAGCGGCTACGACGCGTGTCGCTGCGGATCGTGACCCGGCCGATCCAGTCTCAAGGAATCATCACTCGAGACAACGTGAGTGTCGGTGTCTCAGCCGTGGCGTACTACCGGGTTATCGACGCGACGAAGTCGCTCGTTGCGATCGAGAGCGTTTCCGCCGCGATCGACCAGATCGCACAGACGACTCTCCGGAAGGTTGTCGGCCGCCACACCCTCGATGAGACGCTCGCAGAGACGGACCGGATCAACGCCAGCATTCGGGAGATCTTGGACGTTGCCACCGAGGACTGGGGAGTTCTCGTGACCCTCGTCGAGCTCAAGGACATCGAGCTGCCGGAGGCGATGCAGCGTGCCATGGCTCGGCAGGCCGAAGCCGAACGTGAGAAGCGAGCGAAGATCATCGCCGCGGACGCCGAGGTCCTCGCGGCCGGCTCGCTCGCATCGGCGGCAGACGTCATGTTGCAACACCCGGTCGCGTTGCAGCTGCGCACGTTGCAGAGCCTCGTCGAGATCGGGGTGGACAAGAACACGACCGTCGTGTTCCCACCGCCCCTGATGAGCACGATTCGCGACCTCACAGCCTTCCTGGCCCGGGAAGTCGACAGCTCAGCGGCGCTCCAGCTCGGCGCGCGGAGTGGGGCGGACCATGACGCCGTGGAGCCGGGGCCGCGCTGATCGAGTCGGCGACGTGCAGAGGAGCTTGCCGCGACCGCGCCAGCGCCGCGGCCCGAGTATGAAGGAGGACGGGTGATGGACTTCGGTTCGGATACAACGCGCACTCACCACTCGGGGTCCGCCGGCCGCGGGGAGTCGACCTTCACGATCCCAGAGCGGATGCTCGTGTCGCTCATCGTCGCGCTGATCTGTGCCTTCACGTGGTTCGTCGAGAAGTTGCCGAATTGTCTTCCGGACCTCTGATCGTTCGGCGAACGACAGAGCGCACTCGCAATCCCGCTTCTGCGGCCGATCCCTCGTCGGTCGTCGTTGCGGCTCGGGTGGTTTCTCGATAGAACGGGCCGCGTCGGCGGG
>CAZJSY010000212.1:0-5640 GCA_964548555.1 uncultured Burkholderiales bacterium
CGACGTAACGGCCGAGGTGCGTCGCGCCCGTGACGGGATCGATCTCGCACGTGACCGCGTGGCAGGAGTTCGTGAACGTGAACATCCCCGCGGGCTTGAAGCGCGCCGATGCCTCCAATCCCGGTGTGAGGTCGGGCGGGAACATGTCGTGGCCGAAATAGGCGAGCCGTGCGACGTCGGTGAAGGACATCTTCACCGACGGCGTTCCCCGCACGCTGACGGTGCCGCCGCTCAACTCGAGATCTTCCTGGGCAGCTTCGAGCGCGTGTGCGGCTACGCGCAACGCCTTGTCACGAACCGCGAGCGCGGCCTCCGTCGCCGCGCCGCTGTAGAGCACGGCGCTACGGCTGCCTCCGGTGCCCGCGCCGTACGGTGCGGCTGCGGTGTCACCCTGCACGAGCGTCACGTCCTCCATGTCGACACCCAGCGCGTCCGCGACCACCTGGCCGAGCGTCGTCTCGAGACTGTGTCCGTGACTGGCGCTGCCCACCGCGACTTCCACGTGACCGTTTGTCGACACTCTGACGGTCGCGGCTTCGCTTCCCATCGCGCCGTACGCCATGCCGGACGGCTCGATGTAGAGACTGAGCCCGAGCCCGATGTACCGACCCTCGCTTCGCGCGCGTGCCTGCTCCGCGCGGAACTCGTCGTAATCGATCATCGCGGCCGCCTGCTCGAGCGACTCCGCGGGCGTCATCGCGTCGTACACCATTCCTGTCGCCGTCGTGTACGGCAGATCCGACACCTGCAGCACGTTCCGGCGCCGGATCTCGAGTGGATCGATCCCGAGCCGGCCGGCGACGAAATCCATCATCTGCTCCCGTGCGACGGTCTCCATCATCCACGGACCGCGGTACGCGCACCGACCGCAGGTGTTGGTGAACACCGCGGTCGCGTCGTAGCCCACCTTCGGGATGCGGTAGGGGCCCGGAAGCATCATCATCGAGAACGCCGCGCTGCTTCCGTTGCCCGGGTAGGGGAACGCCCCGACGTCCTCGACGTGGCAGCCCTTCGCGGCCAGCACGTGGCCGTCGTCGTCGACGGCGAACGTGAGCGTGAGCCGTTCGGCACGCGCGTGATGACCGGCGACGAGATTCTCCTGACGGTCCTCGATCCACTTGACCGGCCGGCCGAGTCGCTTGCTCGCCAGAACGGTGGCGAGCTCCTCCTGCATCACGAACATCTTCTGGCCGAATCCACCGCCGACGTCCTCCATGACGACGCGGATGCGGTTCTCCGCAACGGCGAGCGCGCGTGCGAGAAACGACCGCACGGCGTGCGGGCCTTGTGTCGACATGGTCACGTGCAACGTGCCCGCGTGGGGCTCCCAAGCGGAGACGATCCCGCGGCATTCCATCGGGACACAGATGTAGCGGTGCTGATGGAACGTCTGGGTGAACACGTGCGGCGCGTCCGCGAAGGTCCGGTCGAGGTCCGGATCAGTCGTCGCGGGGATGCGCTGGGCGATGTTGCTCCCGAGCTCCGGGTGCACGAGCGCGCCGGTATCCGCCATCGCGGCGTCGACGTCGAGCACCGGTGGGAGCGGGTCGATCTCGAGCTCCACCAGCTCGGCGGCATCCTCCGCGACATAGCGGGACTGGGCGACGACGAGCGCCACCGGGTCGCCGACGAAGCGGACGTCGTCCCGCGCCAGGACCCGGCCCGGTCCGGGCGGGGTCGCGTCGGTCGGCGGACCGAGCATGTCGACCCACGTCTCGTGCACCATGCCGTCGAAGTCGTCGGCCGTGAACACCGCGACGACTCCGTGGAGCTCGCGCGCCGCGTCCACGTCGAGTCGTGTGATGCGCCCCCGCGCGACCTGGCTGCGCACGAACGCCGCGTGCACCATCCGCGGCAACGACACGTCGTCGACGTAGCGGCCGCTGCCGGTCAGCAGCCGGGCGTCTTCGCGCCGCGGCACACGTTGACCGACGAACCGGGCCGCCCCCGTCCCGACGCCGGTTGCGGTCATGAGGGGCTCTTCGTTGCCGCAGCTGCGAGCTCCGCCTCCACGGCGTCCTCTACCGATGTTCCCTCGAAGAACCGGGGGTTCATCGCGGTGAGCATCTTCGTGACGTTCCCGAAGCAGAACTGACGGAATTGATCCGCGTCGAGGTGGCCGTCCTCCACGAGCTCCCACGCCTCGGGCAGCACCTCACGGACGTCGCGTACGTCCCAGTGACCGATGTCGGACGCGAACATGGCCTGCAGGTGGGTGCCACGCGGGAGCATGCGATCGTCGAACGCGAGCGCGTTCATCGGATCGTCGGCTTCGCACCCGAAGAAGAGCCGGTCGAACACAGCGACGATGTCGCCAACGTCGTGCAGCGCCGACTCGGCGAAGTCGTCGATGTCGCTTTCTTGCGTGGCGGCCTTCATGGCCGCGACCGTTCCGCGTTCGAATCGCTCGCGCCTCGTCACGATCGGGTCGGTGGCATAGGAGTCGAACAGCTCCATCGCGAGCTTCAGATCGATGCGCGAGTCGTCGTATTGCACGACCGCGTCGCGGTTGCGCTTCTGGAAGTGTCCCACCAGGTCCGCGAAGAGCTGTGCCGCCCACGTCGCGCCGCCTTCGAGGAACGCGAGACGCAGATCGGGAAATCGCGCCGGCACGCCGCCCATGACGAGCGAACGGCACACGCCCTCTTGCGCTGCAGCGAAGTTCCCGAGGTGGTTGTGCACGTAGTTCCGCGACGACACCCGGCTGCCCCACCCGTACCCGATGCCGTGGAACGCGGGGGCGACACCGAGCTCCACGCAGCGCGCCCACAGCGGGTCGTAGTCGTACAGGCTCTCGTGGCCCAACGTGTCGATCCATGACGCGGGCGCGCCGTCGGCACGGCGGTCGCGGGGGACCACACCACTCATGACGATCGCCTTGAGGCCGAGCTCACCGACGGCGTGGTCGAGCTCGCGGACGGCTTCTTCGGGCGTGAACGTGGGGATCACGGCGACCGGTTCGAGCCGGTCGCGCAGCCCGTCGAACGTCTCCGCGAAATACCGGTTCAGGGCACGCGCGCCAGCCTGCCTCAGCTCCTCGTCGGCGATGCTGAGCAGCGTCAGGCCGAAGCTGGGGTAGAGGAGCGCGAAGTCGATGCCGAGCTCGTCGAGGCGCGAGTAGAGCAGCTTCGGCAACGTGACGGTCATGCGGTCGAGCGTGTTCTCGGCGGGGAGTCCGTGGAACACGCGCACGGGCAGGAAGCCCTTGCCGCTCGTGAACCGTTGCTGGTTGAAGCTCCGCAGCCGGTCGGCGACCGCCGAACCGGCCTCCTCGCGCACGAAGTCGAAGACGACCGGCAGCACCTCCAACAAGTGCCCGTCGCCGTCGATCACCGGGTGATCGAGTCCGGCTCTGATGGGATTGAGATCCGTCACTTCAACTCCTTTTGCATTTCATGGGGCGAGAAGCCGGCCGGCGCGTGCGCCTGTGAGCGTGCCGTCGAGCTGCGCGACCTCGCCGTCGACAATCGTGGCGCGGAACCCACCAGGTGGCCGGCGAAGGCGCGGCGCGCCGGCCGGAAGGTCGTGGGCGAAGACCTCGGCTTCGAACGCGAGATCGTCGAGCGCGAACACTGCGAGATCACCGGCCGCGCCCGGCGTGATGACGCCACGCCCGTCGAAGCCGAACACGTCGGCCTGACGCTTGGTGAGCTCCGACACCGCCTGCTCGATCGTCAGGTCACCGCGATCGCGTACGTGTCGGGCGAGGAGCAACGTCGTGTCACCGACCGCGCAGAACATCTGCAAGTGCGCGCCCGCGTCGCTGTTCGAGATGATCTTCGCCGGGTGGCGCACGGTCGCGGCCACGCCGTCCGGGTCGGCGTTGAGCACGCCGACGCCCACGACGCCGGGGCGCAGGTCGTTGTCGCGAACCCAGTCGGCGAGCACGTCGGACGGGTGACCCCCACGCGCATCGACCAGATCGGCGAGCGACGCGCCGAGCCACTGCTCGTTCTCCGGTCGTGTGACCTCGACTAGACGGACGAGATCGGGACGCTGGTGCGGGAACATTCCGCGCCCCACGCGGTCCCATTCGCGACGCGCCGTCTGCCGCCAGGCGGGTTCCTCGACCAGCCGGCGCTTCGCCTCGAGATCGGCCTGCACGAAGCGGTGCCAGCCTTCGGGCAACGCGAAGAATGACATGCCGCCGTTCCAGTTGACACGGATGTCGAAGCTGCGGGGTGAGATCTGCGGGTACATGCGCAGGCCCCGGCGCTGCTCGTCGCCGATCCAGTCGAGCATCTCGACGGCCCGCTCGGGATGGTTCTCTTCGAAGAAGATCCCGATGAAGGTGCTGACGACGTCGCGCGACGCCGTGAGACCGATCATCCGGCGAACGTCGCGACGCATCTGGCCATGCGTCGCAGCGGGAATGAACTGCACCACACGCCGGCGCTGCGCGACCACGTCCATCAGGGTGCCGAGCTCGGCGTCGTCGGCGATCCGACTCGGCACGGGGCGCTTGCGTCGGTCTTCGTCGAAGCCCAGCGAGCTCGACATACCGAAGGCCCCGGCCGCGAGGCATTCGTCGAGCAGCGCGGCGATGCCGGCGCGCTCCTGCTCGGTCGCGGCCCGTTCCCACGCGTCCTCGCCCATCACGTACATCCGCAACGGACCGTGGCCGACCAGCGATGCGACGTTGACCCCGTAGCGGTGACCGCCCACGACGTCCAGATACTGCGCGTAGGACTCCCACGACCATGGGACGGCCGCGTCGAACGCCGCCTCGGGGAGGTCCTCGACGTAGCAGAACAGCCGGCCGAGCTCTTCACGACTCGCCGGACGCACCGGAGCGAGGGACAACGAACAGTTGCCGAAGAGCACCGTGGTGACGCCGTGCTGCGGAACCGGGTCACACAACGGATCCCAGAAGAGGTGCGGGTCGAAGTGCGTGTGGGTGTCGATGAAGCCGGGCGTCACGAACGCGCCGCTCGCGTCGACCTGTTGCTCGCCGTCGGGACGCAGTGCCGGCGCCACCTCCGTGATCCGGCCCGCGCGGACCCTCACGTCGGCCGCGAACGCGGCCGCTCCGGTGCCGTCGACGACGGTGCCACCCCGGACCAGGACGTCCCCCATAGGTAAACTGATTATACTGTTTCGGCCGCCGAAGCTCCAGGGGGAGCCGAAGGAGGCTGCGATGGCGCAATCGGCTACCTCAATGTACTGTTTCGTCGCGTGAATCTGGACCTCTACTGCCTGGGAACTCCGCTCGCGGACGTGCCGGCACTCGCCTGCGAGGCCGAGCGGCTCGGTTTCGCCGGACTCTGGTTCACGGAGTCGTCGCACAACCCGTTCCTGCCGATCGGCGCGGCGGCACTCGCGACGGATCAGCTCGTGCTGGGAACCGATGTCGCGGTCGCGTTCCCGCGCAGCCCGATGGTCACGGCCCAAGTCGCGTGGGACCTGGCCGCCGTGAGCGGCGGCCGGTTCGTGCTCGGCCTCGGCTCGCAGGTGAAGGCGCACGTGCAACGGCGGTTCTCGACACCGTTCTCGCATCCGGGGTCGCGACTTCGCGAGTACGTGTGTGCGCTGCACGCGATCTGGGACGCGTTCCAGGGTGAGGCGCCGCTGAAGTTCCACGGCGACTTCTACTCGTTCTCACTCCTGACCGACTTCTTCTCACCCGGCCCCATCGAGCAT
>CAZJSY010000213.1:0-5521 GCA_964548555.1 uncultured Burkholderiales bacterium
CATCAGGGTCGACACGAAGAACAGCACGATGACGACCGCGAGAATGATCCAGTCGGTGGACCTCACCACGCACCACCGCGCCGATCCTGTGGGGGTCGTCGCACCCCGTCAGCCCTCCTGCTCCAGACGGCGGAACCGGTCGAGCAGCTCACGTTCGCGCCGCTGCATCGCCTCGGTCTCCTGTTCCTCCGCATGGTCGTAGCTCAACAGGTGCAGGACCCCGTGGACAACGAGCAGCGCAAGTTCGTCGTCGAGCGGCTTGCGACGCGACTCGGCCTCGCGCTGCGCGTATGCGGGGCACACGACGACATCGCCGATCATGGCGGGAGGCTCGCCCGGCTCACTGGGTGAGCCCGGTCCGCGTCCGCCCTGGTCGGGTTGGCGTCCGGCCGGGACGATGTCGTCGTCCATCGGGAATGCGAGCACGTCGGTGGGGCCCGACCCGCCGAGGAATCGCTCGTTGAGGTCGGCGATGGCGTTCTCGTCGACGAAGATCAACGACAGCTCCGCCCCGCCGGGCACCTGCTCCTCCTCGAGCACCATGCGCGCGAGCCGTACCCAGCGCAACATGTCGACGGGAACGTCGTGTTGCTCGTCGGCCGCGAACACTTCGAGAGTCATTACTCCCTCCGCGAGCGCTCGGGTAATGGCGTCACTTCGTCTTCTCGCGCCGCTCGTAGGCGTCGACGATGTCCTGCACGATGCGATGCCGCACGACGTCGCGTGAGCCGAGATGCACGAAGACGAGTCCGGGAATGCCGTCGAGGACGGTCTCCAACGCGGGCAGACCGGAACGGCCCCGGCCCTCGGGCAGGTCGATCTGGGTGACGTCACCGGTGACGACGATCTTCGACCCGAACCCGAGCCGGGTCAGGAACATCTTCATCTGCTCCGGCGTCGTGTTCTGCGCTTCGTCGAGGATGATGAACGAGTCGTTGAGCGTCCGACCGCGCATGTACGCGAGTGGCGCGACCTCGATCACGCCTCGCTCCATCAACCGTGTGACGACGTCGGGTTCGAGCATGTCGTACAAGGCGTCGTACAACGGCCGAAGGTACGGGTCGACCTTCGCGAGGACGTCGCCGGGAAGGAATCCGAGCCGCTCCCCCGCCTCGACGGCGGGCCGGGTGAGGATGATCCGGTTGACCTCTTTGGCCTGTAGCGCCTGCACTGCGAGCGCGACCGCGAGGTAGCTCTTGCCCGTACCAGCGGGGCCGATCGCGAAGGTGACGGTGTTCTCGCGCACGGCGTCGACGAAGCGCTTCTGGCCGGCGGTCTTGGGTCTCACCGACTTGCGTCCGCGCAGGACCTCGGTGGAGAGCACCTCGCTCGGTCGCTGATCGGCCTTCAGCATCTCGATGCTGCGACCGACGCCTTCACGATCGAGGTGGTGGCCCTGTTCGAGCAGCATGACCATCTCTTCGAAGAGGTTGGCGACGCGCTCCGCTTCGTCGGGCTCTCCGGTGACGGTGATCTCGTTGCCGCGGACGTGGATCGACACCGGGAACGCGCGCTCCACCATGCGCAGTAGCTCGTCCCGCTGTCCGAGGAGGCCGACCATCAGATGGTTGCCCGGGACGAGGATCTTGACCTGGGTGGAGGACACGTCGATCGAAAGCGTAGCGGTCGTGCCGTCGCAGCCGAAGCGTTCGACTCAGCCCGGAGGCCAGCCCATATGGCGGCCCCCCAGCACGTGGAGATGCAGATGAGGGACCGACATGCCGGCCTCGCGTCCCACGTTGGCGATCGTGCGATACCCCGTCGCGATGCCCTCCTGCTCGGCGACACGCTGGACGGCCTCGACGAGATCGGCGAGCAGCGGTTCGCGTGGGTCGAGCACCTGGAGGTGCTCGACGTGACGGCGGGGAATGACGAGCACGTGCACCGGGGCCTGTGGGTTCACGTCACGGAACGCGACGATCGTGTCGGTCTCGAGAACGCGATCGGACGGGATGTCGCCGGCCGCGATCGCGCAGAACAGGCAGTCGGGCATCAGCGACGAGGCCGGCGGACGGAGACGGCCGGAGCCGGCGCCGAGGGCAACGGGTCAGGCGCGAGCGCGGAGGCCGAGCTGCTCGAGCCGCACGCCGAGCTCCTCGGGCCGTCGTCCCAGCACAGCGGCCAGCACCCGGAGGTCGTCGCTGCGGATCGTCAGCAGACGCCCGTTGAAGTCCTGACGCTGCAGCTGGATCGTGGCGGCATACCGCGAGAGCACCTGCGCGTCCGGGTCGTCGAGCGCGTGGAGCGCAACGAGATCGATCGTGAACCCGTTGTCGATCGACGTGGAGACACCCTCCGTGAGGTTGATCTCCATCTCGAGCTCGCGGGGAAGCAGCTGATCACCCGGGACCTCGTAGATCTCGGCGAGCCGCAGGAGCCGGGGGACGGAGATCGCCCGCTCCCCGCGCTCGTACGCTCCGAGCACCGAGGCCTTGAACTCCTGCTGCGACCGGGCCTCCACGTCGTGGAGTGACAGGCCCTTCTGGCGTCTGATCGCCCGCAGTCGCTCACCGACGCGAGTTCCACTCATCTCAAACCGCCCCCGTGCCCGGACCCGCCCAGCGGCACATTATCAGCGCACCTCACAAAATTGGTTGTTCTCGCGCTAATCGCGCGAGCTTGGCTCTGTCTCGCGCGAAAACATACCCGTTTGGCGACGGGAAGTGAACCATCCCGCCACCGCGGTTGCGGCTGTGCCCGCCCTGAGCTGGAACGGGCCGAGCGAAACGGCCGGGACGCCGCCGAGCCGTTCGCGCTCCGCGTCGTCGAAGCCGCCCTCCGGACCCACGAGCAGGAGCCATCCGGCCGGTGCGGCTCGGGGCACTTCCGCCGGGCCGGCGCCGCGCCGGTCGGCGACGACGAGGCCGGGGTGCTGGAGCAGGGCGTCGAGCGACGATTCGACCGCGATCTCGGGCAGCCGGCTACGCCGGCACTGCATGACCGCCTCCCGGGCCACACGCTCCAGTCGCTGACGGGCGCGGCCCGCCCGCGGACCATCCCATCGGGCCACGGAGCGGGCCATGGTGACGGCAACGATCCGGTCGACCCCGAGTTGGGTGAGCTGGCCGGTGACGAGATCGGGCGTGTCACCCTTCGTCGCCCCGAAGGCCACCGCGAGCCCCGGCTCGAGCACCGGCTCGCTGCGCGCGGGCCCGAGGGCGGCCAATCGCACTTCGGCCTTCGAGGTCGCCACGACCTCATACGGCCGCCAGCTGCCTCGCCCGTCGGACGCAGTGACCGCCTCACCGGTACGGATGCGCCGCACGCGCTGCAGGTGGTGGCCGTCGGATCCCTGCACGGTGCACTCGTCGGCCAGCTCGTCGACGAGGACGTGGGCCACCGCCGGGTAGGCCGCGGCGAAGCCGACCGCCCGGTCCACCGTTACTGGAACGCGGAGCGGATCCGGGAGAAGAAGCCGGGCTCGATCGAGGCAACCTCTTCACCGCGAAGCTCCGCGAACTGGCGGAGGAGCTCGGCCTCCTCGGGCGCGAGCCGTTCGGGCGTCTCCACTCGGATCTCGACCACGAGATCGCCACGCCGACCGGCGGTGGAGGGCATGCCCTTGCCCTTGAGCCGGAAGACCCGTCCGGCCTGGGTACCGGCCGGCACGGTGAGTACCTCCTCACCGTCGAGCGTCTCGATCGGGATCTCGGCGCCGAGGGCCGCCTGGGTCATCGCGACCCGGTGCACGTGCACGAGGTCGTCGCCTTGACGCTCGAAGCGCGGGTCGGGCGCGACCGCGACGCCGACGTAGAGGTCGCCCGGCACTCCGCCGCGCGGCGCCGCCGGCCCCTGTCCGCGCAACAACAGCCGCTGCCCGTGATGGATGCCCGCCGGCACCTCGACCTCGATTTCACGGGTCTCGCCGACACGACCGTCGCCCCGGCAGTCGTGACAGGGCGACGGGATCCGGGTCCCGGTCCCGCCGCACACCGTGCACGGGCTCGCGGTGACGACCTGGCCGAGCAGCGAGCGCCGGACCTGACGCACCTCGCCGACACCGCCACAGGTCTCGCAGCGCGCCGGGTGCGTCCCGGGCTCACACCCCGAGCCTTCGCAGCGCGGGCACGAGACGGGCATTCGCACCTGAACGGTGCGGGTCGCGCCGAAGGCCGCTTCCGCCAGCGTCAGATCGACGCGGGTCTCGAGATCGGCCCCGCGGACCGGCCCAGTCGGGCCTCGGCGGCTCCCGAAGAGGTCGCCGCCGAAGAAGGCGTCGAAGAGGTCGTTGAGCCCGAAGCCGTCGGCGGCGGCACCTGCACCCGCAGCCGAGGTGGGCGCCTCGCCGAACATGTCGTAGCGGCGGCGACGTTCCGGATCGCGCAGCGTCTCGTAGGCGACGCTGATCTCCTTGAACCGGGCTTCGGCTTCGACGTCGCCCGGGTTCGCGTCCGGGTGGTACCGGCGCGCGAGCGCGCGGTACGCGCGCTTGATCTCGTCGTCGGTGGCGTTGCGGGCCACACCGAGGAGCTCGTAGTAATCAGGCATCGATGGGTTGCGTCCCCGTCATCCTGAGAGCAGACGACCGAGCTGGTCGGAGACCGCAGCAACGGCTGCGAGCGCCTGCTGATAATCCATCCGGGTCGGGCCGAGCACCCCGACGGTACCCGCAACGTTGCCTTCGATGATGTACGGCGCGAGCACGAGTGAGCATTCCCGCAACTCGGCCAGGTTGTTCTCCGCGCCGATCCGGACGGTGAGCCCCTGGTCGATGAGGTTGCGCACGAGTGAGACGACGACCACCTGGTGTTCGAGCAGCTCGAGCAGCCGGGCCGCACTCTCGTGCGTCGAGAAGTCGGGACCCTCGGCCGCGAGCCGGCTCGCGCCACCGACGTAGAAGGGTTCCGAGGCGTCCGCTGCCCGCGAGGCCAGGGCCTCGCAGACGCGTCCCGTGACGGCGTCGACCTGTGCATCACCCGTGCCCGACGGCGGTCTCACCGCGGCGAGGCGCTCCCCTTGAAGGGACTCGGTGAGACGCGCGCTGATCCGGTTGAGCTGCTGGTTGTCGACCGTGATGTCGGCTTCGAGCGCGATGAGCTCCTTCTCGACAGTGCCGTTCGACATCACTGCGACCGCGACGAGGAGATTCGGCTGCAGCGACACGAGCTGCACGCTGCGCACCCGGGCGGCGTCGGGCTGGGGACCGACCACGACCGCGGCATGGTCCGTGATCCGAGCAAGGAATTGGCTCGTCTCGTGGAGCAGGTCCTCGAGGGCGTGGTGCGCACGCGTGAAGAAGTCCGCGACCTCCCGCCGCTGGCCCACGGGGAGGCCGGGGCGGGTGAAGTGATCGACGAAGAAGCGATAGCCGCGGTCGGTCGGGATCCTGCCGGCCGAGGTGTGCGGTTGCACGAGGTATCCCTCGCGCTCGAGCACCGTCATGTCGTTGCGGACGGTCGCGCTGGAGACGCCCAGATCACGCGACCGCGCGATCGTCGCCGAGCCGACGGGCTGCGCCGTCTCGACGTATTCCTCCACGATGGCCCGGAGGATCGATGCCTTGCGCTCGTCGACGTGCTCG
>CAZJSY010000214.1:0-5513 GCA_964548555.1 uncultured Burkholderiales bacterium
TCCGAAGGTGTCGTGGTCGACGGCTTCGGCGGCATGCACATCGTGAGCTACGCGACCGTGCCCGTCATCCGAAGGTTCGACGGCGCGCCGTACTGGCCCGGTTGGGACATCGTGCGCGGCGTCGCCGTGCGTCCGGGCGACGCGGCCAACTGCAGTTCCTTCGGCGGTTACACACTCGACGGTTGGGGCGGCCTGCATCCGTTCGGCATCAACGGCCGCGCCGCGCCGCCGGCACCGATCGGTGGTCCGTACTGGAAGCCCGTCGACATCGCGCGAGGGGTCGCGCTCGTGCCCAGTGATCCCCGCAATCCGCTGAGCCCGCCTGCGGGTGGGTTCGTACTCGACGGCTGGGGCGCGCTGCACTACTTCGCGATCGATCCCAACGTCCCGGCACCGGTCTTGTCGGGCACTCCGTACTGGCAGGGTTGGGACATCGCGCGAGGCGTCACGATCCTCACCGACGGCACCGGATTCGCCGGTGGCTACATCCTCGACGCCTGGGGAGGCCTGCACCCGTTCGCCATCGGGGCCGCAGGTACGACGCCGAAGGCGCCGGCTCCGGTCGATCTTGCGACCGCGGCGTACTGGAAGCCGTGGGCGATCGCCCGCGGTGTCAGCGCGCTGCCGGGCGCGAACGCGGGTGGCGCCGTGGTGATCGACGGCTGGGGCGGACCCCATCCCTTCGCCCTCGGTTCCGGACCGGCACCCGACCGCGCCCAGCTCTTCGGCGCGCCGGCCTGGCCCGGTCAGGACGTCGCACGGGGGATGAGCATGGTGCCCGGCGGGCAGGTCGGATGCCTTCCCGGTGTCGACTGGACGAGCAGGCTCGCCGACGCGGGCCACGGGAGCCGGACCGCCGACCCGCTGTTGAGCGCGGCCGATGTCGGATCGTTGACGCAGAAGTGGCGCCTCCAGGCGCCGGGGTGCAACGGCGCACCGACGGGCGGCGGCTGGCTCGCGACACCGGTGGTGTTCCGCGGCGTGATCTACGAAGGCTCCAACTTCGGGTGCCTCTATGCGATCAACGAAGGCGACGGCACGGTCAGGTGGTCGAAGTTCATCGCGTACCAGCCGAAGCAGACGTGCGTGCAACAGCTCGGGATCGTGTCGAGCGTGAACGTGCAAGACGACGGAGCGGGCAACCCGCTGCTCTACTTCCACTCACCCGACGGCTACCTGTACGAGCTCAGGGGCAGCGACGGCTCCACGGTCTGGCGATCGCTGGTGCAGATCCCGTCGACCACTCAGAACGACGTGTACGCGTGGTCGACCCCGACCGTCGCGAACGGCAAGGTGATCATCGGGGTGTCCTCGAACTGCGACACGCCGTTCGTCCAAGGGCAGGTGCGCGCGTACGACGCGAACACGGGCGCACTGCTGTGGATCCACAAGATGGTGCCCGACGGTTTCGTCGGCGCGGGCGACTGGTACGACGCCGCGGTCGACGGCGCGGGCAACGTGTACGTGTCAACCGGGTCGGTGACCGACGCGCAAGCGAACGCGCATCCGAACACGGAAGCCGGCTTCGAGCAGTACAGCATCCTGAAGCTCGACGGTCGCAACGGACAGCTGGTGTGGAAGGCGACGGCACCGCAGGTCACGGGCGACCCCGACTATGCATCGAGCCCGATCCTGTTCCGAGGCAACGGTGTGGATCTGGTCGGAGCGACGAACAAGGACGGCTGGTTCCGCGTCTACCGGCAAGACAGTGGCGCGCCCGTGTGGCAGGCGCTCGCCGGAACGTTCAGCGTCGACGGGACCTCTGCTCCGCTCGCGGGTGGCGTGTGGGACGGTTCCCGCCTGTTCGTGGCGAGCAATGCGACCACGACCGGTACGTGGACCCAGACGTCGCCCGGGGTATGGCAACCGCAGGGCGGAACCTCTGCTGCCGGGTCGGTGCGCGAGCTCGACCCCGCCACGGGGAACCTGATGTCGCGCGGAGGCCAACCGTTCGAGATCCCGCTGCCGTCGAACGTTCTCGGCCCCTGCTCGTTGAACTCCAACGGCTTGTTGATGTGCGGCGGTGGTCACGTCGCGGGCACCGACCTCGCGGCGCACGACAACGGGCTCTTCGTCATCGACATCACCGCCGCGCCCGGTGTGCTGCGCCACATCGAGGACACGAAGAACTACGGCGCGTTCGCGCAGCCGGTTCAGGAGAACGGTGCCGTACTCCTCGCCAACACCGACAGCCTCTCGAGGTGGGGGCGCTGAAGGCGCCGGCTGCGCTCAGGCGGTGACGTCGAGTCCCGCCCGTGCCCGGAACTCCGCCGTCGTGTTGACGTGCGGGAACGGCGTCTCGGGAACGGCGACGCCCAGCGCGTCGCAGAGGGGCTCCCATCCGTCGCCCGGTTGCCACTCGAGCAGGCGCTCCGACGGCACCGACGCGCGTACCTCCGCGTTGTGCCGTTCGTACGCGGCCTTCGCGGCCGCCTCGTCGTCGAGCTTGTCGGTGAACCGGGTGGCCATCATCCCGGTGACCATGCGCAGCCAGTCACGCGTCTCGGGCGCCGTCTCGAACTGCGGGAAGTTGAAGATGGTGGCGTGCGCACTTCTCCACCAACCTTCGGTGTCGCGTGTCGACAGCAGCACCACCGCATCGGGATACGCGTCGGCGAGCTCGCGGTAGAACGAACCGACCGGCCAGTCGACCGCGGCGGCATAGCCGCGGAAGATCTCGTCCCACGGTGCCTCGCCGGTGTCGACGGCCTGCTGCCACAGCGCGACGTGCTCGGGGTGCTCGAACACCTCGATCATGTGGTAGCAGGGACCGCCGAGAAGCTCCTCCAGCGCGAGCTTCAAGGAGTTCGTCCCCGTTCGGCCGAGACCGGCACCGACGACTCGCAGCGACATGACCCCACCGTCCTCTTCGCGCTGTGCGGCGGTGTTGCTTATCGCACGACCTCGTCGAACATCAAGAGCCATGCGACGTTCGCCCCGAGCCCGCAATGGGCCTTGAGGAACCCGTCGCTCGGGACGAGAATCTCTTCTCGACTGAAGGGGGAATGCCGTGCCGCTGGACGCGTTCGACATCGCGGGTCGCGTCTCGGTGATCACCGGCGGGGGTACGGGAATCGGCCGCGCGACGGCACTCCTCTTCGCCGATGCCGGTGCGCCGGTCGTGCTCGCCAGCAGGAAGGTCGACAATCTCGAGAAAGTCGCGGCCGAAGTACGGGAACGTGGTGGACGTGCGCTCGTCGTACCCACCGACGTTCGCGATCCCGCGCAATGTCAGGCGTTGATCGACGCGACGATCCGCGAGCACGGGCGCATCGACATTCTGGTCAACAACGCGGGTGGGTCGCACTCCTATCCGCTGGAGAGCTGGACCGTCGACGCCTGGGAGAACATGCTCGCGTTGAACCTGCGAAGTGTTTTCCTGCTGTCACAGGCCGCGGCGCAGCACATGATCGAGCAGGGCAGCGGCGCGATCGTCAACATCTCGTCGGGGGCGAGTCAGCTCGGCCTTCCCTATGTCGCCCCCTACGGCGCAGCGAAGGCGGGAGTGAACAACCTCACCAAGACACTGGCAGGCGCCCTCACGCCCAAGGGCATCCGTGTGAACTGCATCGCAGTGGGTGCGGTCGCATCCGAGGGGTTCGTGAAGGAGATGCACCGAATCGGCCGTGATCCCGATGCCGTCGGCGGCGCCTCCAATGCGGTCGGACGGGCGGGCCGACCCGAAGAGATCGCGTATCCGATCCTCTTCCTCGCCTCCGACGCGGCGAGCTTCCTGTCGGGGGAGACGATCTACGTCGGCGGCGGTCCCCACGTGCCGGAAATGCTGTGAACCGGGATCTGCTGACGCGGGCACGCGACACGCTGCCGCCGCGCCTGAACGCGGGCATCCTCATGGGTGACGGAGGATTCTGCGTTCTCGGCTGGATGCTCTTCACGGCCGGCTTCCATCCGATCACGCTCTACAGCAACACGCTCGGAGTCGTACACCCGGAGTCGGGCGGCCCCGCGGTCGACGTCGTGGCGCGCGTCTACGGCATCGAGCGCGACGACGTCATCGCACTGGGCGAGCAGAACGACGCAACGCCGAGCGAGATGCGCGTGGACGCGGTCCGCCGGCTCCTCACCGAGTTGCTCGACGGGGAGCCCTCGGGTGGCTGAGAGCGTTGGGCGGCGCGCGGTGACGGGCGGCGTGCTCGTCGCCCGTGCGCTCCAGCGCGCCGGCGTCAGCCACGTGTTCGCGCTGGCCGGAGGTCACATCGATCCCACGTGGAACGCCGCGAAGGCGCTCGGCCTCACCGTGGTCGACGTACGGCACGAAGCCGCGGCGGCGCATGCCGCCGAAGGATGGGCGCTCGCGACAGGACAGCCGGGCGTCTGCCTCGTCACGGCCGGACCGGGCCTCACCAACGCGCTGACGGGAATCGCGAACGCGTTCAACAGCGGTTCGCCGATGGTCTGCATCGCGGGCGCCGCGACCCTGCGCGGTCAGGACTCCGGTGAAGTCGAATCGCTCGACCAGCTCGAGGTCGTGCGGCCCGTCACGAAGTGGGCCCGGCGCGTCTTCCACGCGGAACGAATCCCCGAATACGTCGACCTCGCGTTCCGCGAGGCGACGAGCGGCCGCCCCGGCCCGGTCTACCTCGAGCTCGCGATCGATCTCGTGCACAGCGTCGTCGACGAGGCGGACGTGACGGTTCCCTCGACCGCCGGCGCGGGCGCGCCGGCGACCGGTGGTGGTCCCGACGACGCGGCCGTCGCCCGCGCATTGGAGCTCCTCGCGGGCGCACGCCGTCCTGCGATCGTGGCGGGCAGCGGGGTGTGGTGGGCCGGCGCGGGCGACGAGCTGCAGACGTTCGTGGAACGCAGCCGCATCCCGGTCGTCACCCGTCAAGCGGCCCGGGGAATCGTCCCCGACGACCATCCACTGTGTTTCGGGCAGGACTGGCAGAACGTCGTGTACCAGGCCGACGTGCTGCTCGTCATCGGGAAACAGCTCGATTACTTCTTCGGCTACGGGTTCTTCCCGCATCTCGACCACATGATCCAGATCGACGTTCACGCGGCCGAGATCGGGCGCAACCGGGTGCCGGTGAGCCTCGGGATCGTCGCCGACGCGAAGGCGTCGCTTCGAATGCTCAGCGAGAAGGCGCAACCGATGGCCACCGACGACTGGATCGCGGCACTTCAGGGGCAGCGGCAGCGGATCAGCGCGGCCAAACAGGACCTCGCCCGCTCCGAGGCCGTGCCGTTGCACCCCCTGCGGGTCTGCATGGAGCTCGGCGGGCTGCTGTCACGCGACGCGACGGTCATCGCGGATGCCAGCAACATGCTCATGTGGGCCAACGCGACCTTCGCGGCGTACGAGCCGGGCCGGACGCCCACGATGGGGAACCTGGGTTGCATCGGTCACGGGATCGGATTCGCGCTCGCCGCCGCGTGCGCGCGTCCCGACACACAGGTCGTGTGGGTGGTCGGTGACGGTTCGTTCGGCTTCCATGCCATGGAGCTCGACACCGCGGCGCGCTTCGGCCTGCCGATCACGACCGTGATCC
>CAZJSY010000215.1:0-5508 GCA_964548555.1 uncultured Burkholderiales bacterium
TGGGCCCACTGCGACGCGGCGTCGTAGTCGACGACGTCGAGGTACTCCTTCAGCGTCGGAAGGTTGGGCTCCCAGCCCAGGCCGGCCGCCGACGAGATGAAGCCGATGGCACCACCACGACCCAACAGATCGCGGTCGAGCAGCAGGTCGATCAGATAGCGGTGTCCGATCCAGTTGATCTTCTCGATACCGGGCGTGCCGTCGGCAACACCCGCGCACGAGAACACCGCGTGGACGGGTCCACCGATCTGCTCCACTGCAGCGTCGATGGACGCCTTGTCGCCGAGGTTCACGTGGATGGCCTTCGCACCAGGCAGCGTGATCTCCGCGAAGTCCATCGCCACGACTTCCGCGCCGGCGTCCTGCACGACCTCTGCGGTGGCGGCGCCCATCCCACTCGCGGCACCCACCACGAGCGCCCGCTTACCGTCGTACCGGAACGCGTCGAACAGACCCATCTCGTCTTCTCCTCGTTGGTTTGCAGAGCGGCAGTTTGCACCGTCAGGCCGGTCCTGCGGGAGTGATCGGTGGCAGATCAGCCGTCGACAGGATCCCGGCAGCGGCTGCACAGACATAGGGCACCGCGTTGACGGGGCGGTTCGCGGTGTATGCGGGTGTGAACGAGCCGAGGTCCTCGACCGCGATCGGGAACGGCAAGCCGACGTCGAGCGGCGCGTCCCCGTGGATGCGAACGCGCCATCCGGTCGAGCGCAGGTCCCAGCTCTCGCCGACGTCGGTCGTGCAGTACCACGTCGGCGAGAAGCGCACGACGTCGTCGCCCTTGCTGCGTCCAATGATGGTCGTTCTTTGCGCGGCGATCGTTCCCGCAGCCAGATCGCCGGCGGCGATCTTCGTGTCGCGACGCGCCGGTGCGACCTCCCCTGCGCTCGCCCACTCGTCGACCGGCCGGCCCGCCGCGCGAGCCAGGACACCGAGGGAGGGCCCGAACGCGGCGAGAAGGTACGACGATCGTCTCGCGTCGTAGGAGTCCATCGGTCTCCCGAACCCCATAAGGTCGAAGAGGAGCTCGGGCGAATCACGCTGTGAGAGGTCCGCGAACTCGTCGATCTCGATCAGGTCGACACGACGTTGCAACGAGAGCAATGCGAACGGCAGCGCGTCGGTGATGAACCCCGGGCTGCTGCCCGTCGCGTACACCGAAGCACGACCGCGTTCACAGGCGTCGAGGAGGCGTGTGCGCTTCTCCTCCCCGAGCGGGCGCCCTTCGTCATGGAACTCGCCGCACGTCGTGACGACGTTGGTGCCTGCCTCCAGCAGCGCCACGACATCATCGAGATCGACGGCGCGCGGCATGTAGAGCACACAGTCGGCTTCGAGCGCGCGAATCGCCGCCCGATCGGTCGTCGCGCTGATGCCCACGGGCTTCTCCCCGCAGAGCAGCCCGGCGTCGACACCTTCCTTCTCCGGGTCGTACACCAGGAGCCCGACGAGGTCGAGGGACGGATGCCGGATCACCTCGCGCAGCGCGCGCGTGCCGATGTTGCCGGTCGCCCACTGGACGACGCGGTAGCGCTCCCTGTTCAACCGGCGGGCTCCGCGAACGTCTTGAGCTCGAGGAATTCGGCGAGACCGGCCACGCCCATCTCCCGCCCGATCCCCGACTGCTTGTAGCCCCCGAACGGTGCATCCGGCGCGTAGTAAACGCCACCGTTCACGCTCATCGTGCCGGCGCGGATCCGGCGGGCGACCGCAACCGCGCGCTCCCGGTCGTTGCTCATGACGCCGCCCGACAGACCGAAGATCGAGTTGTTGGCGATCCGCACCGCGTCGTCGTCGCCGTCGTGCGGGAGCACGACGAGCACCGGACCGAACAACTCTTCCTGCGCCACCGCCGAGTTCTCGTCGGCACCGACGAGGATCGTCGGCTCGTAGAAGAAGCCTCGCGAGAGATGCGCCGGCGCATGCCCACCGATCACGGCTCTTGCTCCGTCGGCGAGCGCCCGGTCGACGTAGCCGGCGACCTTCTCGCGCTGACGCGCGCTGATGAGCGGGCCCATCATGTTCGCCGGGTCGGCCGGGTCGCCGTATGCCACGCCGGCCAGCGTCGAACGCGCGGCGTCGACCGCCTCGTCGTAGCGGTCACGCGGCACCAGGAGCCGTGACGTGATCGCGCAGCCCTGACCGGAATGCGAGATCGTCGCGAACGCGCAGAACAACGCGCCCATCGCGATGTCGCCGTCGTCGAGGAGTACGAACGCCGACTTGCCTCCCAGCTCGAGAAACACGCGCTTCACGGTCGCGCTCGCAGCCGCCATGATCCTGCGACCCACGGGCGTCGAACCGGTGAACGAGATGACGTCGACGTCGGGATGTGTCGTCATCAACTCGCCGACGGCGTTGTCGGAGGAGGTGATGACATTGACGACTCCCGGTGGGATGTCGGTGGACTCGGCGATGAGCTTGCCGAGCGCGAGCGCGGCCCACGGCGTGTCGGGCGCGCCCTTGAGCACGACGGTGCACCCGGCCGCGAGTGCCGGCGCGAGCTTCGCCAACGCGAGCTGGATCGGATAGTTGTACGCGGTGATCGCGCTGACGACGCCGGCGGCCTCCTTCTCGATCCAGCGGTGGTTCATGCGTCCGAAGCTCTCCCGGTCGCCGAGGTCCTCGACGAACTCGTAACCCTCGAGCACGTCCGCATACCAACGCACGACCTCGACGGGGCCGTCGAGCTGCGCGCCATAGGTGATCGAGATCGGCGCGCCGACCTCCTGCACGAGGAGGTTGCGCAGATGGTCGCCGTTGTCGAGCAACGCCTGGTGGAGCTGACGCAGGCACCGCACGCGGAAATCGTGATCACGGGACCATTCCGTCGTGTCGAACGCGCGCCGGGCTGCGGCGATCGCGCGCTCGGTATCACCGGGCGTCGCGTCGGCGGCCGTGCCGAGGACCTCCTCGGTCGCGGGCCCGATCGTCTCGTAGGTCCCGCCGTCCTCGGCCGGGACCAGTTTCCCGTCGATCAGCAGGAGCTCTTCGTGCCACATGGTCACGGCGCCTTCCCCCTCCGCGAGAGCACTCGACCGGCGGCGGCCCGGCATCTGGCTGCGAGCGCACCGGCACCGTTACGCTACGCGAGAATCGCTCTCTCGCCAAGCGGATGCGACGTTTCCAACAAGGGGCTCTCCTCAGGCCATGGACCAGCCACCCCTGATCGCGGATTTTCGAGCCGAGCTCGCAGCGTGGCTCGACACGCACCTCGCCGAGCTGTCTCCGACGTTCGCACCGCCGGGAACGCTCGACGAGCACATGGCTCAGATGCAGCGCGTGAAGTCGGTCCTGTTCGACGCGGGCTGGATGCGATACGGGTGGCCGGAGCGCGTGGGCGGGCTCGGTGGTTCGCCGATGCTGCGGACCGAGCTCGGGGCGGCGCTCGCCGGTCGGGACCTCGCCGATCCGGGCTTGTTCTCGCTCATCGAGGTGCTCGCCCCGACCGTGATCGACTTCGCAGCACCCGACCTCGCGGCGGAGATGGTGCCGAAGCTGTTGTCGGGTGAGGAGATGTGGTGTCAGGGATTCTCCGAGCCCGGCTCGGGAAGCGACCTCGCGTCGTTGAGCTGCCGCGCCGTCCCCGACGGTGATCCATACACGGCGTCGCGTTGGGTGATCAACGGACAGAAGGTGTGGACGAGCCTCGCGCAGTACTCCGATCGGTGCGTGCTGCTCACGCGCACGGGGACCCAGGAGTCGCGCCATCGCGGTATCACCGCGTTCTTCGTCGACATGGACTTCCCGGGCATCACCGTCGCGCCGATCGAGATGATCAATGGTCAGCGCGAGTTCACGGAGGTGTTCTTCGACGACGTCGTGGTGCCCGCGGACCGCATGCTCGGTGAGCGCGACGGCGGTTGGGCGGTCGCCATGAGCATCCTGCCCTACGAACGGTCCTCGTGCTTCTGGCAACGCATCGCATACCTGTACCGACGGCTCCAACGGCTCGTCGACGTCGCTCCCGACAACGACCGCGCCGCAGAAGCCGTGGGCAACGCGTACCTGCAGCTCCACGCGTTACGGGCCCGATCGCGCGCCACACAGCACCGCCTCGCTGCCGGCGCCACGCTCGGCGCCGAGACGTCGATCGACAAGGTCCTCGTAGCGACCGCGGAGCATGCGGTCTACGACGCCGTTCCGCGGCTGATGCCGGCCGTCATCGAGACCGACGACAGTCCGGCCGGCGAGATCTGGCGTACGGAGTACCTGTACTCGCGCGCCGCGACGATCTACGGCGGAACAGCCGAGGTGCAGCGCAACATCATCGCCCGACGCCTCCTCGATCTCGGCGGGGACGACTGATGGACGCCTCCGAACGGACGCTGCTCGCGAAGACCGTCCGCGACGCCGTCGCCGCGCTCGGAGCCGGCGGCTTCGAAGCGGCCACGGTCGACGCCGCGCTCGCCGACCTCGGTTGGCGAGACATGCTCGACGCGGAACCAGACGTCGCGATCGACATCGTCTTCGGCGCCCTGGGTGTCACCGGTGCGACCGCGACCGTGCTCGACGACGTGATGACCCGTGCGCTCGGGTTGGCGCCGCGTGACGGCGTGGCGGTGCTCCTCCCGCGGTTCGGCACCTGGACCCCGCCCGGTCGTCTCGAGGGCACGGAGGTGGTGGCAGACGCGCTCGCCGGTGCGCGTGCCGCGACCGCCGACGAGTTCCTCGTCGTCTGCGATGCCGGCGCGGACGTTCGCGTCATGAGCGTTCCCGCATCGGGAATCGACGCGACGGTCGTGAGCGGGATCGACCCCGACGCCGGCCTCCACTCGGTACGCGTGAACGTGCAGGGCAGCGTGAGGTCGATGCTGGACGCGAGCGCGTGGGACACGGCCGTCGCCCTCGGCCGGCGGGCGCTCGCTCACCAGACGGCCGGAGCAACGCGATCCATGCTCGGGCTTGCATGCGCCCACGCGCTCGAGCGAGTCCAGTTCGGCCGACCTGTCGCCCGTTTCCAGGCTGTGCGCCACCGTCTCGCCGAGGCGCTCGTGGCCGTCGAGGCTCTCGACGCGACGCTCGTCGCCGCGGCCGACGCGGCGACGCCGGAAACCGCCGCGCTGGCGAAAGCGTTCGCGGGCAGGAGCGCGCACACGGTCGCGACCCATTGCCAGCAGGTCCTCGGCGGCATCGGCTTCACCACCGACCATCCGTTCCACCGCTACCTGAAGCGGACGATCGTGCTCGACGGGCTGCTCGGAGCGGCCGACGGCATCGTCGTGGAGCTGGGGCGCCGGCTGCTGCGCACCCGTACGGTCCCCACGCTCATCGAGCTCTGAACTGCCCGGTCTCTCCAATCAGCGGCGTTGCGGCGGAAATGCCCTTCTCCTATGCTGTGAACGTTGTAATCAGCGCCACACGCGCGCGCCGGCGACGGCGCTACGTGCCGGGGGGTTCCCATGCAGGACGTGTTGGCCGGGATCCGCGTCGTCGAGGTGGCGGCGTGGACGTTCGTGCCGATCTCGGGCGCGGTGCTCGCCGAATGGGGCGCCGACGTCATCAAGA
>CAZJSY010000216.1:0-5430 GCA_964548555.1 uncultured Burkholderiales bacterium
TCGTCGAGCACGACGTCGAGATGGTGCAGAGCTTCGTGTCGCGTCTGTACGTGCTGGACTTCGGCACCCTGATCGCATCGGGCCCGACGGCCGACGTGCTCGGTGACGCGACCGTGCGCAAGGCGTACCTCGGGGAGTACGTATGAGTGCGGACGCAGCTTCGCCGTGGGCGGACGCCCGGGACGGCGCAGCGAGGGAGCCGGGGATATGAGCATGGCGACAACGCAGGACGGCACACCGCTGATGGAGCTGCGCGAGGTCGAAGCGGGCTACGGACCGTTCCGCGCGCTGTTCGGCGTGTCGCTCCAGATCCCACCGGGACGTGTCGTTGCGCTGCTCGGCTCCAACGGCGCAGGCAAGACGACGATCGCCCGCGTGTGCTCGGGACTGATCGCACCGACGTCCGGCAAGCTCCTGTTCGAGGGCCAGGACGTCACCGGTCAACACACGTACAAGATCGCCCGCCTCGGAATCGCGCACGCGCCCGAGGGACGATCGGTGTTCGCATCGCTGAGCGTCGAGGAGAACCTGCTCATCTCGTTCCGCGTCGAGCTCGGACGAAAGCGGGCACCCGAGGCCGTCGCCCGCGCGTACGAGTTGTTCCCGCGTCTCGGTGAGCGTCGCAAGCAGCTGGCGGGGACGCTCTCGGGTGGTGAGCAACGCATGCTCGCGCTGGCACGTGTGCTCGTGAACCCGCCCCGACTGCTCATCGCCGACGAGCTCTCGCTCGGGCTCGCGCCGATCGTCGTCGAAGAGGTCTACCGGACGTTGGAAAAGGTTCGCGACGAAGGCGCCGCGTTGTTACTCATCGAGCAGCACGTCAAGCACGCGCTCGCGTTGGCCGACGACGTCGCCGTGCTGAACCACGGCCAGGTGACGTACGCCGGCGCGGCGTCGGAGCTTGGCGACCTGTCCGAGCGGCTCCTCCCGGCCGCGTCGAACGGCTCCCACGCCTGACGCGCCGTTGGGACACTTCCTCGCTCATAGCACGGGGAAGTGTCCCAACGGTTTGGTGTCGAAGGTGCTTACGCGGCGTGCACCGTGGCGTGCGGCGCGTGGTCCTCGAGCGCGAGGCGGAGCACGTCACGCACGTCGTCCACCAGGTGGAACGTCATGCGCTCACGGACGTCCTCCGGCACGTCGTCGAGGTCGGCACCGTTGCGCTGCGGCAGGATGACCGTCGTCAGGCCGGCCCGCTCTGCCGCGAGCACCTTCTGCTTCACGCCGCCGATCGGCAGCACGCGGCCCTGCAGCGTGACCTCGCCGGTCATGCCGACGTCGCTGCGCACCGGCCGGTCGGTGAGCAGGCTCACCAACGCGGTGGTCATGGTGACCCCGGCCGACGGACCGTCCTTGGGCACCGCACCCGCAGGCACGTGCACATGGAAGTGCTGCTTCAACGTGTCGGGTGCGATCCCCAGCTCGGCCGCGTGGGCGCCGACGTAGGAGCGCGCGATCGTCGCGGACTCCTTCATCACGTCGCCCAGCTGACCGGTGAGCGTGAGACCCGGCTCACCCGGCGTTGCCGTCGCCTCGATGAACAGCACGTCGCCACCGACACCGGTGACGGCCAGGCCGGTCGCCACACCGGCGTTGGCGGTACGGGCCGCGGCCTCTTCGGCGAAGAAGCGCTGCCGCCCCAGGTACGTGCTGACATCGGCCGCGTCGACCGTGGCCGGCGTCATCTCGCCGGTCGCGCGCTTCGCCGCCACCTTTCGCAGGAGCTTGCCCAGCTCGCGCTCGAGGTTCCGCACGCCGGCTTCACGCGTGTAGTCGGCGACGATCGTCCGCAACGCGTCGTCGGTGACGCGCACCTCGTCGGCGGTCAGCCCGTTGCGCTCGAGCTGACGGGCCAGCAGGTGATCGCGCGCGATCGCGACCTTCTCCTCCTCGGTGTAACCGTCGAGGCGGACGACCTCCATACGGTCCAGCAACGGACCGGGGATGGTGTCGGCCACGTTCGCGGTCGCGAGGAACAGCACGTGCGACAGGTCGAGCTCGACCTCGAGGTAGTGGTCGCGGAACGTGTGGTTCTGCGCCGGGTCGAGCACCTCGAGCAACGCCGAGGTCGGGTCGCCACGCCAGTCGGCGCCGAGCTTGTCGACCTCGTCGAGCAGCACGACGGGGTTCATCGTGCCGGCCTCCTTGAGGGCGCGGACGATCCGGCCGGGCATGGAGCCGACGTACGTACGCCGGTGACCACGGATCTCGGCCTCGTCACGGACGCCACCCAGCGCGACGCGCACGAACTTGCGGTTCATGGCGCGCGCGACCGACTCGCCCAGTGAGGTCTTGCCGACACCGGGCGGACCGACGAGCGAGAGGATCAACCCGTTGCCCCGTCCACCGGTATCGCTCAAGCCACGCTCGGCACGAAGCTTGCGCACGGCGAGGTACTCCACGATGCGGTCCTTCACGTCGTCCAGACCGGTGTGGTCCTCGTCGAGCACGACACGCGCCTGTGCCACGTCGAGGTTGTCGTCGGAGTAGGTGCCCCACGGCAGCTCCACGACGGTGTCGAGCCACGTGCGGATCCAGCCGTGCTCGGGGCTCTGCTCGCTCATGCGCTCGAGCCGGTCGACCTCGCGGGTCGCGGCTTCGCGCACCTTCTCGGGCATGTCGGCGTCGTCGACCTTGCGCCGGTACTCCTCGACGACGTCGCCGTCGTCGCCCTCGCCCAGCTCCTTGCGGATCGCGGCCATCTGCTGGCGCAGCAGGTACTCGCGCTGCGTCTTCTCCATGCCTTCGGTGACCTCGCCGCGGATCTTCTCGGCGAGCTCGATCTCGCCCAGGGCCTCGCGGGCCCACGCCACGACCTTCTCGAGGCGCGTCTCGACATCGAGGGTCTCGAGGGCCTCGATCTTGCGCTCGAAGCTCAGGTCGGGCCACCAGCCCACGGTGTCGGCCAGCGCGCCGGGGTCGCTCACGCCCGCGAGCACCTCGACGAAGCGCCGGGAGTGCAGCCGCTCGGCGATGGCGCCGACGATCGCCCGGTACTCCCGGGCCAGCTCGCGGGCGCGCTCGGTCGGCTCGCCCGGCTCGTCGACCGGCTCGGCCTCGACCCACAGCACGTCGCCGGTGCCGGCCACGCCGACACCCACGACCGCGCGGTACAGGCCGCGCAGCACCAATGCCCCGCTCCCGTTCGGCAGCTCGCCGTCGCTCTCGACGCGTGCGACCGTCCCGACGCGCGCGTACCGGCCGTCGATGCGGGGCACGAGCAGGAGGAGGCGCTCGCCTGACGTGGCGGCGCGGGCCACCCGCTGGGCCTCATCGGTCTCGAGGGCCAGGGTGACCACCATCTGGGGCAGCACGACCCCGGTGGTGAGGGGCAGCAGCGGCAGGGCCAGGGTTTCGATCTTGTTGTCCGCGTGGTCGGTCATCCGTCCTCGCTCGATTGTTCGTGTCGGCACCACGGTCGGCACCCGGGGGCGCAGCCGCAGCTGTCAACGGTCGTCATTACAGGATTACAGCGACCAGTAGAACGGTTGGCCGGCGGCCGGCATTCCCTTCCGCCGCTTCGAACCATGCCCGTCCACCTCGTGCGGAGCTCGGCCTTCGAGGGCGTGAATTCCACACAACGTGAGGCTTGGCGGCTCACCGTGGCAGTCGCGCCTCGACCGCCGCCCTCCCCACGCGGCGTGCTTCGCCGTACCTTTGAGCCCCATGACGCAGCCCGCGCTGCCCTACTTCCTCGCCCGACCGTCGCCGGCACCGCCCTGGCCCGGCGTCGTCGTGGTTCACGAAGGCAACGGGATGAGCCCCCAATTGTTGAGGGTGTGCGAACGGCTCGCCGGCGAGGGCTTCGTCGCGATCGCGCCCGACCTCTTCTGGCGTTTCGGTGGGAGTGATCCCGACAAGGCGATGGAGCACTTCACGTCGCTGCAATGGCACGACGCGAAGGAAGACCTCGCCGAGGCGGTGCAGATCCTGCACGGGATGGGGGTCGGGCGCGTGGGCATCACCGGGTTCTGCATGGGTGGCCGGCTCACGTACCTGGCCGCGACCCGCGGCGTCGACGTGCAGTGCGCGGTCCCGTTCTACGGCGCGGGTATCGCACAGGCACTCGGCGAGCCGACCTGTCCGCTGCTGATGTTCTTCGGCGGCACCGACGAGTGGATAGCCCGCGACGACATCGACGCGATAGCGCGTCACCACCCCGACGACGTCGTCGTGTACCCGGACGCAGGACACGGCTTCATGCGCGACGGCTCCGACAGCTACGACGACCGCGCGGCGCGCGACGCGTGGCCGAAGCTCATCGAGTTCCTCGGCAAGCACCTTCGATGAGCGTCCCGAACGCCGCCCGACCGTTCATGCCGGGATACGGCGTGCGCGACGCGACCGAAGGAACCGGCTTGCTGCCGTGGGCATGGGCCGAGGAGCGGCTCGGGCGCTCGCACGACTACTGGCTCGCCACGTCGTCGGCCGACGGTCACCCGCACGTCATGCCCGTCTGGGCGATGTGGCACGACGGGGCGATGTGGTTCAGCTGCAGCGGCGGCTCCCGCAAGACGCGGAACCTGCTGGAAAATGCCCGCTGCTCCATTGCCACCGACGATGCCTCGGAGCCGGTCGTTCTCGAGGGGACCGCCGAGCTCGTGGCCGATCTGGACACGCTGCAGACGGTGCTCGAACGCGAGAACGCGAAGTACGGCACCGCCTACGGCATCGAGATGTTCGACCCGGCCGTCAACGCGACGTTCCGGGTGCGCCCCCGCATCGTCTTCGGGCTGCTGTCGAGCGACTTCACGGGCTCGCCCACCCGATGGACGTTCGCGTGAAGCCGGGTCGCGTGTCGCTCGGGCTCTCGAGGCTGCAACAGACCGCTGCGGTCGACGGAACTCGTCGCCGACACTGAGACCTGCGTCACATTCCAGGGATTTTTCCGCCGGACGTCATTCATTTCGTCGCCGCGATCCGTCGTACTGGGTGATCGTCGTCTCCGCTCGACTCGAAGGATCAGCCATGTTGACGCGTCTCGCCCGAACGTCGTTTCAGCACCGCCGCCTCGTCGTCGCGGTCTGGATCCTCGTGTTCGTCGCCGCGTTCGCGGGCGGCTCTGCGCTCAAGGGCGACTACGCCACGTCGGGGCGTCTGCCGCACACCGACTCGCAGGCCGCATACGACCGGCTGGCGCGTGACTTCCCGCAGCGTCACGGCGACGAGGCCCGCATCGTGTTCGCAGACGTCGGGACCAACCGGGCCGCGATCGACGCGTATGTCGCCCGTGTGGCGCGGACGCCCGGCGTGCTCGGGGTTCAGCCGATGCAGGTCTCGCCGGGTGGCGCGGTCGGCGTCGTGGCCATCACGACCGCGAACGGTTCGGGTTCGCACCCCAAGGACATCGCGAACAGCATCAAGGACCTCGCCAAGCCGCTCGAGCAGCAGGGCGTGAACGTCCAGTTCTCGGGCAACTGGTTCGGGAAC
>CAZJSY010000217.1:0-5428 GCA_964548555.1 uncultured Burkholderiales bacterium
CCCCCCCCCCCCCCCCCCCCGGCGCCCCCCCGCCCGCCGGCCCGCCCCCCCGCGCCTGCACTTCACGGCGACGCGTGCATGGACAGCACGAATAGCTGTCACACCCGCGTCGTACGATGACATCCGTGGTCGGGTTGGCGGAGATTCGGGAGCTCGATGCGCTGTCGGCGGCGGTTGCCGGTGCGCTCGTTCCCGACGCGGTCGCGCTGCCCGATGCCGTGACCGTGTGGGACATGTTCGACGCGATCGAGCGTCGAGCCGCCGCGATGAAGATGTTGATGGCTCCACGGGTGGACGCGTCGCGCGCGTGGCAGCGTGCCGGGCATCGGAACGCTGCGGAGTTCATGGCCGAGCGGTCCGGTAACTCGGTGGGCGCGGCGCGCACGCAGCTGGAGGCGTCGCAGAAGCTCGAGGAGCTGCCGAGGGTGGCCCGGGCGGTGCGCGAGGGCGGGTTGTCGGGCGCGCAGGCGGCGTTGGTGGTCGAGGGAGCGAGCGCGAACCCGGCTGCCGAGCAGCACCTGCTGGACCAGGCGGCCCGCGGGTCGTTGAAGGAACTGCGCGACGAGGTGTTGCGGATCCGTGCCGCGGCCGACCCGGACCCGGACGCGACGCATCGGCGGATTCATCAGCGGCGCCATTTCCGTACCTGGCGAGACGGTGAAGGCGCGTGGCGGGCCAGCCTCTACGGCACGGCCGTCGACGGGGCTCGCATCGAAGCCACGCTCAACAAGCTCGTCGACGAGCAATTCGCCATGGCGCGGACGGAAGGGCGCAAAGAACCGCGCGAGGCCTACGCCTTCGATGCGCTGATCACACTTACCCAAGGCCGGCAAACCGCCAAGTCGGACCCGCGGTACACCGCCATCGTGCGTGTCGATCTCGAAGCCCTTCGACGCGGCAGGACATACGACGGCGAGACCTGTGAGATCGCCGGGATCGGGCCGATTCCCGTGTCGAGCGCGCGTGAGTTGCTCGGCGAGAGCATCCTCAAAATGGTCATCACCAAGGGCGTCGACGTTCTCAACGTGACGCACCTCGGACGCGGGCCCAACGCCGCGCAACGGGCCGCGCTCCTGTGGTCGTCACAGGGCTGCAGCGTCGAAGGCTGCGCCCGCACCAGAGTGGAAATTGACCACCGGATTCCGTACACGGAGACACGACATACGCGGCTCGACGAGTGCGACCCGTTGTGCACCCATCACCACCGATGGAAGCACAGCGCCGGCTGGGCCCTGGTCGACGGCGTGGGCAAGCGGGCGATGGTCCCACCACACGACCCGCGCCACCCGAAGAACCGCCCGAAGCAGCACACGAGCTGATGCGGGTTGCGCGAGGCGGTGCGCGCGACTTAGCGGTTGTCCAGGAACGAGCTCGCGGTTTCGCAGATGAAGGCTGCGCCGTCGTCGTCGATCGCGTGGTTGAGCGGCAGGATGACGCCGGTCTCCATCACGCGGTCGGCGTTCGGCAGGCCGCCCGCCGCGACGCGATGCGGGATCTTGCGGAACGCGGGTTGGCGGGTCACGTTGCCCGTCCAGACCATGCGGGTGTCGACGCCATGCGATTCCATGTGCTGCTGGAAATCCGCACGACGAACCCCCGACTCGGGCTCGATCATCAGCGGGAACATGTGCCATCCCGTGTCGACGTCGGCCGTCGTTCGCGGTAGCACGAAAACGTCGGGGTACTGGGCGAAGTGCGAGTGCAGGATCTCGAAGTTGCGCTTCCTCCGGGCGAGGTTCACGGGGAGCTTCTGCATCTGCACGACGCCGAAGGCAGCCGAGATCTCCGACGGCTCGAAGTTCCAGCCCACCTCGTCGAAGATGAACAGGTCGTCGTACTCGAGACCGTCGAGGTCGGAGAAGAACCGCTTCTCGCCCTTGCGTGATCCGAACAGCTTGATCTCGCTGCGCCGCCCCCAGCGCCGCAGGAGCAGCGCGCGGTCGACCAGCTCATCGTCGTCGAGGCACAGCATCCCGCCTGTCCCGGCCGCGGTGATGATGTGCGACAGCGCGAAGCTCGTGAGCGAGATGTCGGCGCGCGTACCCGTGGGCGTGCCGCGCAACGTCGCCCCGAGGCAGTCACAACTGTCCTCCACCACCTTCAGGCCGTGACGGTCGGCAACGGCTCGGATGGCGTCCCAGTCGGGACAGTTCCCGATGAGGTCGGGGGCGAGGATCGCCCGCGTCCGCGGCCCGATCGCGTCCTCGATCGCCGCGACGTCGATCTGGTACGTGTCGGGCTCGACGTCGACGAACACGGGGACGAGCGCGGCGCGCACGAGCGGCGCGACATCAGTCGAGAAGGTGACCGCCGGCGTGATCACCTCATCACCCGGATCCAGCCCCAGCAGCTCCACCGCGAGATACAGGGCCGACGAGCCCGAGTTGCACATCACCCCGCGCCGCTTGCCGAACGCGTCCGCCACGACGCGTTCGAGCTCGCGGACGTTCTTCCCGATGCGCAGAGCGGTCGGGCCGCCCCGCAGCACCGCCACGACGGCCTCGATCTCGGCCTCGTCGTGGACGCTCCCTGCGTATTCGATGCGTTCGATGCGGCGCACCTCGGGACCTTCCGTCGACTGCCCGGCTCACCTGGCTCGATCGAGCAATTTGACTCTTGACTCAATCAAGTAGCCAACGCTACGGAACCTCGCTTGACTCAGTCAACCCCCCTCGGCGCTCCACGACGGTGGACCGCCCCGGTACGGTTTCGTCGATGCCCGCGCGGCTCGCCACCGACGACGAGGTCAAGACCTGGCACGACGACGGCTGGGTGGTCGTCGAGGGTTTGATCGGCGCCGAGGAGATCGACGCCGCCGCGGCCGACCTGCAGGAGCTGTTCCCCACCGCGCAGCAGTATCACGCCGATCCGGCGGGCGAGACCGAGCGATGGCTCGGCGTACCCGCGCCCTCGCGGACTTCCTTCGTATGGCCGCCCGACGGCCCGGGCTTTCGGCCCGAGCAGCACCGGTGGCAAGCGCTGTTCCCGTTCCCAGGGAGCGGCGCGCTGAACCTCCTGGCCGTGCACCCGTCGATCGTCGACTTCATGGAGCGCGCGCTGGAGACGACCGAGATACGGATGTACCAGGTGCAAGCCTCGGCCAAGTACGCGGGGCTCACCAACTACGAGCAACCCATGCACACCGACCGGAACCATTCGTGGCTCCCGCCCCGTCCCGGCCCCCCCTGGTGGCACGTCGAGGCGTTCCTCTACCTGTCCGACGTGCACGCCGGCAACGCGCCGACCCACCTCGTGAGCGTGCGCGACTCGCTCGGTCGTGCACCCACGGAGCTGCTCGTCATGCCCGACCACGACCGCGAGCTCTACGCCGCCGAACGGGCGGCCACAGGCGTACGCGGGTCGCTGCTCGCGTACCGCTCCGACGTCTTCCACCGCGGTGTCGATCTCGTCGAACCGGGCAGCGCCCGTTTCCTCTTGAACGCGAGTTACAAGGTCGCCGACATCGACTGGGTCGGGTACCACTCGATCCAGTCGCGCGCCGTCTCACCGCATTGGGACGCGTTCGTCGAGCGCGCGACCCCGCGCCAGCTCGAGATGCTCGGCTTTCCCCCGCCCGGACACCCGATCTGGGACACCACGATGGTGGAAGCGACGGCCCGTCGGTATCCGAATCTCGACCTGGGACCCTGGCGCGCGCGGCTGCCGAGCCCCGACGATCGACGTACACCTGCCACACCGACGGACGGTGCTTGACGGGAAATCCTCGTGTACCGTCGGCCGCGCAGGGTCGCGGCATCCGGGAACCAGCGGCCCGCGGGGGAGGCGGGATGCCGCGACGCAGGACCGCCGCGTTGGCGCTCACATCGGCGTTCGTGTGCACGACGATGACTCTTGCCGGCGCCACCGTCGCCGGCGCGCGCGTCAGCGAGACGCGTCGCAGCACACGGCCGGGTCGATGGGACTGGCCGACGTACGGCCACGACGCACAACACACATTTCACGGTCGCACGACGCTCACGGCGGCGAAGGCGGGAACCCTCCGCGAGGCATGGGCCTTTCCCACGGGGGACGCCGTAACCGCCACGCCGACCGTCGTTGGCGGCACGGTGTACGTGGGTTCGTGGGACGGTTGGTTCTACGCGGTAGCCCTTCGGACCGGAACGTTGCGTTGGAAGTTCCAGCTCGACGCGCAACCCGCGGTGATTCCGCAGCCGGGACAGGTTCCGCGACCGTTCACGTCCGACGGCGGGATGGTCACCTCATCCGCGTTGTTCGAGCCCGGTGACGACGGCCGGCCCGACCTTGTCATCTTCGGGGGCGGCTACACGTTGTACGCCCTCGACGCGCACACCGGTGCTCTCGTGTGGAAACACGCGTACACGGGGCGCCCCGAACTACCGCCCGATCCCGTGCACGACGGCGCACGCATCTTCTCGTCACCGGTCGTCGTCGACGGGCGCGTGCTCATCGGACTCAGTGTCGATGGCGCGCGAGGTCACCGCGGGTACATCGTGGCCGCGAGCCTCCGCGACGGTGAGCCGCTCTGGCGCCTCGAGACCGATGTCGACGCGCAGGGACGGATCCTGAACGACGGATGCGGCAGCGTGTGGTCGTCGGGCACGACCCTGCCGGAGCTCGGGCTCGTCGTGTTCGACGTGGCCGACTGTCATTTCAACAATCCGCCGCAGTACTCGGAGACCGTCCTCGCGCTGCATCCACGCGACGGCCGGGTCGCGTGGGTCTTCCGGCCACCACGTACCGACAACGGATGCGACACCGACTTCGGTGCGACACCCAATGCAGGCGTCGACCGAAACGGCGAGCCGATCTTCCTCGGCGTCGGCGGCAAGGACGGCACCTACTACTCCCTCGACCCACGGACGGGCGCGTTGCGGTGGTCGACCAACGTGGTGTTCGGAGGTTTCTCCGGGGGCTTCATCGCCACGGGCGCATACGACGGCACGCGGGTGCACGCGTCCACCGCTCTCGGCGACTTCGGCCGGTTCGAAGGCATCGGGATGCGCCGGTGCCAGCCGGACAACCCGCGCGACGTCCCGTTCCAGGAACCCAGTGTGCACACGTTGGACGCACGCACGGGTGCGGTCTTGTGGCAGGCGAACGGCGCACCGTCGTTTGCTCCCACGACGGTCGCCGGCACGTTGACCTTCAACGGCCTCGCACTCCGCAGCGTGGTACAGGTTCGCGACAGCCGCAGCGGAAGGCTCGTCCGCGAGCTACCACTGGCCGCGCCGTGCTGGTCGGGCATCGCGACCGCGGGGGACGCGCTCGTCCTCGGCACCGGCGCCTCACATGTCGGCAGCCCCGACGGCATCGTCGTGTTCACGCCCGACGGCGCGCCGCCCACCGTTCCGGCCGCGGGGTCCGACCCGGCGGACGACGGAGGGTGACCTCTATATCCGCGCGAACACGGATGAGCCTGCGGTCACACCAGCGTTGAGAACTAGGG
>CAZJSY010000218.1:0-5410 GCA_964548555.1 uncultured Burkholderiales bacterium
ACGCCCCGCGAGCTCGAAGCAGAGCTCGCGGCGGCTGGCATCGAGGTGTCGCGCGGCACGCTGGTGTCCGACGCGCTGATCGTCACGGGGATCGGGGACCCGGCCGCGCTCCCCGCGGTTGCCGAGGGTCGGGCCACACCGCAAGACCAGGCCAGTCAGGCCGTCGTGACGGTGCTCGACCCGCAGCCGGCCGAGCGCGTGCTCGACGTGTCGGCCGGCCCGGGTGGCAAGGCCGGCGCGGCGGCCGAGCGCGTGGGTGACACCGGTCTCGTCGTGGGCAGCGATCGGTATCCCGCCCGTGCAGGCCTCGTGGCTCGGGCCGCGGAGCGACTCGGGCTCGCGTGGCTGCACGCGGTCGCGGCCGACGCTCGTGCGTTGCCGCTGCGGAGTGACACCGGCTTCGACCGTGTGCTCGTCGACGCGCCGTGTACCGGGCTGGGTGTGCTGCGGCGGCGGCCCGAAGCGCGCTTTCGGATCGGTCCCACCGATGTCGACGACCTTTCGTCGCTGCAGCGCGACCTCATCAGCGCGGCGGCGCCCCTCGTCCGCCCCGGCGGGATGCTCGTCTACTCGGTGTGCACGTTGACCCGCGCCGAGACCATCGACGTCGACACCTGGATGGCGCAGACCTTTCCGCACCTGGTTCCCGTCGCGCCGCCGGGCCATCCGTGGCGGCCGTGTGGTCGGGGCGCGCTGTTGCTTCCATCGGCTGCGGGTACCGACGGAATGTTCGTTCTCGCCACGCGGTCGGTAGGGTCAAGAACATGAAGCTGGCCCCGTCGATCCTGTCCGCCGACTTCGCCCGACTGGCCGACGACGTCGATCGTGTGAAGAGCGAAGCCGACCTGTTGCACGTCGACGTGATGGACGGCCACTTCGTGCCGAACCTCACGATCGGCCCGCCGGTGGTCGCCTCACTCCGCAAGCACACCGACCTGTACCTGGACTGCCACCTGATGGTCGACAATCCCGGTGTCCTGCTGGACGACTTCGCCGAGGCCGGCGCCGACAGCTGCACGGTGCACGTCGAGCTGGGTGACCCGCGGCCGCTGTTCGAGCAGATGCGAAGGCTCGGCCTGCGGGTGGGGCTCGTCTGCAATCCGGAGACGCCGTTCGACGCCGTCGTCCCGTATCTGGAGGAGATCGACCTCCTCCTCGTGATGAGCGTGCATCCCGGTTGGGGCGGTCAGGCGTTCATCCCGGACACGCTCGACAAGGTGCGCGCCGCACGCGCGCTGATCGACGAGCGTGCACTGCAGGTCGAGGTGGAGATCGACGGCGGCATCAACGTCGAGACGGCACCGCTCGCCGCGGCCGCGGGAGCCGACATCCTCGTCGCAGGCAGTGCCGTGTTCCACGCCGACGACCCGGCCGCGGCGGCGCGCGAGATCCGCAGCGCAGCACGGTCGGCGTTGCCGGCATGACCGCAACCGCATGACTGCGCTCGCCGCGAAGGTGCTCACCGTCTCCGACGGCGTGATCGCCGGAACACGCGAGGACAAATCCGGACGCGCGTTGGTGGAGCGCCTGCAGCACGAAGGCTTCGACGTCGTCGATCATCGAGTGACCGGCGACGGTGTGGAGTCGGTACGTGACGCGCTCCGCGAGCTCACCGACGGGTTCGCCGGACTGGTCGTGACCACAGGCGGTACCGGTTTCGGTCCCCGGGACCTCACGCCCGAAGGCACCCGAGCGGTCATCGAGCGCGAGGCGCCGGGGTTCGCGGAGGCGATGCGGCTCGCGAGCAACGCGCAGACTCGGCCGTTCGGCATGTTGTCGCGTTCCGTGTGCGGCACGGTGGGCGCGGCGCTGATTTGCAACCTGCCCGGGTCCAGCGGTGGCGCGGTCGAATGCCTCGAAGCCGTGTTGCCCGCGGTTCCTCACGCCCTCGATCTGCTGGCCGGCGGCCGGCCGCACTGACTGCGCGCCGTCACATCCCCGGCTCGGCGGTGTCCGCCGGCGGATTCGGGTCGTCCCCGATCCGCAGTCGTGTGACTCGGGGTGCGTTGTCGGGGATCCGACGTGTCACGCTGCGCGGGCCGTTGAACCGGCTGTAGCGCGCCGCCCGTTTGGAGGCCATCTCCGCGAGTGCAGCCTCCGTCTCGCTCGCGCGCTCGATGGCCTCGTCGAGCTCCTCCTGATTCCGCAGGATCCTGATCTGTGGCGACGGCGGTTCGCTCGGCTGTGCGACGCTCGCGGGGTCGAGTGGTTCGAGCGCCGGCATCCGATGCCGGTAGCGCAGCGCGATCACCGCGAGGAGCAGGAGGACGCACACCACACCGACTGCGACGGCAACGACCATCGCCATCACTCCTCTGTCCGCGTCATGCGGACGACATCCGCCGAAACGGTTGCTTGCTCTTGCTGTCGTGCTTCCCCGCGAGGCCGTTCCTGATTCACGCTCACGGCGGGTATCGCTCATTGTGATGACGCCCATCACGCGATACAAGGCGCGGTCCTCTCATCTTCCGGGCTTCTCAGGAGTGCGTGTGCACGCGCTGCGCGCGCTCCGACAACGGGCCGGCAGCGCGATCTGATGGCGTGTCAGCTCGGGGGAAGGTATCCTTGACCGGCAAGTCAAGACAGCAGGACAAGTCGAACAGCCCTCGGGGTTTGGGTGAAAGTCCCGACCGGCGGTGGCCGCGTCGTCCGACGTGGGAGCCCGCGAGCTCACGGCAGCCAGCCGTGTGTTGACCAGGTGCCGGTGCCGCGCCGCGGTGCCGAAGGCCTGGGCCGACGGTCACAGTCCGGATGGGAGAGGGCGCAACGTGGCCGTAAGTCGCGGCCGCCACGCGCCGTTGCCGCGCCCCCGTGGGTCGAAGGGACGTACGGGTGAGCGTGGCCGGAACGGTCGCTGACGAAGCGCTGATGCAGCGGGCAATCGAGCTCGCGCGCAGCGTGCGTCGGTCCACCGCGCCGAATCCGTGGGTCGGCGCCGTGGTCGTACGCGACGGCGTGATCGTCGGCGAGGGTGCCACCTCGCCACCCGGGGGTCCGCACGCCGAGGTGCACGCGCTGCAGGCCGCGGGGGAGCGGGCGCACGGCGCGACGCTCTTCGTGTCGCTCGAGCCCTGTTCACACCATGGCCGCACCCCGCCGTGCACCGATGCGTTGCTGGCCGCGGGCGTCGAGCGGGTCGTCGTCGCACTCGCCGATCCCGACTCCCGCGTCGAGGGTCGCGGCATCACCGCGCTGCGCGCCGCGGGCGTCCCGGTCGACGTCGGTGTCGGCGCGCACGACGCGCAACGGCTGCTCGCCCCGTATCTCCACCAGCGTCGTACGGGCCGTGCCTACGCGCTCTTGAAGACCGCGGTGAGCCTCGATGGTCGCGTCGCGGCCGCCGACGGCACATCTCGTTGGATCACGGGCCCTGAAGCACGTGCCGACGTGCACCGGTTGCGGGCCGAGAGCCAGGCCGTCGTCGTCGGGGCCGGCACCGCGATCGCCGACCGGCCGACGTTGACGGCGCGCGATGTCGACCCGCCTGCCGATCCGCAGCCGCTGCGTGTGCTGCTCGACGGGTCGGGCCGGGTTCCCGCGTCGGGTGCACTGTTCGACACACGTCTCGCTCCCACGCTCGTTGTCACCACGGAGCAGGCCGACCCGAGCGCCGTCGACGCCTGGCGTGCCGCGGGTGCGAAGGTCGAGACGGTCGATCCCGGCGGCGGCGGCCTCGGCGTCGATCTGCGGGCGACGCTCGAGATGCTGGGCGCGCACGGGGTCGTGCAGGCCATGGTCGAGGGTGGACCCACGTTGCACGCGGCGTTCGTCGACGATGGTCTGGCGGACGCGCTCGTCGTGTACGTCGGCGCGACGCTGTTGGGTGAACGCGGTCTCCCGTCGATCCCGTCGCCCGGTCCCGACAGCATCGGGCAAGCCTCCCGGTTCGAGCTCCTCGACGTGACCCGGCTCGGATCCGACGCGCGTCTCGACCTCGTGGCCGAACGTGAGGGAGCGGCCTGATGTTCACCGGAATCGTCGAGGAGCTCGGGCGCGTGCGCCGGATCGTTCCACGCGACGGCGGGGCGCGAGTCGAGATCGAAGCGACGACCATCCTGTCGGACGCCGTCATCGGCGCGTCGATCGCGGTGAACGGCTGCTGCCTCACGGTCGTCGAGCTCGGCGACGGTTGGTGGGCAGCCGACGCGGTCACCGAGACGCTCGAGCGGACCTCGCTCGGATCGCTTCACGACGGCGACCCCGTCAACCTCGAGCGTCCGGTGCGACTGGCCGACCGCTTGGGCGGACATGTCGTGCAGGGACACGTCGACGGCGTCGGCACGATCGCGCTGCGGGATCCGATGGCCGACGGCTCCACGCGCGTCGCGATCCGGATGCCGCAGAGTCTGCTGCGCTACATCGTCGAGAAGGGCTCCATCACTGTCGACGGCATCAGCCTCACGGTCGCGGCGCTGTGTGACGACGGCTTCGAGGTCGCCATCATCCCGCACACACTCGCAGTGACGACGCTCGGTACGAAGCAGCCGGGCGCGCCCGTGAACCTCGAAGTCGACGTGCTCGCAAAGTACGTCGAACGACTGCTCCGAGCTTCCGCATAAGGAAGGGAAACACACGATGCCGTTCAGCAAGATCGAGGACGCTGTCGGAGCCATCCGCGCCGGCGAGTTGGTGATCGTGGTCGACGACGCCGACCGCGAGAACGAGGGCGACCTCATCATGGCCGCGGACCGCATGACGAACGAGGCCATGGGATTCATGGTGCGTCACACGAGCGGTGTCATCTGCATGCCGATGCTCGGTGACCGCCTCGACGAGCTGCAGCTCCCGTTGATGGTCGCGAACAACACCGAGCACCACCGCACCGCGTTCACGATCTCGGTCGACGCGCGCGCCGGGACCACGACCGGTATCTCGGCGGCCGACCGTGCGACGACGGTGCACGCCCTCATCGAGCGCCGCACGAAGCCCGACGACCTCATGCGGCCCGGTCACATCTTCCCGCTTCGTTACCGGGATGGTGGCGTGCTGAAGCGGGCAGGTCACACCGAAGCCGCGGTCGACCTCGCCAATCTGGCGGGCTGCTATCCGGCCGGAGTGCTTGCCGAGGTCGTCAACGACGACGGCACGATGGCCCGCCTCCCCGAGCTCGAGCGCTTCGCCGCCGAACACAACCTCTTGATGATCTCCATTGCGGACCTGATCCGCTATCGCCGGCATCAGGAGAAGCTGGTGCGCCGGGTGTCGGAGGCGCGCATCCCGACGCGGTACGGCGACTTCAGCGCCTACGTCTACGAGTCGGTCCTCGACGATGTCGAGCACATGGCGTTCGTGCGGGGCGAGGTGGCCGGGAAGCAGAACGTGCTCGTGCGCGTCCACAGCGAATGCCTCACCGGCGACGTGTTCGGCTCGATGCGCTGCGACTGCGGTGTGCAGCTCGACGTCGCGCTCG
>CAZJSY010000219.1:0-5408 GCA_964548555.1 uncultured Burkholderiales bacterium
GCGCAGATCGAACGCGCCATCTACTGGGGCTTCGACGTCAGCCACCTCGACAGTCACATGGGTACCCTGCAACTGCGCCCCGAGTTCTTCGACGTCTACGTCGGGCTCGCGGTCGAGTTCAGGCTGCCGTTGCGGATGGCCGGCCGCAGCGGCGAGCGGGCTGTCGGATTCCCGTATCGACGGCTCGCGGCCGAGGAAGGCGTGGTGTTCCCGGATCATTTCGTGCTCTGCCCGGTCGGCGCACGCCGACGCATCGAGCGAGTGCTGTTCGAGCTGCGACCGGGCGTCACCGAGGTGTACCTGCATCCCGCGGTCGATTCCGACGAGCTGCGTTCGTCGCATCCCGACTGGGCCGGGCGGGTGGAGGACCACGCCTACCTCACGAACGACCCCTCACTCGTCGATCTCGTCGAACGCGCGGGCGCCATCCTCATCGGCTACCGCGAGCTGCGCGACCTCCAACGCTCGGACAACGAGTGAGCACGGTGACCGCCGCGGAGCTCGCGGATCTGGTCGACGCGTCGTTGCCCGACGAGGATCTGACCGCGGTCGATCTGTTGACGTGCTGCGGCGGTGAGGGATCGGTCGTGCTCGGCAACGGCGATGCGGCGTCGGTGGTGAACGTGCGCCACTTCGGTGACTACGGAGTCGCGTGGATCCTGCTGCTCGCGGTGATGCCGGAGCGTCAACGGCAGGGCCTCGGACGAGCGCTCGTCCAGCAGTCCGCTGAGTTCGCGCGCGAGCAGGGTGCACGCGAGCTTCACCTCGGAACCGCAGTTCCGCGTTACGTGTGGCCCGGTGTCGACTTCCGGTTCACGGCCGCGCTGTCGCTGTTCGAGTCGTGCGGCTTCCAGCCGTACGGCGCGGAGTTCAACATGGCGATCTCCACGGCCTTCCGTGCACCGGCGCCGGCCGGCGTGGTCGTCACGCGAGAAGACGGCGACGGCGCCATCGAGCTGGTTCGCGAGCACCACCCAATGTGGGAAGACGAGGTCGCGCGCGCTACGGAGAACGGCGTGTGCATCGTCGCCCGCGACGAGAGCGGCGCGACCCTGAGCGTGGGCTGTCACTCCGTGAACCGTCACGGTCACATCGGCCCGATGGCGACCGACCCGAAGCACCGCGGCGGCGGAATCGGGCACGCCGTGTTGGGTGCGTTGTGCGCCGACATCGCTGAGATGCACGGCCTCGACGAGACCGACATCTCGTGGGTCGGACCGGTCGGCTTCTACGCCAAGGCCGGTGCGCGTGTGAGCCGCGTCTTCCGCACCGCAAAGCTGACGCTCTGAGCCGGATCGGCCGGCGAGCGCCTCACCGTGTGACGCCGGATCGGGCTAGTACTCGGTGATCTCCCGGACCTGTTCCTGCAGCTGCTTGTATTCGGGCGACATCGTGAGCGGCATGAGCTGCATCAGCTTCCCCGTGTTCCCTGCCACTTTCATGCGACCTTGCATGAACGCGACGTTCGGGTCGAGGTCACCCTTCTGCACCGCGACAGAGTCGGCATACGTGAGCGTGAGGGTGAAATCGGGATCCGAAAGCTCGCCGAGGTTCGATTCCTGCAACTTGCCGTTCTCGAGGATCCAGTAGTACTTGATGTCGCCTTCCGGCCCGCCCGTGACGACGTACTGCATTCTCGCCGTCGCCCCGGCACGCTCCGGCTGCGACTCCGCCAGCTTCTTTCCCTCGTCGAGCCAATCCTGGGAGAGGTACTTCGCCATGGTGTTCCCCCTGTCGGCCATGTCGCGCGGCGCGGCTCCCCGTGAAACCTAGCGCCGAACCCGCGTACGGACACCTGCGAACAGGTCGTCCTCGACGTCGCCTTCCGGCACGCCCGTGTCGACGAGCGAACGGGCGAGCACGTACTCCTCCCAGGGGAAGACCTCGCGGACGACTTCGTCGGGGAGGCGCATCCAGAAACCCTCGGGATCGACCTGTGTACGGTGCGCGAGCAGCGCCTCACGGCGCTTGTGGAGGAAATCGGACACGTCCACGAGTGTGGTGAACCGATCGGCGCGGTCCTCGAAGCCGCGCTCGAACCAGCTCGTGTAGGGGCTCTCCTCGCCGCGGCGGAGATACGCCTCGTGCAACGCCTTCACGCGCGCGATCGAGAAGCCCGTGTAGTACATCTTCGACGGCTGCCACGGCTCTCCCGCATCGGGATAGCGATCCGGGTCGCCGGCGGCGTCGAACGCCACCACGCTGATGTCGTGCACCTTGATGTGATCGGGGTGCGGATAGAACTTGCGGTCGTCGCCGTACGTGACGATGACCTGCGGGCGTTCGGCGCGGATCAACGTGACGAGGCGGCCCACCGCTTCGTCCATCGGCGCGTTGGCGAAGTTGTCGGGTCGCTCGTTCGTCTCGGTGTCCGGCATCCCCGAGTCGTGATACCCGAGGAGGTGATGCGTGGAATAGCCGATCGCACCCACGCTCGCATTGAGCTCCTGCATGCGGATCCGCGGCAGGTCGGCGCGGACCTCGGGCGTGTCCACCGCGGGATTGAGGATGTCGCCGGCCTCGCCACCGGTGCAGCACACGAGCACGGTGCGCACACCTTCGGCCGCGTACTTCGCCACGGTTGCCGCGCCTTTCGACGCCTCGTCGTCGGGGTGGGCGTGCACGGTCATGAGGCAGAGGGGGGTCGTCGCCATGTGAATCACGCTATCCGCTTCGTTCCTGTGCCTCGGCGGGTGCCTCGGCCGCCTCGTCCCGACGAGCCGGCCGGAGCCGCCACACCTCGACTCTTCCGATGTCACGCACCCGCGGAGTGCGCAGCCGTCGCCATCTGAACCCGTCGGCCGCGGCCAACGCGTCGTGCACGTCGCCAGATGCCAACACCGCCTCGTTCTTCGCCATTCCGACGAGACGCGCCGCGAGGTTGACGGTGGGTCCGAAGTAGTCCCCCTCTCGGGCGACGACGGAACCCGTCGCGAGTCCGGCGCGTGCACCTGGTAACAGCGGGTCCGACACGACCGCGTCCACGAGCGCCAGCGCGATCGCAGCGGCGGCCTCGACATCGTCGGCGACGTACATCACCTCGTCGCCGATCGTCTTGACGACGCGTCCCCCGCGCGCGGCAACCGTGTCGTAGGCCAATTCCTCGAAACGGCCGATCAACGCCGCGAGCTGCGGCGGATCGAGCGTCTGACTGAGCGCGGTGTAGCCCACCAGGTCGACGAACCCCACGCTCAACGGCATCCCGAGCTGGTCTCCGGAATCGCGCAACGCAAGCTTCCGCCACAGCGCGGCGCGCGTCTGGAGGCGCAGTGCGTAGTCGATGAGCTTCGACAGCGTCGGCCAGTCGACGTCCTTCGACAGCTCGACCGCGAGCTCCTCGTCGCTCATGCCCGAAGCACGTCCGAGCTCGATCGCCGCCGCGAGCTGATCCGAGAACAGCTCCGCGAGTCGCTGCAGCCCCGCGGCGACGGCGCGGGTCTGCTCCACGAGCGTGTCGACGGAACCCTCGAACTGCGCGACGCTCGAGGAGCCCACGGTCTTCACCAACGTCTCGAGGGCCTTCGCGTCCCGGTCGCTGAACAACGGAACGCCTTCGGGTGGATCGGGGAAGCCGAGCGCGCGCCATACGCGGTCGGCCAGCTCCTGGTCGATCCCCGCCTGCTCTGCGACCCCGGCCTGGTCGTAGCGTGGGCGCCCGGGGACGACGATCCGGTCCGCGACCAGCAGGGCGAGCCAGCCCTCCTCCTCAGCCCGGCGGATCTCCTCGGCGGAGGCACCGCGGCGGTAGAGGAAGCCCCGCAGCTTGAGGTCCATCCGGCGACGATACGACGGCGCCACATCGCTGGGTACGACTCGAAGGGGGCCCCTCCCGGCACGTCACAATGTCATGTCCCGAGCCGGCACGATCCCGTGAGGGGGTGAGCGATGGGCACCGCACTCACGGTGCGAGACATCTCGAAGCGGTTCGGGCGCCGCCCCGTCCTCTCGCACGTCGATCTCGACGTCGACGCAGGTGAGGCAGTCGCGCTCATCGGCGAGAACGGTGCCGGGAAGAGCACGCTGCTGCGGATCTGCGCGGGACTGGTCGCCCCCGACAGTGGCAGCGTCACCGTCGACGGCAAGATCGGCTACTGCCCACAGGAGCCGGGGCTGCTGGATCTGCTCAACGCCGACGAGCACCTCGTGCTGTTCGGTCGCGCCCACGGCATGAACCGCACCGACGCCCTCGCCACCGGACACCGACTGCTCGCCGAGCTCGGCTTCCCCGTTGGTCGGACCGAGCCCACCCGGCAGCTCTCGGGTGGCTCGCGCCAGAAGCTCAACCTTGCCCTTGCACTGCTCGGCGGTCAGGACCTGTTGCTGCTCGACGAGCCGTATCAGGGCTTCGACCACGGAACGTACGTGAGCTTCTGGAACCACGTCGACGAGTGGCGCGCCGCGGGCAAGGCCGTGGTCGTCGTGACGCACATGCTCGCGGAGTTGGAGCGCGTCGACCGCGTCGTCGAGCTGCAACCGCCGACGAGGTCCGCCGCCGCGTGAGCATGCACATCGCGAACGCCGGGAGGGCGCAGCGGGGGCAACCGTGAGTGTCTTGCAGCGTGTCGTGGCGACCGCGGAGATGCTCGGGCGTGACCTGTTGCGGCGACGCCTCGCGCTCGTGTTGCTCGTTGCGCTGCCCGTCGCGTTCTACGCGTCGACGCGGTGGGGCGAGGGCGGCAACGGTTACGTGTCCGGCGGGATCGGATTGAGCTGGTCCATCGCGGGTGCCGCGCTGTACTCGGCGCTCGCGGCGCGGCCCGTCGACCGCAGGCTCGTGCTCGACGGCTATCGCCCTGCGGAGCTCCTTGCGGGCCGGGTGCTGCTGCTCCTCAGCTTCGGCCTCGTGCTCGCGACCGCCTTCACCGCCATGATGTGGGCCTTCGTGCCGCCCGACAACGCGGTCGCGCTGATCGTGGCGATGTTGCTCGTCACCCTGATCGCCGTTCCGCTCGGCCTCGCGATCGCGGGGATCGTTCCGCGTGAGCTCGAGGGCACGCTCGTGCTCATCGGCCTCGTCGGCATCGAGATGAGCCTGCCGAGCACGGGCACGCTGGAAGGCCTGTTGCCGCTCGGCGCGCCACACCGGCTGCTCAACGAGGCGGCCGGACGCAACCTCGCGTTCACCCCCTGCCTCGCGCGCGGTCTGGCGTGGGCGGTGCTCCTGCTCGTGGTCGCGATCGTGGCGTGGTGGGAACGGGTGCACGTCGTGCGCCACGAGCGGGCGCGTGCACGACCGCATCGCGCCGGCACGCTGAGCCTCCTCGCGGCCGGCGCGATGGCGATTGCGGTGATCGCGTACCCGTGGCAGACGCACACCACCTCGCCGTCGACTCATGCGCGCGGTGTGCCGTCGGCCGGGCCCGCGTCGGGCGCCGGCGATCCGGGCTGATCCGTCAGCCTGTTCCGTC
>CAZJSY010000220.1:0-5329 GCA_964548555.1 uncultured Burkholderiales bacterium
ATCGTGAACTCGGTCCACTCCTTCACGCAGTCGAACATCGGCTGGTGGCTGCTCGGGTTCCTCGCGTTCTCGGCGGTCGTCGGCATCGGGCTCATCGCATGGCGCGGCGACAAGCTGCGGGCACCCGGGCGGATCGACTCGCCCACGTCGCGCGAGGCGGCGTTCCTCGCCAACAACCTCGTGTTCGCCGGAATCGCGTTCGTCGTGCTGCTCGGCACGGTGTTCCCGCTCGTCGCCGAGTCCGTCAGCGGCAACCAGCTGTCGGTGGGCGAGCCCTACTTCGATCGCATGACGACGCCGCTCGGCCTCGCGCTGCTCTTCCTCATGGCTGCCGCGCCCGCACTGCCGTGGCGCGCCGCCAACGGTGAGGTGCTGCGGCGACGGCTGCTCGTGCCGGCATGGGCGGGAGCAGTCACGTTGGTGCTCGCGGTCGCGCTCGGCGCGAGGGGATTCGCCGACGTGCTCGCGTACGGTCTCGCTGCGTTCGCGCTCACCGGTGTCGCGCGTCAGGTGTGGATCGGGGTGCGTTCGCGGAGACGCGCGCATGGCGAGCATCCCGCGCTCGCGTTCACGCGCACCTTCAGCAACAACCCACGGCTCTACGGCGGCCTCGTGGTGCACGTCGGTGTCGTGCTCGTCGCGGTCGCGCTCGCGGTGTCGCAGACCTACACGACCAAGCGCGAGGTCCGTCTTGCGCTGAACGAATCGGCGACGGTCTCCGGCTACCGGGTCACCTATCTGGGCGTGAACACCTCGTCGAGCGGCCAGAAGTCGACCGTGTCGGCACGCGTCCGTATCAACCGCGGCGGCAGGAGCCTCGGCGTCTACTCGCCCGCGGTGTCGACGTTTCCCAATTCCGAGACGGGCATCGGCACCCCGTCGGTTCGCACGGGCCTGCTGAACGATGTCTACCTGACGCTCGTGTCGTCACCGAACGAACGCGGGCGCGTGACGCTCGGTGTGCAGATCACGCCGATGGCGCTGTGGCTCTGGGTCGGCGGCGGTGTGATGGCGTTGGGCACGATCGTCGCCTTCGCCCCGTCGCTGCGGCGGTTCCGTCGCCGACCGCGCGACGTCGACCTGCTCGACGCCGGACCCGACGGCACCGTCGAGGCACGACTCGAGGTTGCGGCACGATGAGGCACCCGGCGCGGTGGATCGCAGGCAGCGTCGGTGTCGCGGTGGCCAGCCTCGCGGTGGTGCTCGCGCTCAACGTCAGCACCGACCCGCGTGCCGACGCGCAGCACAGCCGTCTCGTCGGTCAGCGGGCGCCCGCGCTCGCGCTGCCCACGCTCGACGGCAAGGAGGTCAGCACCGCGTCGCTGGCCGGCAAGACCGTGATCGTCAACTTCTGGAACTCGTGGTGCCAACCCTGTCTGCAGGAGCTGCCGGCGCTCCAGGCGTACTACGCGCAACATGCGAACGACCCCGATCTCGTGCTCCTCGGCGTCGTGCGCGACGACACCGAGGAAGCCGTACGGGCGGCGGTGCGTTCCGGCAACATCGGCTGGACGGTCGCGCTCGATCCCGGGTCGAAGGCCGCGGTCGCGTTCGCGACCCGGGGCCAACCCGAGACCTATGTGATCGGACCCGACGGTGTGATCGCGGCCTCGCTCTACGGCCCGGCGAGCGTGAGATCCCTCGACGCGATGGTCGCCGCGGCGCGGGGTAGGGCATGAGGCGCTGGGTGCCGTGGGCCGCGCTCGCCGCTGTGGCGGTGATCGCGTTGGCCGTTGCCGCATGGCCTTCGGGCGGGCACGGCACCGTCGCGGAGCGCGCCCACGCCGTCGAGTCGGAGCTTCGCTGCGTCGACTGCGAGGCACTGTCGATCGCCGACAGCGCCACGTCCAACGCAGCAGCTCAACGCGCGGACATCGAGACGCGCCTGCGCGCCGGGCAGAGCGAGGCCGACGTCCGTCGCGCCTACGTCGACCGCTACGGACCTTCGATCCTGCTGCGTCCGGAGAACAAGGGCATCGGCATGCTGGTGTGGGCGTTGCCGGTCGGCGCGTTCCTTCTCGGCGCCGGCGGCCTCGCGCTCGCGCTGCGCCGCTGGCGCGCCGAGCCGCGGCTCGCCGCTTCGAGTGCCGACGAGCAGCTCGTGCGGCGCACACGTGAGGCGCGGTGATGGCCGTCGACCCGGGCCTTCGCGCCGACGAGCAGCGCGAATCGCTCGAAGCCGAGCGCGACTTCCTGCTGCGATCGCTCGACGACCTCGACGCGAACCGCGCAGCTGGGGACATCGACGACGAGACGTACGAGCGGCTCCACGCCGACTACACGGCGCGCGCCGCGGCGGTCATCCGCTCGTTGCGCGACGGCGTCGATTCCCGCCCCGAACCGGCGCCTACTTCGAACCGGCGGCGTTTCGCCATCATCGGTGTCCTGGTCGTGTTCGCCGTCCTCGCGTCGGTCGTTCTGGCGGCGGCGCTCGGCGCCCGTCTGCCCGGGCAGACCGTCACGGGGAACAGCCAGAGCGCCGGCACCGGCACGCAGGAAGCCAACTTCCGACGGGCCGTGGAGCGCCGGCCCGACGACCCGCAGAGCCACCTGGCCTACGCCCGGTTCCTGCTGGGCAGCAACAAGCCCGCGGCGGCGCTCAAGGAGTACGACGCGACCACCCGCCTCGATCCGAAAAGTGCAGAGGCGTACGCCTACGGCGGGTGGATCGTCTACCTCGCGGGACTCCCCGACGACGCGTTGAAGCGCCTCGACGCGGCGGTCGCCGCGGATCCGGCGTACTCGGACGCGCACTTCTTTCGCGGGATGGTGCTGTTCCAGGGGAAGAACGACCCGTGCCACGCGAAGACGGAGTTCCAGCTCTACCTGGCGCCCGGGAACCAGACTCCGATGCGTTCGCAAGTGGAGCAGGTCCTGGCGTCGGCCGTGACAGCCTGCCCCAGCAAATGACCCAAGGAGCCACCATGGCGGAACCCCCCGAGTTCGAGATCGATCCGAAGTCGAACTACGAGGTCACGATCGAGACGCCGAAAGGGCGCATCGTGATGGAGCTCGACCCGCGGCTCGCGCCCAACACCGTCAACAACTTCGTGGCGCTCGCACGACGCGGCTACTACGACGGCTTGACGTTCCACCGCGTCGTGCCCGACTTCGTCGTCCAGGGCGGCTGCCCGCAGGGAACCGGCACCGGTGGTCCCGGCTACAAGTTCGCCGACGAGCCGGTGCAGGGCGAGTACACGCTCGGCGCGGTCGCGATGGCCAACGCCGGCCCGAACACCAACGGCTCGCAGTTCTTCATCACGATCGACGACTGCCGCCGGAAGCTCTCGAAGGACTACAACCTCTTTGGCTACGTGACCGAGGGGATCGACGTCGCGCAGTCGATCGATGTGGGCGACACGATGAACAGCGTGACCGTCGAGGAGAAGGCGCGGAGCTGACGGCGTGCGGATCTCGGCCCGGGCCGACTACGCCGTACGGGCGGCCATCGAGCTGGCTGCCGCGCCGCCGGGTACACCCGTGAAGGCGGGAACCATCGCGCGCAGTCAGGACATCCCGCGCGAGTTCCTGGAGAACATCCTGCGCGACCTCCGCCGCCGCGGTCTCGTACACAGCCTGCGCGGCGCCGAGGGCGGGTCGATGCTGGCCCGGCCGGCGTCGGAGATTCGCGTCGCCGAGGTGTTGCGGGCGGTGGAAGGGCCGCTCGCGGCGGTGCGCGGCGTACGGCCCGAATCGCTGAAGTACACCGGCGCGGCCGGGTCGTTGGTCGACGTGTGGATCGCCCTGCGCGCGAACCTCCGCGCGGTGCTCGACGAGGTCACCCTGGCCGACATCGCCACCGGTACGCTGCCCGACGCCGTGCGCGCCGCCGCTTCGGACCCGGCGAACTGGGAGCCGCGCTGACGGACGGCGGATGGTCGCCGGCAACTTGTCATTTTCTCGGCAAGACAAGTAGCATACAGGTGTGCGCTACCTCGACGTCGCCGACGCGCTGCGGGCCCGGATCGCGGCAGGGAACGTCGGCCCGCTCCCGAGCGAGGCCGAGCTGTGCGGCGAGTTCGACGTCAGCCGGGTCACCGTTCGGCGGGCGCTCGAGGCACTACGCGACGAGGGGCTGGTCACGAGCCGGCAGGGCGCGGGCTGGTTCGTCGCCGTCGACCCGGTGCGTCAACCGTTGGGCCGCGTCACGACGGTCGAGTCGGCGCTCGAGGCCGCGGGTGCGCGCTCGAGCCGCCGCGTGCTGGAGTTCGCGTTCGAGGCGCCGTCGCCCGATGTCGCCAAGCTGCTGCGCCTGCCCGGCGACGGTGAGGTGTTGCGGGTCACGCGCCTGAACCTCGCCGACGACGATCCGTTCGCGATCGTCACGGTCTGGGTCCCGGGTTCACTCGGCGCGCATCTTTCGCGCGCCGACGTCGAACGCTCGACGTTCTACGAGCTGTTGCCGGGTCTCGGCGTGGAACCGGGCCGGGTCGTGCAGACCATCACCGCGGTTGCCGCCACGCGTGAAGAGGCGCGACGGTTGCGGGTCCCCAGTGGCTCGCCGTTGCTCGCCTGCCGCCGCGTCACCTACGACCGCGCCGGTCGCGCCGTCATCGTCGCCGAGCACCGGTACGCCGCCCACCGCACGGCGTTCGAAGTCGAGTTTCCTTTCACGCAGAGCACTGGAGCACGCCATGACTGATCAGGTCGGTCCGACGACACCGTCGTCTCTCGTCGAGCAGGTGTACGAGCGCTTCCGCGAACGCGACGCGATCGCGCGTGACCGTCTCGGCCGTCCGCTCACGTTCGCCGAGAAGGTGTTGTTCGCACACGCCGACGATCCGCGTACCGTCGGGCTCGGCCGCGGTGTCGACTACGCCGACTACCGGCCCGACCGCGTCGCGATGCAGGACGCCACCGCGCAGATGGCACTGCTGCAGTTCATGCTGGCCGGCCTGCCGCGTGTCTCGGTGCCCTCCACGGTGCACTGTGACCATCTGATCCAGGCGCGCGTCGGCGCCGACGAGGACCTTGCCGAAGCAGTCGACGCGAACTCCGAGGTCTACGAGTTCCTGCGCAGCGTCTCGGCCAAGTACGGGATCGGCTTCTGGAAGCCCGGCTCGGGCATCATCCATCAGGTCGTGCTGGAGCAGTACGCGTTCCCCGGCGGCATGATGATCGGCACCGACAGCCACACCCCGAACGCCGGCGGTCTCGGAATGATCGCGGTCGGTGTCGGTGGCGCTGACGCCGTCGACGTGATGGCGGGATGGCCGTTCAACACCCGCGTGCCGAAGCTCATCGGCGTGCGGCTGACGGGATCACTTTCGGGGTGGACCTCGCCGAAGGACGTGATCCTGAAGGTGGCGGGCATCCTCACGGTGAAGGG
>CAZJSY010000221.1:0-5328 GCA_964548555.1 uncultured Burkholderiales bacterium
TCTCCGGCGAACCGGCGACCACGAGCCGGATGTCGGATCGCACGTGCCGCATGGCCTCGACCGCCAGGTGTTGCCGCTTCGCTGCATTGACGCGACCGCCGACGAAGACGAATCCGCCGTACTCACGGGGTATCGGCGCGGCGCCATCGTGAGGAGGCGGCAGGATGACCTCGGAGTCGAAGCCGTTGTAGCGCGACAGGCGGTCGCTCGTGACGGGGGAGTTCGTGAAGATCCTCCGGCAAGATGCGAAGCACCGGTTGTCCGCACGGATGACCGAGTGTCGGATCTGCTCGACCTCGGGTGTCGACGCAAGACCCTGCATCGGCGTGTTCCAGAGGTCGTACACCTGCCGGAACTGATGCAGCAGCCACAGCACCTTCGTGTCGTGTTGCACGAGATACGCGGGGAACTTGAGCCCGATGACCGCATCGGCAAGGTCGATCTCGACGAGCGCGGCCGCGAGCATGCTCTCCGCAATCTTCTCGGGCGGGTCCCAACGGAAGGGCAGGCGAACCAGTTGCGCGCGGTGGCCGTGTTGGTTCAGCTGGGTCGTCAGCGTGTCGGCGAGATACTCCGCACCGCCGCGCGTGAAAGGAACGCAGTTGTTGACGACGACGATCTTCATCGAAGCAGTCGGTCGACCGTAGTATCCCAGTCGATTCGCAGTTCGGTGACGCGCTGTTCCCCCGTCTCGCCCAGACGCTGCGCGAGCGCGCGGTCTTCCCACAGTTGGTCGAAGCATGCGGCGAGCGCGACCGGGTCGGGCTTGCTGACGAGTCCGTTGACTCCGTCGGTGACGAGCTCGAGCGTGCCTCCGCCGTCGCTCGTGGTCACGACCGCCTTTCGTGAATGGTGCGCCTCGAGCGAAGGAAACCCATAGGAATCCTCGTCGAGTGGGATGTAGACGACTCCGAGGCATGTCGCGAGCAGATCGATCTTCTCGTCTTCGGTGATCCAATCGTCGAGCAAACGCACGCGCGACTCCACGCCGAGCTCCGCGATCAGGTTCGTCACCACCCGCCCGTACGCGTTGTCGTCGTATTGACCGGCGAGGACAAGCTTTACCGGAGTCGTCACGTGCGCCATCGCCTCCACGGCGAGCCATTGACGCTTGTGCCCCGTGATTCGACTGGGATAGAAGACGAAGTCCCCGTATTCGTCGGTGCGGAAGCGCTCGGGTTGCCACACGGGGGGATAGAGCACCTCCCCGTGTAGCCCGTTGAAGCGACGCAGGCGATCTCGGACGATCGCAGAGTTCGTGTACAGATGTCGCGTCTCCCGCAGGGCAACGTTGTCGGCGGAACGGAACATGGCGCGATACGTCTCACCCTCGGGGTCAGCTCTGACGTCTTGGTGCTGCGTGCCCCAGAGGTCGTACACCGGGCGATGATGGTGGATGAACCAGGCAACTTTGCTGTGGTGTCGTAACAGGTGCGCCGGGTACCGGATCGCGATCAGACGGTCGCCGCAGTCCGACACGTCGAAGAGACGCATCCCCACCATGCGCGCCGGCATTCCCGGAGTGGTAAGCCGGAACGGAAGCTTCAGCACCTCGACGTCGTGGCCGCGCTCGCGGAGCGCCGCTTCGAGCCAGTCCACGATGAACGTGCCGCCGCCCTCGATGAAGGGCATGACGGTCGACGCGACGAGAACCTGCATCTACGCGCTCGACTCGAGTAGGTGCCTCCGCAACGAGCGCGCGACGTGTGCCACGTCGTCCTCGGTCAGTGCCGCGTACGTCGGCAGGCTCAGCCCACGCTCGCCGAGACGCTCGGCGACCGGGAGGTTCACGTCCGGATCGTGGTACGGCGGGAGGAGATGCACGGGAATGAACGTCGGTCGCGTCTCGATGCCGTCGCCCGCAAGCCTGCGGATGAGCTCGTCGCGGTGCATGCGGACGGTGTCGCGTAGCACCACCGTGTACAACCAGTTGACCGGTTCCGCCGACGGATTGCAGCGCGGCAGTTCGAGGATGCCACCCAGATCCGCAAGCTGCCCGTCGTACCAACGGCGCACAGCCTCACGACGCAGGATGTGGGTCTCGATCATCTCGAGCTGGGCGAGCCCGATCGCGGCCTGGATGTTCGTCATCCGATAGTTGAAGCCGATGACGGGGAACCAGTAACGGCGTTCCGGATCCATGCCCTGACCCCGGTACAGGCGCGCAGCGCGGGCGAGGTCGTCGTCGTCGGTCGTCACCATTCCCCCCTCGCCGGTGGTGACGATCTTGTTGCCGAAGAAGCTGAACGTGCCCATGTCAGCCAGTGACCCGGCTCGTGCACCACACCAGCGCGCCCCGTGCGCCTCGGCCGCGTCCTCGACGACGAAGAGTCCGTGAGTGCGGGCCAGCGTTCGCACGGCGTCCATGTCCGCCGGGTGACCGTAGAGGTGGACCGCGATGACGCCGCGCGTTCGCGGGGAGATCCGGTGCGCGATGTCGTCGGGATCGATGCTGCCCGCTTCCGGTTCCGAATCGACGAAGACGGGGGTCGCGCCGCAGTAGCTGACTGCGTTCGCAGTGGCGACATAGGTGAGGCTCGGCACGAGCACCTCGTCGCCGGGCCCGACTCCCAGTGCCTTCAACGCGAGATGCAACGCGCTGGTACCACTGCTGCAGCTCACCGCGTGCCGTACGCCGCAGTACTCGGCGAAGAGCGATTCGAACTCCTCGACGTAGCGTCCGATCGAAGACACCCACGCGGTCTCGAGGCAGTCGTTCACGTACTTCGCCTCGTTGCCTCCGAGGAACGGTTGCGCAACCGGAAGGAAGCCTTGTGGGTTCATACTTTCGCCCGCTCGTCGTGACGGACGATGCGTGCGGGGACACCGACCGCCGTGACGCCCGACGGCAGGTCACGGACGACCGCCGCGCCGGCGCCGACGACCGCCCAGTCGCCGATGCACACCTTGTCGACCACGGCGCTTCCGATACCGACCAAAGCCCCTTCTCCGATCCGTGCCCATCCGGCAACCGCGGCACGGGGTGCGACGTGCGCGAAGCGCCCCACCACGGTGTCGTGATCGATGCATGCCCCGGTGTTGACGATCGCCCCGTCGTCGACGCGTGCGCCCGTGTTGACGACGGCGCCCGGCATGACGGCGATCCCGCTGCCGATGTGCGCGGTCGGGGAGATCACCGCCGTCGGGCTGATCGCGTTGACCAGCGAGTAGCCGATGCGGGTCACCTCTTCCGTGAGACGTCGACGGTTCCTGTTGTGACCGACCGCTATGAAGCAGCGCCGATGCCCTTGCTCGAACAACTGACCCAGAATCTCGTCGGGACCGAGCAATGGAGCGTCGATCCGACCGGGGCGGGGCGGCGGGCCGGTGCAACCCGCGAGTCGCAAGCCCTGCTGCGTGAGCAGCTCGGCGCAGACGTGTGCATGACCGCCCGTTCCGACCAGCACGACACTCTCCGGTAACGGTTGCGTCATCGGCCACCCGGGTGCGCGCCATTTCGTTCGAACGGAGCCTGGGCACGGGCCGTCTCGCGCACCAACGCAGCGAGCTCGAACTGACGGGCACGAAGCTCGGCGAGCCCGCGGTCGATCGAGTCGAACCGCCATTCGGGGAAGTTCGGTCGTTCGTGCGCGGCGTAGGCCAACGCATGGACATACAGGAGCCAGTGCTCGCGCGTCGCCTCGCGTACACGACGGGGCGCCGTGAGCAGCCGGTGTGCGAAGACCCTGTGGCTCCCGCATCTCACGCGGTACTCCGCACTGCGAAGGATTGCGAACAGCACCGCCATGCGCGTTCCACCGCGCGCGAGATGGCGCGCGTACGACATGAAGCCCGGCTCGTCGGGTTCGCGACGGAGCATGACGTCGTACGCGGCGACGATGAAGACGACGTCGCCGTTGGACACGCGTACGTCAGCGTGGTGCAGCAGCGAATGAAGGCGCCAGTAGACGTGCGCCACGGCCGGGAGCTCGCGCGGCGGTGGTGGTGTCACCGTCGCTGATTCGGCGCGCTTGCCCTGTGTCGAGTCACGTACCGCCGGGCTCTGCGCGAGTGCAAGATCGGTATCCACCGACTGGGGATTCTCGAGGCTCTCCGCTACGCGTCGAGCGAACCCTCCAGCAGTGAAGTGCACGAGGGCGGAGTGTACGCGTCAGTCTTCTCGTGGCTCATGACCCTCTCGCGCACGCGACAGCAAACGTGTTGTGTCTCGCTGTCGCGTCAAGACGGTCCGTCCCGTGACCGGGATCATGCGCTGAGCCTGCGTCCACCCCGGACGCGGTCGTCGGGCGTCGGACTTCCCCGGCATCATGCGCGAGGACGTCCGCCCCGAGGAGCACGCCGGAGGCTCCTGTCGCGATGGCCCCAGGGCCGTGGGCCGACCCTCCCGGGCAAAGGTCATGTTTTGATCAGGTTCGGGCGGGAAACGGTCGGCGGGAATGATCGAGGCCTCGAGCAGGTTTGCTAGCGGCGAAGGTTGAATCTTCAACAGTTGCCGTGAGGAGGGCCTAATGAGCGCTACACCCAGCACCACACAGATCCCGGGCTACGTCGCAGGATCCTGGAACATCGACCCGACCCACACCGAGGTGGGTTTCAGCGTCCGCCACCTGATGGTGAGCAAGGTTCGTGGCAAGTTCCACGGCGTCGAGGGCCGGATCGTCACCGCCGAGAACCCGTTCGACTCGTCGGTCGAGGTCTCCGTCGATCTCGCGACCGTCGACACCGGCAACGAGCAGCGTGACGACCACATTCGCAGCGCGGACTTCGTCGAGAGCGAGGCCTACCGCACGATGACCTACCGGTCGACGGGCGTACGTGCCGACGGCGACGACTACATCCTCGACGGTGAGCTCACGCTCAAGGGCGTCACCAGGCCCGTGCTCCTGAAGGTGGAGCTCAACGGTTTCGGCAACGACCCGTGGGGCGGTACCCGAGTGGGCTTCTCGGCGAGCGGGGAGATCAACCGGCGCGACTTCGGTGTCAACTTCAACGCCCCGCTCGAGGGTGGCGGCGTGGTCGTCGGCGACCGCGTGCAGATCAACATCGAGGTCGAGGCTGTGCTCGACAAGCTCGAGGCCTGATCACCTGGTTGCACGGACAGAGGAATGTGAACATGGTGGAGCCCCCACACCGGGGGCTCCACCGCCGATTTGGGGGCCGGTCATGCCGATCACACGCTTGAACCATGCGGTGCTGTACGTGCGCGACGTGCGCCGAAGCGTCGCGTTCTACACCGACGTGCTCGGCTTCCGTCCGATCGCCATGACGCCGGAGAACTTCCACGGGGCCGCGTTCCTGCAAGCGCCCGGATCCAGGAACGATCACGACATCGGCTTGTTCGAGATCGGCTCCGCCGCCGGTCCGTCG
>CAZJSY010000222.1:0-5320 GCA_964548555.1 uncultured Burkholderiales bacterium
ACGCTCGACGTCCGGCTCGAGCTTCACGTCACGCCCTTGCAGGCGCTGCTTCGTGAACGCCGACGCCTCGTGTCCGTAGCACTGCACCGGCTTCTCCGGATGGACCGTCTCGGGCGTGTCGACGCCGAGTAGCCGCACGGTCTCGTGCCGGCCGCCGTCGTCAACCTCGATGGTGTCGCCGTCGACGACGTGGAGGACGCGTACGTTGCGGATGCCGCCGTGGCCGTGACGACCCAACCACCACCCCCCGAGCGAGGCGGCGGCCACGACGGCCACGACCACGGCTCGGGAGCGAGCCATGGCGCAGGACCCTAGCCGCGTCGTGTGACCGAACTCCGTTCTGCACGCTCCGATGGCTCCGGCGGCCCGGACGTGCGCCGCCGGGTATCGGCAAATTGTGGTGTGCGCGCCGGTAGGGTTTGGGCGCCGTGTTCCGCCGTCTCCGGCGCCTCATCGTGGCGCTCGTGCTCCTCATCATCGTGGTCGTGGCTATGGTCGTCGTGCTCGGCAACCGGTCCGCGCTCGACAAGGCGCGATCACGGGCCGACGCGCGTTGGAGCGCGCTTCGCGTACCACTCCAACCGAGGTACGCGCGCCTGGCCGCGATCGGTGACGCGCTCGCGAAGGATCTCGCTCCCAACTCCGGCGTGCCGGCCCGGCTCGCGACGGCGCTACAGAGGTGGAACAGCTACATGGCGCCCGCCCGTCACGACCCGGCCGCGGAGGTCACCGTGGCCGACCAGCTCGAGGGCCTCGCTGCGCTCGCACATGTCACCGCGGTGTCGTCGGATCGGATCAAGGCGGATCAAGCCGTGCAGACGGCGATCGCCGAGTTCGACAAGACCGCGCCACCGCGTGCGCTGGTCGACACCTACAACGCCGCGGTCCGCAGCTACGAGCACGACCGTACGACCGGGATTCGACGCCTGACCGCCGCGGTCTTCGGATATCACTCACGCCGCACGTTCGAACTCGCCGCCCTGTCGTAAGCAAGGCCGTCGAGCGCATCGCCCGGACCCCCCACGGAACGTCGCTAGGGTTTGACCTCGTGGAGCGACCGCCCGGAACGCTCGTGTACGTCTCACGCCTCGTCAAGCTCCCGCTGCTCGAGAGTGAGGGCGCCGTGCTCGGGCGCGTGGCCGACGTCGTGCTCGGACCACCGAGCGGAGGCGACTCACCGCGGGTGATCGGATTCGTCGGGGTCGTGCAGCGGCGACGCATCTTCGTGAACGCGAACCGCGTCGGACGCATCGGCGCGTCGGGGGTCGAGCTGCGCGGCGGCACCGTGGACCTCCGCCACTTCCACGCGCGTCCGGCGGAGCTCCTCGCTCGTCAGCACCTCCTCGACCGCCAATTCGAATCCGAGATCGTCAACGACGTCGCGCTGCGGCCCGTACCCGCACGCTCGTGGCAGTGGGAGGTCGCGGCGGTGTCGTTGCGGCCACTGCGATCGTTGCGCCGGCGCGCGCGGTCGCATGTCGTGCCGTGGACCGCGGTACGCCACCTGTTCGACTTCGGCCCGATGGGTGAAGAGGTCGGTGCGACGCGCGATCTGCACCCGGCGGACCTGGCCGCGCGCCTGCGGGCCATGCCGCTCGAACGCCGTCGACTGGTCGCGTCCGCGCTCGAAGATGATCGTCTCGCGGACGTCCTCGAAGAGATGTCGGAAGAGGAGCAGCTCCGGCTCGTCGAGGGCCTGGACGCGGAGCGCCTCGCCGACGTGCTCGAAGAGATGGCGCCCGACGATGCGGCCGACCTCCTCGGCGAGATGTCCGCGCCGAGGCGGGTCGAGGTGCTCGAGGCGATGGAGCCCGAAGAGGCCGGTTCGGTGCGCCGGCTGCTGCTCTACGAGAGCAACACCGCGGGCGGCCTCATGACCCCGCAGCCCGTCGTCATGTCGCCCGACGCGACCGTTGCCGCTGCGCTCGCGCGGTGCCGCGACTCCGATCTCGTGCCCGCACTCGGCGCGCAGGTGTTCGTCACGCGGCTTCCCACCTCGACGCCCACCGGCGAGTACGTCGGCGCCGTCGGCTTCCAGCGATTGCTCCGCGAGCCTCCCGGTATGACTCTCGACCGATGTGTCGAGCCTGACATCCGCTCGATCAGCCCCGATCTTCCGGAGATCCGGGTCGCCGAGCAGCTCGCCGCCTACAACCTGCTGGCCCTTCCCGTGTGTGACGACGCCGGGCGGCTCCTCGGTGCGGTCACGGTCGACGACGTGCTCGACCGCACCCTTCCGGAGGACTGGCGCGAGGTGCGGAGCTGACCATGCGCCGGCGTGAAGACCTCTCGACGCCTCGGGGCGGCATCAGCTTGGGCATCCACTACGACCCGGAGGCCTTCGGACGCTTCTCGGAGGGGATCGCACGCTTTCTCGGAACCGCGCGGTTCCTCGTCGCACAGACGGTGCTCGTCGCGGTGTGGATCGCGTTCAATGTTGCCGCGTACGCGCTTCGGTTCGATCCCTACCCGTTCATCCTGTTGAACCTCGCGTTCTCCACGCAGGCCGCCTATGCCGCGCCGCTGATCCTGCTCGCGCAGAACCGCCAGGCCGAGCGCGACCGCGCCGAGGTCGAGCGCGACCGCGAGACCAACGCGCGCACGCAGGCCGATGCCGAATATCTCGCACGAGAGATGGCATCGGTTCGGCTGGTGCTCGCCGACGTCGTCACCACCGAGGATCTCGCGCAGGCGGTCGACCGGCTCACACTGGCGATCGAGCGACTCGCACCCGGCGACGCCGAGCTCACTCGCGACACGACGCCCGGGTAAGCATGTCCGCCAACGTCGAAGGAGCGATGGCGCCGCGTGGCTACTACGGCGCCCATTCCGTCCCGCAGGGTTCCGCCGGCGCGTTCGGTCTGCCCCTCCTGGAGCGGGCCGTCGACGCAGTCGCGCTTCCGGACGACCGCGGGATCCCGTTCGTCATCGCCGACCTCGGCGCCGCGGGCGGCCGCAACGAGCTCGGCCCGCTGGCGACCGCGATCGCCGGCTTGCGTGAACGCCGAGGGTTGCCGAACCCCATCGTGGTGGTGCACACCGACATCGCCACGAACGACTTCACAGCCCTCTTCGAGACAATCGAGCGCGACCCGGCGACATATCTGCACGCGCCCGAGGTGTACGCGTACGCGGCCGGCCGTTCCTTCTACGAACGCCTCTTTCCGGACTCGTCGGTCTCGCTGGGCTGGTCGGCGATCGCGGTGCACTGGCTCTCACGTGTGCCCGTCGCGATCCCCGACCACCTCTACTGCGCCTTCGCAACAGGCAACGCGCGCGACGCACTGGCGCGTCAATCGGCCGACGACTGGAAAGCCTTCCTGAGCGATCGAGCTGCGGAGTTGCGGCCCGGAGCGCAGTTGGTCGTCGTCGGAGGAGCGGCCACCGACGACGGCGCGAGCGGAGCCGAAGGGCTCATGACCGCGCTGAACGACGCGGTGCTCGATGCCGTGCGCGGCGGCCGGCTGCGCGAGGACGAGTACGCCTCGATGACGATCCCCACCTGGAATCGCACCCTCGGCGACTTCGCCGCACCGTTCAGCGACGACCGGGAGGTCGCACAGGCCCTCGAGCTCGCGGAGCACTCGCTTCAGGTTCTCGCCGACCCGTTCATCGCACAGTACGAGCAGAGCAATGACGCGCAGGCGTTCGCCGAAGCGATCACCGGGTTCCTGCGTGCCTTCACCGAGCCGAGCCTCTTCGGCACGCTCGATCGCCCCCCGGCGGAGCGCAACAGCGTCGCCGATTCCGTGTACGCGGACGTTCACGACCGCGCCGCGAACGAGCCGAATGCGGTGGCGACGTCGTGGCGCGTCGCGTTGCTTCGCATCGTCCGGCGGTCACACTGAGCCCTCCCATCAGTTGGGACACTTCCTCGCTCATACAGCGAGTTTCTGTCCCAACTGAGCGAGGTCGGAGGCAGGTGGGAGGAACCGTCAGCGGGACGCGCCGAGCACGCCCTGGTTCGCCATCTCGATACGGGCCACCTCGTCGAGCGGCGCGATGCGCCGGAAGCCGCGCACCATCCCGGCCCACGCGTCCAGCATCGCCGCGGCGACCTGCGAGCCGGTGAGCTCCCGGTGTCGCTCGACGAGGAACCGCAGCTCCGCCTCCTGCGCCGCGGCGAGACGCGTCGCGTCGACGAGCTGACGGTTGAGCCGTGAGCCGAGATGACCGTCGGGGTCGAAGACGTACGCCTGGCCGCCGGTCATACCGGCGCCGAGGTTGCGCCCCGTCTCGCCGAGGATGACCACGGTCCCGCCGGTCATGTACTCGCACGCGTGGTCCCCCGCGCCTTCCACCACCGCGACAGCACCGCTGTTGCGCACCGCGAATCGTTCACCGACGCGCCCGGCCACGAACAGCTGACCACCCGTCGCGCCGTACAGCACGGTGTTGCCGGCGAGCACCGCGTTGCCCTGGTCGTCTCGGGGCGGGCGGATCGTGATGCGACCACCGCCCATCCCCTTGCCGACGTAGTCGTTGGCCTCGCCGTCGAGCTCGAGCGCGATTCCTTCCGAGAGAAACGCACCGAAGCTCTGCCCGGCCGACCCGCGGAACCGTGCCGTGAAACGTCCGGGCGGCAGCGCGTCGCCCCACTCCAGCCCCACCGCGCCGCCGATCGACGCGCCGACCGCGCGGTCGGCATTGGTGATCTCGTAGTCGACGACGACCTCGTCGCCTTCCCACAGCGGGCGGAACGCATCACCGAGCACGCGTTCGTCGAGAGCGGAACGCGGCCGCTGGATCGGTGCCGACGTGACGAAGTGCCGCGGCCCGTCGGCGGCCGGTGGTTCGAGCAGGGCGCCGACGTCGAGCGCGCGGGCGCGATCATCGTCGACTTCACGCTCCTGCAGGAGATCCACTCGACCGATCGCCTCGTCGAGCGAGCGCAGACCGAGAGCCGCCAACCCCCGACGCACCTCTTCGCCGATGAAGAGCATGTACGCCGCGACGCCCTCCGGTGTTCCGGCGAACTTGGCCCGGAGATTCGGGCGCTGCGTCGCGATACCGGTCGGACACGTGTCGCGATGGCACGCGCGGACCATGATGCAGCCCTCCGCGACCATGGCGGCGCTCCCGAACGAGTACTCGTCGGCGCCCAGCAACGCCGCGATGAGGACGTCGCGCCCGGTCTTGAATCCGCCGTCGACGCGGAGCCGGACGCGGTCGCGCAATCCGTTCTCGAGGAGCGTTCGTGTCGCGTCGACCAGACCGATTTCCCAGGGCATGCCCGCATGCTTGATCGACGACAACGGGGATGCGCCCGTTCCGCCGTTCGCGCCGGAGATCTGCACCACATCGGCGAGACACTTCGCGA
>CAZJSY010000223.1:0-5303 GCA_964548555.1 uncultured Burkholderiales bacterium
CGTCGCGTCCGAGGCCGACGACGAACCGGACGACTTCAGCGCCGAAGAAGCCGCGTTGCACATCGAACCAGAGCGCTGAGCCCCAACCTTGTGTGGAATGACGGCGCTATGTGCCTTCATTCCACACAAGCTGCGTTGGGGGCTACGCGGGATGCCCGGGTTCGAGGTCGCGGACCTGTTGGAAGCTGAGGCGCGGGCCGGAGCCGGCGCGCAGCTCGCCCGCGAACGGGTCGAGGACGAACGCGACATGGTCGCCCGTGTCGACGCGCTGGAGCACTCGCCCCGCGAACCAGTCGACGCCGTCGAGCACCGGCGTGTCGTCGGGGCCGGGCCTCCAGGCGCAGAGGGAGAACTTGTCGACCTCGTCGCCGGTCTCCTCCCCGAACAGACGCGCCACCTCCACGTCGTTCGAGCGCGGTGCGTGCACCACGAGTACGTCGGTCGACGTCGCAACGCGAAACGTGTGGTTGGACTTCGAGATCCAGATTCCGAAGCGCACCGGATCGATACTGCACTGCGTCGCGAAGCCGACCAGGCAACCCGATCGTTCACCGCCGGACGAAGCGGTGACGATCCACATCGGATAGTCGATCGTGTCCGCGATCCGGTCGAACACACGATCGCCGTCGTCTGTCATGTCGCGCTGCGCTCCGACACCGGCTTGATGCGCGGCAGCACTTTCGACGCGAACAGCTCGAGGCTTTCCCATCCGAGCTCAGGGCTGATACCACCCATGAGGGGATGCAACACGACCGTTGCCAGCGGGCCGCCTTCTCGAGCCATCGCGACGCACTCGTCGGGAGTGAGCACCTGGTAGACGCGCTTGAGCGCGGGGTCGTCGACGCTTTCGGCGCTCACGTGGACCGCCGAGCGCTGCCCGGGCGTCTGCCATGCGGAATACGTCTGCGCGTCGAACAGCGCATTCCGGCCGATCTGCGACCAGGTCTTCTCGGGATCCTCGCTCACCATCACCATGCCCGGTCCGCTCGGGAGGTTCACCCAACCACCCTCGAACCCGACCTCCGCGCACTCCTGGCGGTAGAGGTCGGCGAGCGCGGGGTCGTCGATCGCGGGGAAGAACGGCAGGCGCAGGCGCGCGGCGCGCCGGGCCGCGATCTCGGTGGACCCGCCGATCATCATCAGCGGGTGAGGCTTCGAGACCGGCGTCGGTGTGACGCGGATCGTGCGTCCACGCCACTCGAACGCCTCGCCCGTCCACGCCCGTCGCATCACGTCGACGTACTCCTCGAGCAGCGCACCGCGCCGGGAACGGTCGACGCCGGCCATCTCGAACTCTTCGTAGCGGTACCCGAGCCCGGCGACGAAGCCGATGCGCCCACCGCTGAGCACGTCGACCGCGGCGATCTGCTCGGCGAGGCGGACGGGATCGTGCAACGGCACCAACAGCGCCGAGATCGTGATGTGGGCTCGATGGTTGCACCCGGCGATCGCGGCTGCGAGCGTGACCGGTGCCGAGAGGTAGCCGTCGTCGGTCCCGTGGTGCTCCGACAGGACGATGGCGTCGACGCCGTGCTCGTCGCCCCACGCGCACTGCTCGAGACACGCGCGGTACTGCGCCGCGTGCGTGGTGGACGCGAACGGCGGGACGCGAAGGTCGTATCGCAACGCCACCATGGCCATGGTCTCTCCCCTCTCCGGCGCAGGCGCGGGAGTGTAACGAGAGCATTCCGGCGCCACGCCGGGTCCGCATCGATGCTCCGGTCCCAGGGGTAGCCTGCTGCGACCGTCACCAGTGAGGAACCGTGACCGATCCTGCACCGGCTGTGTCGGCAACCGCGAGCGTGGTCGACCTCATGAGCCCCAAGGCCACGACCCCCGACCGGTGGGCCGACATCCTGGGCTACCTCGATGACGCCGCGTCGCTCATCCGTCTCGATCCCGACGTGCTCGCACGGCTGCGGGTTCCCCGCCGGATCCTCGAGGTGGCGGTTCCGATCCAGCGCGACGACGGCCGCGTCGAGGTGTTCACCGGATGGCGGGTCCACCACAACACGAGCCGAGGTCCCGGCAAGGGCGGCATCCGGTTCCATCCCGCGCTCGACCGGCGGGAGGTGAGCGCGCTCGCGGCTGCGATGACGTTCAAGACCGCGCTCATGGATCTGCCGTTCGGCGGTGCCAAGGGTGGGGTGCGGTGTGACCCCACGGCCCTCTCGCTCGGCGAGCTGGAGCGTCTGACGCGTCGCTACACCTGGGAGATCATCTCGCTCCTGGGTCCCGACAAGGACGTGCCCGCGCCCGATGTCAACACCGACGGGCGGGTGATGGGATGGCTCATGGACACCATCTCGCTCGCGCGCGGCGAGAACGTCGCGAGCTCCGTCACCGGGAAGCCGACGGTCATCGGCGGCACCGAGGAGCACGCGGGATCGACGGCGAGCGGAGTGCTGCACGTGGTGCGCGACGTCTTCGCGCGGCTCGGCATGCAGCTCGCCGGAAGTCGTGCGGTCGTGCAGGGATTCGGCAAGGTCGGCGCTCCGCTGACGTTCCTGCTGCACTCGGCCGGACTCCGTGTGGTCGCGGTGAGCGACATCGGCGGCGCGGTGTACAACCCGGGAGGTCTCGACGTCGCGGGTCTCGCGGAGCACGCCGGAAAGACGGGCTCGGTCGCGGGGTTTCCCGGTGGCGACCCGATCGAAGCAGCCGCATTGTTCGCGGTGCCGTCGGACCTTGCGGTGCCGGCGGCGCTGGAAGGCACCATCGACGACGAGGTGGCACGCACCCTCAGTGCCCGCGTGGTCGTGGAGGCCGCCAACGGACCGACGACGGCCGCCGGCGACCGCGTGCTCGCGTCACGCGGCATCGTCGTGGTGCCCGACATCCTCGCCAACGCGGGCGGCGTGATCGACTCCTACTTCGAGTGGGCCCAGAACCGCCAAGGCGTCGCCTGGGAGCAGGGTGTCGCGGGTCAGCTCCTGCAGCGGATCATGCACCGGGCGTTCGAGGAGGTCTGGACGCGTGCAACATCCTTCCGTGCCGATCTCCGGCGGACGGCCTACGCGGTCGCGACCCAACGCGTCGCCGACGCGATGACGGCACGAGGCCTCTTCCCATGAGCGATACGGATCTCGGGCGAGTCGGCATCTGGACCTTCGCGCTCAACCTCGTCGACACACGCCACGCCGGCGAGCTCGCGCGCAGGCTCGAGGAGCTGGGCTACGGCGCGCTCTGGATGCCGGACGCGCTCACGCGCGATCCGCTGGTGTCGGCCACGCTGCTCCTCTCGGCGACGAGTGAGTTGCGGGTCGGTACCGGGATCGCGTCCATCTACGGGCGACTGCCCGAGACCATGGCGGCCGGTTGGCGAACGGTGAGCGAGGCCTTCCCCGGGCGGTTCGTCCTCGGTCTCGGTGTGAGTCACGCACCCCTGGTCGAGGGCTTCTTCCATCGCGAGTACTCGCATCCCTACGCGACGATGCGCGAGTACCTCGACCGGATGGATGCCGCACCGTTCGCCGCTGTGCCCCCACCCGTTCCGCCGAGGCGGATCCTGGCCGCGCTCGGACCCCGGATGCTCGCGCTCGCGGCGGAGAAGGCCGACGGCGCGCATCCCTACCTGGTCACGCCCGAGCACACGGCCTTCGCTCGTGAGCGCCTCGGGGCCGACAAGCTCCTCGCACCCGAGCAGGCGGTCGTGCTGGAAACGGATCCGGACGAAGCGCGACGGATCGCGCGTGCCCACCTCGCGATCTACCTGTCACTGCCGAACTACGTGAACAACCTCCGCCGGTTGGGTTTCACCGACGACGACGTCGCCGGAAACGGCAGCGACCGCCTCGTCGACGGCATCGTCGCGTGGGGAGACGTCGACACGATCGCCGAGCGAGTGCGTGCGCACCACGACGCCGGCGCGGACCATGTTGCCGTGCAGGTCCTGACGGCGAACCAACAGGACGTGCCCCTCGAGCAGTGGGAGCGCCTCGCCGCCCGACTCGCGGGCTGATCCCAGCTCGCCCGATCCGCCTGCGGATTCCGCCGGATCGTCGAAGGGGAACACTCGGGTCGTGCGACGCCGGCCGATACGAGAGCTGACCCGGCTCAGCGGCCCGGCCACGCCCGAGGTCCACCACGCCGCTCGGGCCATCGCGGCGCGGACCGGCGGCGTCGCCCGTGTCGACGACGAGGTCGACGTCGTCCGCAAACGACGGCTCGCGTTCCGTCGCTGAGCGCCCGCGGCACCGACTTCGCACCAAAGACTTCGGTCGCGCTCCAGCTCGAAGCACCGAAATGCCGATGATGCACGCGTGCTGCGTCGTGTGTCGTCGGTCGTCCTCACCGCAGGGCTTGCGGCGGCGTGTGCGGGAAGCGCCGCCCTCGCCCTCGATGTCGCGCTGCTCGCGCCCGGTCGGGCCCGGCATGGCGCCGCGTCGGTCTTGCACACCAAACGGGTGCAGCGTGCTCTGACGGCGCGGGTCGCGGAGGCACTCGAACAGGAGGCACCGGGAGCCGGTGCGTCCCCCGACCAAGTCCGTGACGTGACGGCGAAGGCATTGCACGACCGGCGCTTCGTCGCCGCGTTCGCCGACGGCATCGTGCAGGTCCAACGCCACCTCTTCCACGGCGACCGAGGGGCGATCGTCTTACCGCCCGCTCCGGTCACAGCTGCGCTGCGCGACGCGAGCAGCAAGACGGCGCCGACGATCGCCGCCGACCTCCCGCCGGCCGCACAGTTGAACGTCGAGATCGACGCCGGCTGGGTGCCCGATCTCCGGGACGTCGCCCGCGGCATCGACGCCGCGACGCTCGCCGGACTCGGCGGCGGGCTCGCGCTCGTCATGATCGGCGTCGCGGGCGCGCGTCGACCCCGTCGGGCCCTCGGGCGCGTCGCCCGGTGGGCAGTGGTCATCGGTGTCGCCTACGTGGTGATGCTGTGGGTCCTTCCGCTCGTCATCTCGGTGTTCGGCGCGTGGCCGGACGTCGCAGGCACGTACGTCCGTGCCACAGGAGTGCCGCTGGTGTTCGGGGGTGTCACGCTCGCCGTGGCCGGGTCGACCACGCTCTGGCTGCTGCACCGCGCCGAGGTCAGCGCCCGCCACCGTGCGCGTCGACGCGAGATGGCCGAGCTCGCCCGCCGGACGTCGTGGCGTCCGCCGCCGTTGGAGCGGACGCCACAACGCCAACCGAGCGCCGAACGTCGGGACCGGTGAGGTCAGCGCGAGCTGCGGGTACCGCCCTTGCGGGCACCGCTCCGCTTCGCCGCCGTCTTCCGAGCGCCCGTCTTGCGGGCCGCCGTCTTGCGCGCGCCCGCCTTCTTCGCACCGGTCCGCTTCGCCGTCGTCTTCCGC
>CAZJSY010000224.1:0-5239 GCA_964548555.1 uncultured Burkholderiales bacterium
GGTCGGGAGCAACGACGTGCTAATCACCGGCGGTGTCCCGAATCGATGTCGGCGGTGCCGGTCGATCGCTCGATCACGAGTCGCCTGTGCAAGATGAGCACGCCGCCCGCGCGACGAGCAGCCGCGCAGCAGAACGCACACGACCGCGCCGAGCCGCGTTCCTCCTTCTGCTGTTCACCACGCTCACGATCGCGATGTTGCGTCCAGGATGGTCGGCACTTCGCACGACACTTCCGGCGAACCTCGGCGACCCCGCGCTGAGCGCGTGGATCTATCGCTGGGAAGCGCACGGTCTGCTCCATCGAGCCGCGCACTTCTACAACGGGAACATCTTCTGGCCGCGTCCGAACAGCCTCGCGTATTCGGAGACCATGCTGAGCACGAGCCCGGTCTACAACGCGCTCTATGCGTTGACGAGCAACTGGGCCACGGCGATGAACCTCACCGTGGTGGCACTCGTGGTGATGTGCCTCGCATCCACCTACGCCTTCACGATGTGGCTCACGCGACGCGTCGACGTCGCGATCGTCGCTGCGATCGCGTTCAGCTTCAGCGGGTACGTACTCGGACACTGGGGTGGGCTGCAGCTCTATTCGCTGGGCTTCTTCCCGCTGGCGTTCCTCCTCCTCTTCCGCACATTGCACGAGCGTCGCCCCTTCGTGGCTGCGCTCACCGGTGTGGTCATCGCCGCGCTGGTCCTCGGCGCGCTCTATTACGGCGCCGTCTTCTCCTGGTGCGCGTTCGTCGCGGTCTTGGGATACCTCGCCACGCATCGCTTCCGGCCCGGTCCACGCTTCGTGAAGTCCATCCTGATCACCGGTGCAGTTGCGGGCGTCCTCCTCGCGCCCAACGCGATCCCCTACGCGCGGGTTCACGACGAGCTGCACTTCGAGCGGAGCTACGCGCCCGCGTGGGGCCTCAAGGCGGTCGACCTCGTCTCGCCCGCGCCGGGCAGCTACCTCTACCGCGGACTGGCGCACGCGGCTGACCGACGGCCCGATGCCTACGAGCACCGGTTCTTCGTAGGTTTCTCCGTCATGGCGCTCGGAGCAGTCGGGCTCGCCGCATTCGCGCGCGGACATCCGCGGCGCCGCGAACACGAGCACCGCCCCGATGATCCTGATCCACGTCGGCTGTTCCTCGGGCTCACGCTCCTCGTCGGCCTGGCCGCCCTCGTACCCGCCGTAGGGCCGACCGTGCTCGGGCACGCGGGCCCCTTCCGTTTGTTCCACCAGTTCTGGCCCGGCTTCAGCGGCCTCCGTGTCACCGCCCGGCTCGCGGTTCCCGCGCTGCTGTCGCTCGCCGTGTTGGCCGCGGTGGGCTACGGGTTTCTCACACGCAATGCACGCACACGGACGCGTGCAGTCGCGGCGGTCGGCGTGTGCGCGTTGATGCTGCTCGAGTTCGCCGCACCGCTGCATCGAGCGAAACTGCCCACTGATCGCTCGACGCTCGCCGTGTATCGCGAACTGGCGCGCCGGCCCGCAGGCGTCGTCGCGGAGCTTCCCATGATGGACCCCCGCGTCAACGGCGAGCAGTGGGCGTACGTCGAGGCACCACGCATGCTGTATTCGACGATCGACTTCCACCCGCGTGTCAACGGGTATTCGGGCGTCGTCCCCCCGGGCTATTTCGAGACCGTCGGCGCACTCAACAGCTTTCCGTCACCGGATGCGCTACGGCACGCGTCGACGTTGAAGGTGCGCTACGTCGTGCTGCACGTCGGCGTACGCGAGGGCTACGCCACGCTCGGCCCGCGTCGAGCGGCAGACATGCTCGCGGCCGTACCTCCCGGCGCGACGGTGCGCCGCTACGGCGACTCGTGGCTCATCGATCTTCGCCCTTGACGCGGCGATCGTCGTCGTGGTCGCTGCCCGACGGCCGGCTGTCGCTCCCCGCTTCGACAAGCCCCTCGCCAAGCGACCTGGAGGAGCGTACGGTCGGACGTGCAGGAAGAGGCGGGAGGCAACAATGGCGAAGTTCCTCTGGCAAGCGAGCTATACGAGCGAGGGTGTGAAGGGTGTGCTCAAGGACGGCGGCACGGCGCGTCGGTCCACGATCGAGAAGCTCGTCACCGGGATGGGCGGGCAGGTCGAAGCGTTCTACTTCGCGTTCGGCAGTGACGACGTCATCGTGATCGCCGATCTCCCCGACCAGAAAAGCGCAGCTGCGGTCGGGCTCGCGGTGAACGCGAGCGGGCGTACGACGCTCAAGACGACCGTGCTCCTCACTCCCGAGGAGATCGATCAGGCCGCGAACACGGCCGTCGACTACACGCCCCCGGGCGGCTGATCGAACTCCGGGCGGCGGCGCGCGCGGTCATCACCGCGTACGGCGACGCGCGGCATGCAGACGCAGCGGCACGTGGCGCAGGCCGGTGTGCTTGTTGGAACGCGTCCACTCGGGCTCGCCCGCGAGCTCGATCGCGTCGACGCGGTCGAGAAGCTCGTCGAGGATGACACGGATCTCGAGACGGGCGAGGTTCGCACCGAGGCAGTGGTGCACGCCGTGTCCGAACCCGAGGTGCGGGTTGGGATCGCGACACACGTCGAAGCGTTGGGCGTCGACGAACACGTCTTCGTCGCGGTTCGCCGACGCTTCCCAGAACACGACCTTGTCACCGGCGCGGATCGTCGAATCCCGTAGCTCGGCGTCTCGGGTCGCAGTACGGCGGTTGTAGGCGGCCGGGCTCGTCCACCGCACCACCTCCTCGATCGCGGTCGACAACGTGGACGGGTCGTCGCGCAGGCGCGCCAACTGGTCGGGATGCTTTGCGAGCTCGAGGACACCGCCGGCGACCGCGTTGCGTGTCGTGTCGGCGCCGGCCGAGAACAGGAGGCTGAAGAAGAGCTGGAGCTCCTGCTCCGTCAGGCGGGGCGGATCCTCGTCGGGAAGGGTCGCTTCCACCACGACCGAGAGCATGTCGTCGGCGGGGTGTGCGCGCTTCGCTGCGATGAGCTCGGCACCGTAGGCATACAGCTCTGCCGCGGCCCGGCGTGTTCCATCGGTGTTCTCGAACGCGTCGCGGTCGCGGAAGTCGAACGAGTGCTCGATCCACTCGAACACCCGGTGCCGGTCCGTCTCGGGCACACCGAGCAGGATGCAGATCGCCTGCATCGGCAGCTCACCCGCGACGTCGACGACGAAGTCGCACGTCTCTTTCGCTATCGCGATCTCGAGCAGGTTGGCCGTGCGAGACCGCAGTTCGGATTCCAGCCGACGGATGGTGCGCGGCGTGAGCCCTCCGCTCACGAGCCGGCGGACCCGCTGATGACGCGGGTCGTCCATCATGTTGAGCAGCCTCCCCGCCGTCGGCAGATCGGGCAGGATCGTTCCGCCGTAGGGACGCGATCCTCCGGTCTCCGACGAGAAGGTCGTCGCGTCGCGCATGATCGCGAGCGTGTCCCCGTGCTTGGCTACCGACCAGAAGCCTTCGCCGTCGGGTGTGTGCGCGGTCGGCTCGTGCCAGAAGACCGGTTCCTCCCGCCGGATGCGCGCGAACAACTCGTGCGGAAACCCGTGGGCGAAGTTGTCGAGGTCGGTGAGATCGACCGTCGAGACGCGGCTCACGCGGCCATGATCCCACGACGGTCGGCACGGCCGAGCGAGCGCGGGCCGGCTCCCGGGCTCCTAACCTTGGGGCATGTCCGACGTGCGATCGGAGGCGCTACCGGTGCTCGCGACCGCGACGATCGACGCGGTGGTCGACGCGCTGGACCGTGAGGGCTGTGCGGTCGTGCCGGGCCTGCTCCCACCCGAACGGGTCGACGAGATCCGTTCCGAGCTGACGCGTCTGCTCGACGGCGTGCCGACAGGGCGAAACTTCTTCGAAGGCTTCCACACCCGACGGCTCTACGCGGTGTTCGGCAAGACCCGTGTGCTCGACGACCTCGCGGTGCACCCGCTCGTCCTCGGCGCGGTCGAGGCCGTGCTCGGACCGTGTCTGCTCAGCGCCCCGACGGGCATCGAGATCGGTCCGGGCGAGCAGGCGCAGGTGCTCCATCGGGACGAAGGCATCTATCCCGTTCCGCACCCGCACCGCGAGCTCGTCGTGAACGTGATGTGGACGTTCGACGACTTCACCGAGGCGAACGGCGCGACGCGTCTCGTGCCACGGAGTCACCGCGACCAGCTCAGCATCACCGGGCCGGAAACGCGCACGATTCCGGCCGTGATGCCGGCCGGGTCGGCGATGATCTACGTCGGATCGATCTGGCACGGCGGAGGCGCCAACACGACGCAACGCGCGCGCTTGGGCGTCGCCATGGAGTACGTCGCCGCGTGGCTCCGCCCGCAGGAGACACAGCTCCTCGTGGTACCTCCCGACGCCGCGCGCGGGTTGCCGGAGCGGCTTCAGGAGCTGCTCGGCTACAGCATCTATCCGCCGTTCGTCGGATACGTCGACGGGCGCCACCCGCGAACGGTGCTCGACCGCTAGCTGCGCAACGGCCTTCGCCGATCCTCGCCGTGGATCATCGGAGAACGTCGCATCGCACCTCGCCGGACCACCGGCGCGAGGTACGGGCCCCGTGGTGGTGACGATCGAGCGGTGATCAGTCGCCGGCGCTGATGTCGGTGGCGTACGCGTCGTAGACCAGCTCCGCGCCGCGGTGCCGGTGCCGCGAGAACGCAGCGAGCAGCTGGAGCACGCCCTCCTCAGCCGTCGTCACCTCGCTGCGTATCTTGACCCGATCGAGCCGCCCTCGTTGTTCGTCGATCGCGGCGTAGAGCTCCGCGTGCTCCCGGCGCAGCACCTCGGCTCGATGCGCGAGCCGCGGCTCCTGACGGACTGCGTCGGCGAGGAGACCGTCGTCGGCCTCGGTTGCCTCGACGTGGTGATCGAGCGCGCGTCGTACCTTGCCGAGCGCGTCGCCGACCCGCGCCGCCCACGCGTCGACGTCGCCTGCCGCGGAGAGCACGTCTTCCAGCTCGACCAGCGCCGCGTGCAGGCCGCGTCGCGAGCCGCGGGCCCGTGCGACGACCTCGCCCGACGTGTACACGTGCACGTCCATGGCGTCCCCCCTCGGGAACCCTGACGGTTCCGTTCGCAGCACGGTACGACCGGGCTGGCCCGGAAGGCAACGGTGCGGCGCGCGGCGCGCCGCCGCTACTTGGGAAGGACTTCCTCGGGCAGCGGGTGACGGTAGAGGGCGGCCGCGTTCTCGCTGCACAGCTTGCGCAGCTCGTCGGCAGGAAGATCGCCCCAAAAGCGTTCGATGACCGCCTGGGTGTCGGGCCA
>CAZJSY010000225.1:0-5205 GCA_964548555.1 uncultured Burkholderiales bacterium
CGTCGGCTGCGGGCTCGCACACGAGCAGCGACTCCACACATGCGACGACGAGATCGACGCGCCCGATCGTCGGGACGACCACCGTGACGGGCAGGGTCGTCACCGCGTCTCCGCCGGCGTGCCTTTCATCCGCGGCACCCTACCGGCCGCCGCGCGCATGGTGCGCGCCGGGACCCTCTAGCCCCACTTGTCGATCTGGGTGGTGTTGGCGCCGAGGATTGCGCCGTTCTCCTGCACGGGCTGAGAGAACTCGCCGGCGTTGGTGCCGTCTTCGAGGTGGCGCAACACACTCGGTGGCTTGGTGGTGTCGATCACGAAGAGGCCGTTCTCGTGGCTGCTCGAGCTCACGAACAGCTTGCCGCCGGGTACCACCAGGATCCCGTTCGCGTTCAACGAAGCGGGACCCAGGGACGTCGACGGCAGGGCGATCTCGAACGGCGTACCGCCCACGGAGACGAGCGCGCCGGTCGCGGGATCGAGCTCACGAACCGACCCGGCCGCGGCCGTACCGCCCTGCGGTGACCACGCGCCCGGCGGGTACTGCGTCCAGGTTCCGCCCGTGTTGGTGGCGTTGCTCACCACGAACAGATGGGTGCCGTCGAAGACCCCACCGCCCGAGACCGAGGCGCTGCCGCCGCCGGTGGCGGCACGGGTGCCCACCATCGCCTGCCAGACTTCGGCGCCGGTGTCGCGCCGGTACACGCGGAACCAGCCGTCCTTGTGCGTCGCGCCCACGAGGTCGCGGGTCCCGTCGTTGAACAGGATCGGGCTCGAGCCGTAGTCGGCGTCGCCCGTCTGCGCCGGCGCGGGCGCCTTCCAGATGAGCGAGCCGCTGCTGCCGCTGAGCTTGAGCAGGCAACCCTGCTCGAAGCCGAGCTGCGTGTTGGGGTGCGCGGTACCGGTCGCGTCGCTCGCGGAACCCGTCGTCACGTACACGTCGCCGGCGGAGTCCACCGCGGCGTCGTACCAGTCGCCCGCACCGACGAAGCCGTTGGGGATCGTCGGGTGCGTCCACAGCGGGTTGCCGTTGGTCGCGTCATAGGCGCGCACCTGGCCCTGCACGAACGGCTTGTCGCAGTTCGACGACACCCCGATGATGACCTTGCCGTTGGCAACGGTGGGGCTCGACCACGCGTACACGTCGTTCGCGGTCGTGGACGGGATCTGCACGAGGCTTCGCCAGATGTTCGATCCGTCGCTCGCGTTGAGCTTGTAGAGATACCCGTCGGGGGAGTGGAAGTAGAGAACCGTCGTGTTGTTCTCGACACGCACCACGACGCTCGACACGATTCCGAGCGCCATCGAACAGGTCAGCTTCGGTTGGTATCCCATGAAGCGCGACCAGATGACCGAACCGTCGGACTCCTTGATTGCGTGGAGGCAACCGAAGTTGGACCCGACGTAGATCACACCGTTGAACGTGACCGGTGTCGCGAACCAACCTTGTCCCGACGAGATGCCGTTGCACGCGGGCGCCGTCAGGTGCCATTTGATCGACAGTGCCGACACGTTCGACGCGCTGAGGCCGGCATCGCCCGTAGCGCTGCCGTGACTCGCATCGAACAGACGGGCCAGCCAGTCCACGCCACCGCACCCGCTCAACAACACCGTCGCGAGAAACGTGACGGCCAGGACGCGAAGAGATCTCGCGCTTCCGTGCAGCCTCATGGATCCGCCCGCCCCTGTCTTCTCGAGGAAGAAGTCGTGCCTGCTCCATTCTTGCGCAGCCCGACTCGACCATTCCGGGCGCCGGGCAGAGTTTTCCTGTCGTATACCGGCTCGCTTGCGGAGGGGAGAGCGTCAAATGCCCGGAGGCAGCCGACGCAGACGCGGTCCGCGGTCGTACGCTGGCGCCGTGGACCTCGATGCTCTTGCCGAGACGAAGCTCGCCGACGCCGACGGCGTCATGCACCGCCTGGGTGACACCTGGCGCGATCGGCCGATCGTGCTGGTGTTCCTCCGGCATTTCGGGTGACTGCACTGCCGCGAGCACGCCGCGCAGTTGCGCGAGCGATATGACGAGATCCTGTCGACGGGTGCCGATGTCGTGGCGATCGGCACCGGAGACCGCCGCTACGCAGCCTCCTTCGTGAGGGAGGAACGCATCCCGTTTCTCGTCCTCGTCGACGACGACGGTCGGGCCGCGAGCGCCGCCGCGGTCAGAAGCGTCTCGTTCGGCCGGCTGCTCCATCCGCGCACGTGGAAGGCGTCGATGGACACCCTGCGCAACGGACACCGCGTGCACCGGTCAGGGAAGCGGGTCACGCAGCTCGGCGCGACCTTCGTGGTCGGGCCGGGGGATCGCGTGCGATACGCGCACGTCGACGAGGACAGCACCGACCACGCGCCGCTCGCCGACGTGGTCGCAGCGGTCGAGCGCTGACTGCTACCGCCCCGCGCGTGCTTTGAACGCCCGCGACAGGCGCCGCCAGTACGCGCCCGGCTGACGCCGGCCCGTCGAGATGTGGTGGTTCACGATCCTGCCGTCGTCGTGGAGATCGAGGAGGCTCGCGGCAGGCGGCGCCGGGGTGGCGATGAAGTGGGGCTGCAGACCTGCGTGCCGCAACTGCCGGCACGTCGACGGCGCGCCGAGGAAACGGATGCCGTCGTGGAGGATGTCGAACGCCCGGTGGAGATGTCCCGAGAGCACACCCCGAACCTGTGGGCGCGCCCGCAACAGGCTCAAGACCTCGGCATCGTTGTCGAGCCGGCAGTACCCGTAGCTGCACGTCGACAGGGGCGGATGATGCAGACAGACCAGCACGTTGCCGCGGCTGCGGGTCAGCGCCTCGTCGAGCGAGACCAAGGTGTCGTGCTCCACCCGTCCCTCACCGTGGCCCTGCCATGCCGAGCTCACCAGTGCCATCGTCCAGCGCGGTGAGAGCTCGACGAGACGGAGCTGATCGCCCTCGCCCAGCACCTCCACCATCGCGGCCGGATCGTCGTGGTTCCCGCTCACGTAGTGAACCTCGGGCGCGAACGACGACAGCAGCACCTTCGCGTTGCGGTACGCGCCCGCGCTTCCGTCTTCCGAGACATCACCGGTGAGCACGGCCACGTCGGGTCGGGCCGGAAAGGTGTGCAGCAAGGCTTCGAGGTTGGCCGCGCTGTCGTAACCGTTGACGAGTCCCGCGCGGTCCGCAACGAGGTGGCTGTCGCTCAAGTGCGCGAGACGGATCACCCTTCGGATGGTACCGGCGTGTCACTGCCCCGAGTGCCCGCCCATATGCTCGGCCGGATGAGGGCCCGCGCCCCGGTGCGCATCGACCTTGCCGGGGGATGGAGCGACATCCCGCCGTTCGCGCGGGCCGAAGGAGGGGCGGTCGTCTCGGTCGCGGTGTCGCCCTGTGCGCACGCCGAGATGGCGTCGGACGAGAAGGGCATCGAGGTCCGGTACCGGCTCGATCTGCCCTCCGGCACGGGGCTCGGGACCTCGGCGGCACTCACGGTCGCATGGCTTGCGCTGATGCGCCGCGCGACCAACGGGGATTGCTCCCCGGCGGGTCTGGCCGAGGGCGCCTGCGCCGTCGCCGCCGCGGTCGGACTCATGGGCGGCAAGCAGGACGAGTACGCCGCCGCGTTCGGCGGCGTCAACGTGATGCGCTTCGGCGACGCGGTGTCGGTCGAGCCGATCGCACATTCGGATGTCGTCGCACGCCTCGTCGTGGGTCATTCCGGTGTCGCGCGGCTGTCGGGAGACATCCACGACGCGGTGTGGGGCGCGTACCGACGAGGTGATCGAACGGTCGCCGGCGTGCTGGGGGAGTTGCGCGACACGGCGCTCGTCCTCGCGTCCGCGCTCGCCGACGGCAACTTCGGGCGCGTCGCCGAGTGCATGAACAACAACTGGGAGCTCCAACAGCGACTCCACGCATCCGTGACGAACGACATCGTCGACGGCATCGTGGAGGCCGGCCGGCGTGCCGGTGCGCTCGCGGCCAAGGCATGCGGCGCGGGTGGGGGAGGTTGCATCGCGTTCCTCGTGCCTCCCGACGCGCGTGAGGACGTGTCGACTGCGTTGCGGCTCGCCGGCGCGACGGTCGTCGATGTCGCAGCCGACGACACCGGTGTCGTGATCGAGGACTGAGTGAGCGGGTGCTGCTCGGGAGCGGCGCCCGCACTCCAACCCCGAACGACCCGCGGGCCAGTCAGCCGTCAGGTGGCCGGTATGGCCGCCGCAGCGCCGAGGTTGCCCGCCTGGAGGTGACCCGCGCGATCGGCCAGGGCGGGACGCCGGGGAGCTCCACCGCTGCCGGGTTGTCCGACCGCATGGATGACCATCGTGCAGCCCACGTGCAGGTCGTGATGTCAATCTGGTGCTGTCCGCCCGCTCGGTTGCATCCGATCGGGCCGACAGCCGCCAATTTCCGCAACGACAACCCGTGCATTGTCGCTGTGTATCAAGCCCCTGTCGCTGGTCACGCCGTGAGTCGCTCAGGCTCCGGAGGCGTTGTTTCCTGCAAAGGAAGGTTCAACTGGTCAAAAATGGGGAGCGGCTCAATGTATTGAGCCTGACCAATCGTCGTGTGCTTCTCGAGAGTTCGGACGAAGACCGCTACGAAGACGCCGAAGAGTGCGGGACCGATCAAGAACGCGAACAGCCAAACGGAGAGTTGCAACATGATGTTCCTGCCCCTTACCGCGAGAGTGATACGTGCGTGCTACCAGAAGGCTTCGCAGTGATCGGGATCGTGGTGTTCCACCCGCGTGAACTCTCGCTCGATCTGCCTCAGGACGACCCGATGCAACCAGTCATCGAGCCCGACCGTCACGTAATGGCGAAATCGAGCCGCGAGCGGTCCTGCCCTTGAACGCCGACGCATGCCTGCCCTCCATTAATCAGCGTCTCACCCCAAGAGCCGACCGCCCACCCGCATGCGATGCTACGCCTCTGTCAAATCCGTAGCAATCACTTTGTTTTGAGACGGGACGTATCGCTGGCGTATCGCAGCGTCGGTATGCGAGTCACTGTCTTTGTCATGTCGAGGGCCGGCCGTCTTCAATGAAGTCGCACCTCAATTGCCTCACGACATGTCGCCACTTTCGTGTTGCATCGGGGAAAACCTTTTCACCCTCGAAACGACTCCAAGGGGCTGTCGAGCTCGGCATCAACGATGCGGCCCAGTTGGGCGCCCCGAATGATCCGGCTATTCCACGAGGGCAACAAGAGCCATGAACGTGCTGCCCTCCGGCAAACCGGTGTTG
>CAZJSY010000226.1:0-1926 GCA_964548555.1 uncultured Burkholderiales bacterium
ACGCTGCGCATCGCGTGCACGCGGTTCACCACGCTGCTGCCGGGCTGGTACTGCTGCTGGAACGCGACCCGCAACGGCGGTGCGGCCTGCGAGAGGAACAGCGCCTGATAGGCGTCCTGCGACGCGACGGCGCCGAGGAAGTCGGTCGTCTGGCCGGCAGCGAGGGAGCCCTGGGCGAACCCGGCTGCGAGCACGCTGTGCTCCTCACCTGCCGCGGCGACGAAGCGCAGCACCGTGGTGTAGTCACGGAGGTTGGCGACCTCGGTCGCGTCGTGGATCGCGCCGCTCAGACTGTCGAGCACGCGCACCGCTCCACCGACCGTGTCGTTGTAGTAGCCGGTCGCCGCGTCGACGGGCAGCAGTCGCAGGTCGATGAACTTGCGCTGCTCGCCCAGCAGGTCGAACTGGTCGAAGAGCTGCACCATGCGCTGGACGGCTGCGTCGGCGTGTGCCGTCCGAAGCTCGGTCAGTTGGTGCCGGACGCCGGTGATCGCGCGGTCGGTCGCGGCTCGTGCAGCCGTGAGCCTGTCAACCGGCGCGTCGGCGCTCGCGAGCGTCCAGTTCGACAGTCGGGCCTCGTCGTGCAGAGCCGTCACCAGATCCGCGAGTGAGCCGGCCGGTCCGTACAGGTGCTCGACGCGGGTCTCGGTTCTCACGACGCCGTAACGACCGACGAGCCCGGCGACCGTGAGGACGAGCAACGCACACACGGGAACCGCGACGGCGAGCGCCATCTTCGAACGGAACTTCAAGTTGCGCAGGAAACCCGCGTGTTGATTGCGGTTGGATCGACCGCGTGCCGGGCGGGAGATCTCGGAGTCCTTCATGACGCCACGCTGAAGGTCGGTTTGAGCGGCACGACGTTGTCGGGCGAGCAGGAGAACCCGCGGGGCGGGAAGGCCCGCACGAATTGGCCGCCGCGCACCTGCAGGAACATGAAGCACGCCAGCTGACGGTTGGCGCCGGGGTCGGTCGGAATGTGCATTCCGTTGCCGTCCCAGCTGTGGACGCGGTGCAGCGCTGCGAGGAGGCCGGCGCGGGTGACGTTGCTCCCGAGTGAGCGGAGTGCTTCGGCGAACAGGAGGCCCGCGGACCATCCCTGCACTCCGAGGGCCGTCGGCTGTGCGCCGGGGTGGGTGACGTCGAGCCAGTGGAGGTAGCGCTGCAACTCCGGACTGGTGGATGCCTCGGCGAAGGGCACGGTGGTGGCGGTGATGTATGTGCCCTCGACCGCGCTGCCGCCGGCCTCGAGGAAGTGCGGGTCGTACGCCTGCTGGCCCGCCTCGAACACCACCGGGTTCAGATTCCGACCATGCAACGCCTTGATGAGCTTCACGAAGTCGCCGACCTCGCTCCACATCGATACGTATCCCGGACGTCGCGTACCCAGGCTGGCGACCAGGCTGTCGAAATCGGTGCTCACGATGTCGAAGGGGATGCGGTCGGTGAACCGGAACCCCGACTGCTCGTAGGCCTGGATCTGCCGGCGCGCCTGCACGGCCGTGACGCCGACGCTCCCGTAGAACATGGCGGAATGGGCGAGTGCCTCGGGGAAGCGGTGCGCGAGGTACCGGGCGGGGCCGGCGGCGAAGGTGTCGGACGGGTTCGGCAGCGGCTGGACGACGTTGGGAGCCATGGAGTGCGGCGTCTCGGCCGTGAACGCCGGGATGTCCGGAATGCCGCAGTCGGCCCCGGCCTGGGCGCCCGAGGCGTCGAGCGCGGCGCCCGAGCCGACGAGCGCGAAGACCGTGTTGCACGCCGTGAGGGTCTGGGCCCGGTGGCTGAACAGCGCGGAGTCGAACTTGCGCAGCACGAGCTTGCGCCCGTTGACGCCCCCCATGCTGTTGCAGAACGCGACGAACGCGTCCATCGCCTGCCAGTTGCCGAGGAAGAGGTCGGGTCGGGGTCCGGCGACGTCGGCGATCG
>CAZJSY010000226.1:2026-5150 GCA_964548555.1 uncultured Burkholderiales bacterium
GGCCGATATGTACGCCGTGGTCGAGCAAGGACGCGAGACGGCCGGCACGACGATGTGCCTCACCGTCCGCTACGTACGCGACAAGGCGGGTGACGCGGGCGTACAGCGCGTCCTCGCGCTCGCGGGTGAGCAACGGACCGTCGCCGAGCTCGAGGACGAGTGCCGCTGGAGCACCTACGAGCAAAAGATCGCATTGTGGGAAGCCGCGGCGCGCGTGCTCGACGACCCGGTCGTGTCGCGACACATCGGTGAGTCGGCACTGCAGCACAGTGTCGGCGCCAGCCTTCGCGTGTTGCTTCGCACGCTCGGGTCACCACGGCTCGTGCTCTCGAACATCGCGAAGACGAGCCCCAAGTTCTCGACCGTCGCGACGATGGAGGCGGTCGAGGTCCGAAGGTCGAACGCGATCGTCACGTATGAGCTCCACGAGCCCAAGCAGCCGCACCTTCTCGACTGCCAGTGCAACATCGGGCTGCTCAGTGTGATCGGACCGTTGTTCGGGATGCCGCCGCTGACGGTCGAGCATCCGGAGTGTCAAGTCGACGGCGCCCCTCGTTGTCGTTACGAGATCCGTTGGCCGGCGCGCCGGCGGCTGTTCCGGACCCGCCGCGCACGGACCGCCTACCTCGAGGAACAGCTGGCTGCGATGACGGCCCATCTCGAGTCTCTGGAGTCGACCGCGGCGGACCTCGTCGCCGACGACGACGTGGATGCGGTCCTCGGCCGCATCGTCGCCCGAGCCGGTGTCGCGGTCCGCGCCCCCCGCTATCTCCTCGCCGTGCGCGCGAGCGAGGGTGAGCCCGTCAGCGTGCACGCCGATGGTTACGCGAACGACGCGCAGGCACACCGCGCGGCCGGGCGTCTGCTCGGTGCAGCGGACGATGGCGAGTTCGAGGACGCGATCGTCATCGACGTCGCATCGTCGCGCCGCACGTACGGACGGCTCGCGGCGTTCGGCGACGGGCACAGCTTCTTCGACGAGGATCGCCGGTTGCTCGCCGCGTACGCGCGCAGCGCCGCTGCCGCGCTCGACGCCGCGACGGCCCTGGATTCCGCCCGCCGGCGTGGCGCGACCGCGCAGGCCCTGCTGGAGCTCGCCCATGCGCTGGCCGAGGTGACCTCCGCGTCCGACGTCGCGCAGAAGCTCGCCGAGGCGATGCCCGCGGTGGTCGACGCGCGAGCGGGTCTCGTGTTCCTGTGGGATCCCGAGGAGCGGGCGCTCGCGACACGGGGCCGGTACGGATGGCCCGCGCACGTCCACGACCGGCTGGGCTCCGTGGTGCTGCGCCCGGCCGAGAACCTCGCGGTCGCCGAGTTCGTCACCAATCCGGGGCCGGCATTGTTGCGAACCGAAGAGGTCGCCGAGTCCTTGCGGCCGATCGCAGAGTCACTGGAGGCCGAGGCACTGGCCTGCGTGCCGATCATGCACCAGAACGAGCTGCTCGGCCTCGCGGTCGCCGGCTTTCCCGACGGCACGGCCTTCACCGCGACCGAACAGGTGTACATCCTCGACCGTCTGGGCGGCGTCGCGCACCAGGCCGCGACCGCGCTGCGGAACGCGTCGCTCCTCGCACGGGTACGGCGCCAGGCGCTGCACGACACGCTGACCGGCCTCGCCAACCGGGCGCTGTTCGAGGAGCTCGTGAACGCAGCGTTGGCACGGTCGGATCGTGACGCCGTCGGACCGGCGTTGCTGTTCGTCGATCTCGACCGGTTCAAGCGGATCAACGACAGTCTCGGACACGAGCACGGCGACCGCTTGCTCTGCGAGGTGTCCGCCCGGCTGAGCCGCGCGTTGCGCGCCGGCGACGCGCTCGCGCGTCTTGGTGGGGACGAGTTCGGCGTGTTGCTCCACGAGGTCGACCGGACCGCGGCGGTCCACCTCGCCGAACGCGTTCGATCGGTGCTGGAGGAACCGGTGATGCTCGACGACCAGCCGGTCGTGATGTCGGCGAGCATCGGGATCGCCGTCTTCCCACAGGACGGCATCACGTACGACGATCTCTTGCGGCACGCCGACATCGCGATGTACGACGCGAAGGAACGGGGTCGAAACACCTGCCGGGAGTACGAGGCGGACACTTCCACGGTGGGACGGTCGCGGATCGCGCTCGAGACCGACCTGCGGCGGGCGTTGCTGGACGACCAGCTCGTCGTGCTGTTCCAACCGGAGGTCGAGCTGGCCACCGACCGCGTGGTCGGCCTCGAGGCGCTCGTCCGCTGGGATCACCCGGTGCTGTCGCGCCTCGGACCCGATCGGTTCCTGCACGCCGCCGAGGAGGCCGGGCTCAGCCTCGCCCTGGACGCGTGGGTACTGCGGAACGCGTGCCGGCAGGCGCAGCAATGGCGCTCCCGGCGGCCGGACCTGCGCGTCGCGGTCAACGTCGCCGCGGCGAACTGCGCCCGTCCGGAGCTCGTGGACGCGGTGTCGGTCGCGTTGCGCGAGAGCGGTCTGGATCCTGCCGGACTGGAGCTCGAGATCAGCGAGACCACGGCGTTGAACGCGAGTGCGGACGCGCTCGGCGTGCTCGCGTCGATTCGCGACATGGGCGTCTCGCTCGCGCTCGACGACTTCGGCACCGGTTACTCGCTGTTCGGACGGCTGCGGGGCTTCTCGGTCGAACGGGTGAAGATCGACGGGTCCTTCGTGCGCGCGTCGAGTGAAGCCGACTCGATCGTGCCCGCCGTCACGACGATGTGCCACGGGCTCGGCATCGACGTCGCGGCCGTCGGCGTGGAGACGCCCGAACAGCTCGCGCGTGTGCGACGCCACGGATGCGACATCGTGCAAGGGTTTCTCCTGGGCGCGCCGGTCGATCCTGCCGAGGTTCCCGCGCTGCTCGACGCGCAGCCGCTGAGCGCGCTGGGCGACTCGGCGCCGTGTCGTTAGGCTGAACATCGTGACGAGCTCCGAGGGCGGGAGCGGCGGACCGAGGAGCCTGCCGCTGATCCTCGCTCGTGAGCTCGCGGCCAATCTCGCGACGCCGATGTTCCTCCTCGACACGGCCGGCGTGCTCGTCTTCTACAACGACGCCGCGGCCTTGCTCATCGGCAAGCCGTTCGGCGAGCTGGACACGTTGACCGGCGTCGAGTTCGGGCACCTGCTGCAGCTGTGTGACCTCGA
>CAZJSY010000227.1:0-5147 GCA_964548555.1 uncultured Burkholderiales bacterium
GTCGGCGTCGTCGCCGGCGACACGATCTTCTCGGGGTTGAGCGACCTGTTCAATTGAGTGCGGGGCGCGCGGCGTCCCGTCGCTCGCCCCTCCAGCTCTGGAATTCCGCCGTGCGTGTCCGGATCTCATGGTGTGAAGCGAGCAGCTCATGCTCCCCGGCTTGAACTTCGTGCACCTGCTGGTGATCCTCGTAGTCGCGCTGCTCGTCTTCGGGCCCGAGGAAGCACCCCGGCTCGCCCGGCGCGCAGCCGGCCTGTTCCGGGATTTCCAGCGGATCCGGGAGCAACTCCACGACGAGGTCACCGGCCTCCTGGATCTCGAAGACGACGACGGCGAGCCCGGGGAGCCTCCGCGTCTCGGTCCGTCAACCGTGCCGCTCCCCGAACCGGAGCCTGCGACCAGCGTGCCGTCGCGGCGACAAACGGTCGACTCGGGCATCAAGCCGAGCGGACGTCGAGCCGTTTCGCGGTATCGACCTCCGGCACCGAAGGTCCCGAGCTGCTGACCGAAGGTCAGCCGCGCGGCCGAGTTCGCTCCCCGTCTCGCTCGTGACTGCAGTCACCGCGGCGATGTGACGGCCGTCCTTGTCACGTGGGCTCCACCGGTGGACAGTCGGCTGGTCCGCGAGTTCTCGAGGACCGGAGGGCGGCACCACCATGACGCTGAGAAGTATGCGTGCGCCCTGGCGCGAGGAGCTGAGAGAGGTCTGGTTGTTCGAGCACTGCAACGACCGCGAGCTCGACCTGCTGACCGGGTGCATGACCTCCGTCTCGATTCCGCCGGGCTCGCTGTTGACCATCGAGGGAACGACAGGGCGGGAGTGCTTCGTCGTCGTCGAGGGCGAGGCGGTCGCGTCGCGCGACACCGTCGAGCTGGGTCGCCTCGGCCCGGGAAGCATCTTCGGTGAGATGGCCCTCATCGACGGAGCACCTCGTGTCGCGACCGTGTCGTCGTTGACCGAGATGAAGTTGCTCGTCATGAGCCGTCAGGACTTCGACCGCGTGCTCGAGGCGCCGGTGCCGAGCGTGTCGCGCCGGATCATGCGGATCCTCAGCGGGCATCTTCGCAAGGCCGACGAGCGCGTCACGGATTCCGGCGCGGGGTCCGGCGCCGACTCGGCGGATGACGAGGAAACCACGGTCGGGTTCTAGGCGACGTTCATCCCCTGGCGCCGGAAGGCCTCGGCGAGGTCGACTGCAGGGTGCACGTCGAGCTGTGCGACAGGACTCCAGAACGTGACCATCTTCTGGATGTCCTCATTGCTCGCCGCCTCGAAGACGAAGACGTCGGGACTCGAGGTTCCGAGCGATCCGTAGATCGCCACGGTGCGCAGATCCGAAGGTCGCGTGCCCTCGTTCCACCACCGACGCGACAGGTCCTCCACGGTCGCATCTCCCGCAGGTTGTGACCGTGCTGTGACAAACGCGATGTAGAGCATGATCCTCCCGCCGGTTCGTTGGGGCCACACGCGCGTTGCACCCTAGGCCCGTCGTCGACAGGCGGCTTCCCCTGTCCCCCAGGTGCAATTCGGACGCTCCTCACGGGGCCGCGGCTTCGACGGGCACGCCCCGGCGTAGAAAGAAGCCCTGACTCCTGGCGCCGAAGTGCATGCAACGAACCGCGTTTGGTGATCATCCTTCTATGACCTCGCAACCCGTGGACCCGAGCCGGAGCGCCGCCGGTCGGCGCGCGCTGCGGCGGCCCCCGGGACAGGCACGGCATCGCAGGCACCGCGATGCGCCCGGCGCTCCCCGCCGGCCCGGGAGCGGCGGACCCCGACCCGCCGCGTCCACGCAACCGCGGCCGCCGAGCCGAGGCCGGTTCTTCGCGCTGGCACTGCTGGCTGCGAGCGGCGCGGCGGTCACACTCGCGCTGACGCACGCGACGGTCGGCTACGGCGTCGACTCGGCCGTGTACACGGGTGTGGCACACAACCTCGTGGCCGGTCGCGGGCCGACCGCGCCGATGACCTTCTATACGGACCACTACAGCCCCATGGCCGCGTTCGGTTTTCATGGCGCGGTCCCGTCGACGCACTTCCCACCGTTGTATCCCGCGTTCCTCGCGGCCTTCGAGAGTGCCGGCCTCTCGATCGGCGGGGCGGTCCGGTGGTCGAATGCGACGCTGCACGCGCTCAACCTCGTGCTGGTCGCACTGTTGCTGTCGCGCGTGTTGACCCGCCGGCCCTGGCTCGGAGCCGTCGCCGGCGCCGCCGTCCTTCTCACGATCGGGACGTGGATGAGCACGCACACGTTCGCGCTCAGCGAAGTCCTCTTCCTGACGTGGACCCTCGCCATGCTCTTGGCGCTCTCGAAGTATCTCGCGACGTCGTCACAACGCCTGCTCGTCGCCGTCGGAGCGTGCGCCGCTGCGGGTGTGTTGACGCGGTGGGTCGGCGTGAGTCTCGCGCTGACGGCCGGCGCGCTCATCATGGCAAGAGGCGGATGGACGCTCCGGCAACGCATGGGGCGCGCGGCCGTCGCCGCGGGTTCGGGCGCTGCGGCGGCGTACCTCTGGACCTTGTACGGGAAGTTCGCGGGTGGTTCGACGCCGCGGCTCCTCGCGTACCACCCGCCCCGACACTTCATCGGCTCGCTGCTCGACGTGATCGGCACCTGGTTCCTGCGCCCGGCTGCCATCGCGGTGGTGGCGGTTGCGCTCGTCGCTCTCGTGTGCGCGCGACTGCTGACCAAGGGCCTGCGGCCGTCCGCCGAGCCGGGTCCGCGTGTCGCGAGCGACGACACGGCCGGGAGCTGGCTGCTCAGGGGCTGTGCAGTCTTCTCGCTGTTCTACGTCCTCGTGGTGTACGCCGCGCGCACGTTCTTCGACGCATCGATCCCGACGAGCGGAGCCAAGGGCGTCTTCGCCACCTTCGAGGCGCCGCGGATCTACGTAGCGCTGCTCCCGGTCTTGCTCGTACTCGTCCTGGCGGGGCTGGACAGGGTCGCCACGGTCGTGACGCCGAGGAGATATCTCAGGTGGGCCGCCGCGGTCGTACCTGCCGCGTGCATCGCGTTCGCCGTGATTCCCGCGTCGCATCTCGTCACTCCGTACCGCGACACCGAACGCCTCCTGGACGCGACCCGTCCGCGTCTGAACGCGACGACCCGGGCCGTCGAGATGCTGCCCCCGGACGCGACGATCGCGACGAACCTCCCTGCGGCCGTGTACGGCATGACCGGTCGGTCCTGCCTCATGGTCCCGCTCGACCGACTGCCCGTGACCGGCGAACGCAATCCGAACTACGCGAGGGACGTCGCACAGATGGCGGCGGTCCTGCAACAGCACAACGGCTATCTCGTGCTCTACGCAGGCGGCCTCGGCTCCTCGAGGGCCGGCGACCCCAAGCCGTACGCGCTCTTCGCTCGGCTCGAGGTCGTCGGCACATACTCGGACGGGACCATCGTGCGTGTGTTGCCACGGGCACCCTGACCTGCGGTGTACGAGCGTGGCGAAATGGGAATCGTTGGACCGAGGGACAGGACGGGACTCCCGCCCCTCTGGCATCTGCAAACTGGATACGCCCCCGGTCCGCCGCCGGGGGCGTTTCTTGTCTCATGGTGTCTCGACGACCGGCCACGTCCTCGAGCAAGCCGGTCGACGCCGAAGACGAAGCGCGGCAAACTCAGTTGTGACGAGGAGGAACGACGAGGGGGACGGAGATGGCACTGCAGATCGGTGAGACGGCGCCGGACTTCGAAGCCGACACGACGGAAGGCAGGATCAAGTTCCACGACTGGATCGGGGACTCGTGGGCCGTGCTCTTCTCACACCCCAAGGACTTCACGCCGATCTGCACGACGGAGCTTGGGTACATGGCGAAGCTGAAGCCCGAGTTCGACCGGCGGGGAGTGAAGATCATCGGCCTGTCGGTCGACGCCACGAAGGATCACGAGTCCTGGGCCAAGGACATCGAGGAGACGCAGGGAGCTCGGCCGAACTACCCCATCATCGGTGACGCCGACTTCAACGTCTCCAAGCTCTACGGCATGCTGCCCGCAAGCACGTCGGGCGATCCCAAGAGCCGAACGCCGGCAGACAACCAGACCGTGCGCAACGTGTTCGTGATCGGGCCGGACAAGAAGGTCAAGCTGGTCCTCGTCTATCCGATGACGACGGGCCGCAACTTCGACGAGGTGCTGCGGGTGATCGACTCGCTGCAGCTCACCGCGAAGCATCGTGTTGCCACACCGGTCAACTGGCGGCAGGGCGAGGACGTCATCATCGCCGGCTCGGTGTCGAACGACGAGGCCAAGGAGATCTTCGGCAGCTGGAAAGAGCCGAAGCCCTACATCCGGATCGTCCCCCAGCCGCAATAGCGAGCCCCTTGCCGTTGCCGCGCTTGCGCGTGTGTCTCCGTTCCTGAGACGGAGATCCACCCCGACGCGCGAGCCCATGACGAGCGCGCGAGTTTGCGAATCGTTCACGGAACCGCCACGCGCCCGTTCCCGGACGTCGAGCGACGAGATGCGACCCTGTCGCACTCGATGCGGACGTACGCACGGATCCTGAGCAGCCTCGCTCTCGCCGCCCTCCTCGCCGTTGCGTCCGGCTGCATCGCTGCCTGTAGCGCCGGGACTTCGCGCGCCGACGACGCAGCTGCGATCGCGGCACGGGTCGCTTCGATCCCGCCGAACACGTTTCATTCCGTCGGTATCGGGTCGGTGGCGGCATTCCCGTTGGAGGTCACGGCACCGTCCCTGACGACGAACGGCAAGCCACGAATCCTGTACATGGGAGCCGAGTACTGCCCGTACTGCGCGACCGAGCGGTGGGCGATCATCGCCGCGCTCTCTCGATTCGGCCGCTTCCAAGGTCTGCGCCTCACGCATTCCGCGTCCGACGACACGTTCCCTGACACGCAGACGTTCACGTTCCACGGCACGCGATTCGAGAGTCCGTACATCGTCTTCGACGCTGTCGAGATGAAGACCAACCGACCGGCGAACGGCTCGTACACCGACCTCGAGACGCCCACATCCGAACAGCGTCAGCTGATGCAGACCTACGGGGGCCCGCCCTACTTCGCCCCGTCGTCGACGGGCGGCATTCCGTTCATCGACATCGGCGGGAGGTATCTCGTGTCAGGCGCGTCGTACGACCCGACGGTCTTGCAGGGCAAGAGCGCGTCCCAGATCGCGGCTGAC
>CAZJSY010000228.1:0-3052 GCA_964548555.1 uncultured Burkholderiales bacterium
CCCGTACAACGACAGTCGGCCGAGGAGCGTGAAGCGCCCGCCTCGGACCAGCACCGCACCCTGCGCCCCGGTCAGGACGAACACCACGACGTTCGCCGCGATCAGGAGCTTGGTGACGACAGGGCCGGCCGTGGCGTTCCAGCGCCGAACCCGTTCGCGCGCAGGTGGCTGCGCCGCCCGGACGCACTCCCAGCAGTGCGCGCCGACGGGCGCGTCCCGGAGGCAGTCCGGACACGCCGGGCGGCCGCAGCGGGTGCATGTCCGGCCGGTGGGCCGATCGGAGTGGTGAAAACAGGTGCGCGTGTCGATGTTTCCGAAGCATACGGCGAGAAACCGCTTCGGCGGCTTCACGCCCGGCAACGCGGCGCTCAACGCGACGCGCCGTCGTCGAAGCCCGCACCGAGGTCGCTTCTAACGTTCGAGGACACCGTATTTATGTGTTTCTCACGTCCGTTCAGGCGTTTCTCGCGCATTCCTCACGCGGCGCCAATTCCACTCTTCCGAGCCCCGAGCGACAATGGCACATGGCCCGAGGGAAGCTCCGCATCTACCTCGGCGCCGCACCGGGCGTCGGCAAGACGTACGCGATGCTCGACGAAGGCTGGCGGCGCCGCGAGCGCGCGACCGACGTCGTGATCGGATTGGTCGTCACGCACGACCGTCCGAAGACGATCGCCCAGATCCGCGATCTCGAGACGATCCCCCCGGTCCGCGTCAAGTACCGCGGCGCCACATGGTCGGAGCTGGACGTCGACGCCGTCCTTGCACGGCGACCCAAGGTCGTGCTCGTCGATGAGCTCGCGCACACGAACGTGCCCGGCTCGCGCAACGAGAAGCGCTGGCAGGACATCCAGCGGCTGCTCGATGCCGGCATCGAGGTCATCTCCACCGTCAACATCCAGCATCTCGAAAGCGTCAACGATGTCGTCAACACGATCACCGGGGTGACCCAGCGCGAGACGGTGCCTGACGCGTGGGTGCGCCGGGCGGACCAGGTCGAGCTCGTCGACATGAGTCCCGAGGCGCTCCGGCGACGGATGGCCCACGGCAACATCTACGGGCCCGAGAAGCTCGACGCTGCACTGGCGAATTACTTCCGAGTCGGCAACCTCGGCGCATTGCGCGAGCTCGCCCTGCTCTGGGTCGCCGATCGCGTCGAAGACTCACTCCAGCGCTACATGGCGGCCAATGGCATCAGCGGTCCGTGGGAAACACGCGAGCGAGTGCTCGTCGCCCTGACGGGCGCGCCCGGCGGGGATCACCTGATCCGGCGGGCGGCGCGGATGGCACGCCGCACGAAGGGTGATCTCCTCGGCGTGAACGTCGTCGACAGCGACGGTCTGAGACGCCGGAGTGGTGACCTGCTCTCGCACGACCGTGCCCTCCTCGAAGAGCTCGGCGGCTCGTATCACGAGGCGTCCGGAGACGACGTGCCGACTGCGCTGATCAGGTTCGCCAAGGCGCATCACGCGACGCAGCTGGTACTCGGAGCAACTCGACGCTCACGCTGGACGGAGTTGACCCGCGGCTCGGTGATCAATCACGTGCTGCGTCTCGCGAAGGAGATCGACGTCCACGTGATCTGGACCGATGGCGTCGAGCGGCAGCGGACGTCGACGCGACGTCGTGCACCGGTTCGTCCGACCCATGACCGAACCCGTATGGCCGTCGGCTTCGTTGTCGCAGCGGTCGCGCTGACGGTCGTGACTACGTTCGTCGCGCGCAACTCCTCGATCGCGCCTCACCATGCCGGACCGCTCACGTCGAGTGCCGGCTTTCTGATCTATCTCGGTGTCGTCATCGCGGTAGCAGCCATCGGCGGCCTCGCGCCCGCGATCGTCACGGCGCTCGTCGGCGCGGCCGCCGTCGACTGGTATCTCATCCCGCCGTACGGATCGTTCGCGATCGCGAAAGGCTCGGACGCCGCGTATCTCGTCGCCTTCGTCGTGTCGGCCGGCGCGGTGGCGGCACTCGTCGAGCAGGCCGATCGGCGACGGCTCGAAGCGCTGCGTCTCCGCGACGAGGCCGACGCAGTCGTGGCGCTCACCGACCGACTCGTCCAGCCCAACCCTCCCCAGGCGGTTGTGGAGGAGATCCACGCCGCGCTCAGTCGCGACGCAGTCACGTTGCTGGCGCCCGACCATGAAGGATGGATCGTCGAAGCAAGTGCCGGAGCATCCGCGGCGACGCGACCGGAAGACGGCGAGCGCCACGACCTGCGCGACGGCCACGTGCTCGTTGTTCGGGGCCGACCCCTGCACTCCGACGAGCACCGCATGGTCGCGGCGCTCCTCTCGTATCTCGAGGCAGTGATGGCCATGGACCGGCTGCAGGATCAGGCCGCACTCGCCCACGACCTGTCAGAAGCCAACGACCTCCGAGCCGCGCTCCTCCGGGCCGTCAGCCACGACCTCCGCACGCCTCTGGCCTCGATCAAGGCGCTGACCACGGGCTGGCTGGAGCCGGACGTGCGCTGGCCTCGCCGCGAGACACACGAGTTCATGCGCTCGATCGACGAGGAGGCCGATCGGCTCAACAAGCTCGTCGACAACCTCCTCGACGTCAGCCGGCTGCAAACGGGCGCGCTCCACCCGTCGAAACGACCGATCGGACTCGACGAGGTCATCCCGTCGGCACTCACGGGCCTGAGCGCCGGCTCCGATCGGGTTGTCGTCGCCGTTCCCGAGACGCTTCCCCGTGTCGACGTCGATCCGTCGTTGTTGGAACGCGCCGTCGCCAACATCGTCGACAACGCGCTCGCTCACTCGCCTTCTGCTCGCGTCGTACGCGTCGAGGCCGACGAGGTCGCTGGGCGTGTGCATCTGCGCATCGTCGATCGCGGAACAGGCATTCCCGTGTCGCAGCGCGACTGCCTGTTCCAGCCCTTCCAGCGGCTGGGCGACACCGACAACACGACCGGTGTCGGACTCGGCCTCGCGGTCGCGAAAGGCTTCGTCGAAGCCCTCGACGGCGAGCTCGTCGTCGAGGACACACCAGGCGGCGGCATCACGATGGTTATCAGCCTCGGAATCAGTCAATGCACCGAAACCAC
>CAZJSY010000228.1:3152-5133 GCA_964548555.1 uncultured Burkholderiales bacterium
CAACCTGAAGGTTCGGGGCTACGACGTCGAGCTCGCGGAGACCGGTGAGATCGCACTAATCCGGGCGGCGACGAGCCCGCACGACGTCGCGCTCGTCGACCTCGGATTGCCGGGCATCGATGGCGTGGAGGTCGTGCGCGGACTGCGCGGCTGGACATCGATGCCGATCATCGTGCTGTCGGCGCGTCACCAGGAGGCCGAGAAGATCATCGCTCTCGACGCGGGGGCCGACGACTACATGACCAAGCCGTTCGGTATGGGCGAGCTCCTGGCGCGCTTACGTGCAGCCCTTCGCCGCGCGAAGCCCCTCGAGGACGAACCACCGGTGATCGAAACGCCCGACTTCCGCATCGATCTCCTGGCAAAGCGCGTCACCGACGCGGCCGGCGACGAAATTCGCCTGACGCCGACCCAGTGGCACCTGGTCGAGATCCTGGTGCGGCACGAAGGAAGGCTGGTGAGCCAACGCCAGTTGCTCGAAGAGGTGTGGGGCCCGACGTCCGTCGACAACCCGCACTATCTGCGTGTGTTCATGGCCCAGATCCGGCGCAAGATCGAGCCCGATCCTTCCTCGCCGCGGTACTTCCTCACCGAGCCGGGGTTGGGCCTTCGGTTCGTTTCGCGAGCCGACTAGGCGTCAAGAACTCGATCGTCTCCACCGATCGAGGCCGGCGATGTTACGGACCTTCCTCGGAACTGCGCCGGGCGTGGGCAAGACCTACGCAATGCTCAACGACGGCCGGCGCGCGGCCGGGGCCGGTCAACGCGTCGTGGTCGGTTGGATCGAGCGTCACGGTCGCGCCGAGACACGTGCACAGCTCGGCGATCTGGAGATCATCCCGCCGCGGATGGTCGACTACCGCGGAGGATCGTTCGAGGAGCTCGACCTTGCTGCCGTCGTCGCGACACGGCCGGACATCGTTCTGGTCGATGAGCTCGCACACAGTCACGCAGACGGAAGCGGCAAACGCTGGGAGGACGTCCGCGAGCTGCTCGCAAACGGGTTGAGCGTCATGACGACGGTGAATGTCGCGAACCTCTTCTCCGTTCGTGATTACGCCGCGCTCATCACCGGAGCGGGCACCGTGGAGTGCGTTCCCGACGAGCTGGTGCGGTCGGGTGAAGTGGTCCTCGTCGATCTTCCACCCGAAGCTCTGCGACGCCGGATCGTGAACGGGTCCGTGTACACGGCGAACGTGATGGGCGGTGCGCTGTCGAGCTACTTCCGCACCGCGAATCTCGAGGCGCTCAGCAGACTCGCACGCGCGTGGGTCGACGGGACAGTCGACGACGTCGGCCCGCCGCTCCTCGTCGAGGCGGGACTCGAGCCGCTGGCTCGGCGATCGACGGTCGTCGCCGGCGTGTCAGGCTCGGAGTGGGGCGAGGTCGTGATCCGGAGAGCCGCGGAGCTCGCCGCGGAAGAAGACGCCGACCTGGTCGTGGTCCACGTGAACATCGCGGACGGCCGTCTCTACCGCGACTCCGGTCACCTGGATCGCTACAGAGCGATGACGGCCGAGGCCGGCGGTACGTACACCGAGGTGAGCGCACCCGACGCGGTCGAGGCCCTCGTCCGGTCGGCCAACGCACTCAACGCGACGCACGTCGTCGTTGCGCGTCACCGGTCGAGACTCGGCGAGCTCGTTCGAGGCTCTGTCGCGTCGCGCGCCCAAAGGCTCCTCCCGAACGTCGAGGTCGACGTGGTCACCCGGGCTGACGCAGCAGCGCGTTCGTAGCGAACGCTCCCCTCGACGCGGTCCCGGCATCAACAACGCGTCAACAACGCAGCCGCGCGCGACAACACCACGTCAAGGCCCCTCGTCGTCGTGTGCGCTGCATGTCACAGTCCGGAAGACGCGCGATCAACGCGCGAAGTCGTCCGAAGGCGGAGCATGAAGAACGATTTCACTTACGTCGCGATCCTCATCGGCTTCTTTGCCGTGGCCGTGCTCTTCGTGATCGCGTGCGACAAGATCATCGG
>CAZJSY010000229.1:0-5126 GCA_964548555.1 uncultured Burkholderiales bacterium
GAATACGGTTCGCACGTGCATCTCGAAGGCGCGGTCGTCGCCGTCACGGGGGCGTCGCGCGGGATTGGCGCGGCGGTGGCCCTGGCCGTGGCCGGTCGGGGAGCCCGCGTCGGCCTCATCGCGCGTCGTGCGGACGATCTCCACGCCGTGCTCGACGGTCTCGGATCCGAGGGCGTCGCGGTGCCCGCTGACGTCGCGGACCGGGCGGCGACGATCGAGGCGCTCGCGAGCGTCGAGGCCACGCTGGGTCCCGTCGACGTGCTCGTCGCCAACGCGGGCATCGGCGCGTACGGGCCCCTCGTCGACATGTCGTACGAGGAGCTCGAGCGTGTCGTACACGTCAACGTGCTCGGGACGATGTACGCGATCAGGGCGGTACTTCCCGGCATGGTCGAGCGGCGCCGCGGTCACGTGGTCACGATCGGGTCGATCGCCGGCCGCATCGGCTCACCGTTCGAAGCCGTCTACTCGGCGACGAAGTTCGCAGGCGTCGGCCTCACGGAGGCGCTCGCCGTGGAGGTCGCGCCGTACGACGTCGCCGTCTCCCTCGTGAATCCGGGGGTCGTCGCCACCGAGTTCGGCAACGCCCGCGGCCATCCGTACGACCGTGACCGGCCGAAGCCGATCAGTGCCGAGGCGGTTGCGGACGCGGTGGTCGCGGCCATCGAGCGCGGTACGTCCGAGACCTATGTGCCGCGGTGGTTTCGCGGCGCGGTCGTGACGCGTCATCTCGTCCCGCCGCTGTTCCGCTGGGGCACGGCGCGCAGTTTCCGCGCCGAGCTCCGTGCGGACCAGGCACATCGCAAACGCGCCGCCGATCTTTGACGCCCGATGGCGACGACCCTCCCGGCAGCCTTCGGCTCGTTCGGGGGTACGCTGGCAAACTGACACGAACGTCATCTGCCGAGCCGTACCGGGGGTCCCGTGGAGCTGCCGAAGATCATCAGCGTCGACGACCACGTCGTGGAGCCACCGCACGTCTGGCAGACCTGGCTCCCCGAGAAGCACCGGGAGAAGGGCCCGCGCGCCGAGCGCAAGCGGTGGGGCGTGTTCAAGCTCAAGCGTGGCGCGAAGTACGAGATGACCGAGGACCCCGAGGGCGAGTGGGGCGACGCCTGGATCTACGAGGACAAGGTCATCTACGTGCAGAAGAAGTTCGTCGCCATCCCGAAGTCGGCGACGGAGGGCGACGACGTCTCGACGTTCGACAAGACGGTCATGACCATGACCGCGGTGACGTACGACGACATGCGGCCCGGCTGCTACGACGCCAAGGAGCGCAAGAAGGACTTCGAGATCAACTGGGTCGACGGTTCGCTGCCGTTCCCGACGTTTCCCCGTTTCTGCGGCCAGACGTTCTACGAGGCCGACGACAAGGACCTCGCACTCGCGTGCGTGCAGGCCTACAACGACTGGATGGTCGAGGAATGGTGTGACCCCTCGATCGGCGTCAACATCCCGCTCTGCATCATGCCGCTGTGGGACGTCGAGCTCGCGGCGAAGGAGATTCAGCGCAACGCCGCCCGCGGCGTTCGCGCGGTGTGCTTCTCGGAGCTTCCAACCCGCCTCGACCTGCCGAGCGTCCACACGGGCTACTGGGATCCGATGTTCGCGGTGTGCAACGACACCGGAACGACCGTCTGCATGCACGTCGGCTCGTCGTCGACCGACCCGTTCTCGTCGAAGGACGCGCCCCCTGGCGTGGGCAGCATGGTCGGCTTCAACAACTCGATGGCATCGCTCGGCGACTATCTGTTCGGCGGGATCATGGCGAGGTTCCCGAAGCTGAAGATCGCCTACTCCGAAGGCCAGATCGGGTGGCTGCCGTATGCCCTCGAGCGCGCCGACACGGTCTGGGAGGAGCACAACGCCTGGCAGAACTCGAAGCGTCTGTGTCCGGAGCCGCCGTCGAGCTACTACTACAACCGCGTGTTCGGCTGTTTCACGTGGGACCGTCACGGTGTGAGGTCCCTCGACGAGGTCGGTGAGGACAACATCTGCTTCGAGACCGACTACCCGCACACCGACACGACCTGGCCGAACTCGAAGGAGTACTGCGAGAAGATGCTCGAGGGCGTCGACGACGACCAGAAGTACAAGATCCTTCGTGGCAACGCGATCCGCATGCTCGAGCTGGACCGCGTCTGAACTTCGCGGCGGTCCGGAAGGGTTGCAACATGCGGGTGGAGCTGACCTCGGATCAGGAGGTGTTCCGGGAGACCACGGCGCGGTTTCTCGAGAACGTGGTGCCGGTCGCCGAGGTGCGGCGATTGCGAGACGATCCGGCGGGTTTCGAGTTCGACTACTGGCGTCGTGGCGCCGAGTTGGGCTGGACCTCCCTCCTCGTCGACGAGGAGCGGGGCGGCGGCAGCATCAGTGGTGAAGGACTCGTCGACCTCGGCGTGATCGCGTACGAGTTCGGCCGCCATGCCGCACCCGGCCCGCTGATCACGACGAATCTCGTGGCGGCCGCGCTCGACGACGCCGGCGGCGACACGCACGCCGCCGCGCTCCACGAGCTGATGTCGGGCCAAGCGGTCGCGTCGTGGTGCCATGCGGAGGCGCCTCCGCACGACCGCCTGGACGGCGTGACACTCGAGGCGCGCGTCGACGGGCCCGACGTCGTCCTGAACGGTGTCAAACGGCCAGCAGAGTCGGCGGGTCAGGCCGCGTACCTGTTGGTGACCGGCCGCACCGGCACGGGACTCACACAGGTGCTCGTCCCCGCGGATGCCCACGGGGTCTCGATCGAGCCGATGAGAACCGTCGATCTGACGCGCCGCTTCGCAGCGGTGCGCTTCGACGATGTGCGGGTGCCGGTCGACGCGGTGGTCGGCGAGCTCGGCGGGGCGGCCGAGCAGGTGGAGCGTCAACTGCAGATCGCCGCGACGCTGCTCAGCCACGAGGCGGTCGGCGCGATGCAGAGCGCATTCGACATGACCGTCGACTGGGCGTTCCAGCGGTACTCGTTCGGCCGTCCGCTCGTTTCCTACCAGGAGCTCAAGCACCGGTTCGCCGACATGAAGTCGTGGCTGGAAGCAGGTCACGCGATCAGCGATGCGGCTGCCGCCGCTGTGCAGGCACGCTCGCCCGACGCCGCCGAGCTGGTGAGCGCGGCCAAGGCCTACGTCGGAGAGCAGGGCGTCGAGCTCGCGCAGGACTGCGTGCAGATCCACGGCGGCATCGGGCTCACGTTCGAGCACGACGTCCACCTCTTCCTTCGCCGCGTCACCGTCGATCGGGCGCTGTTCGGTACACCGGCCGACCATCGCCAGCGGCTCGCCGCCATCGTCGAGCAGCGGCTCGGCGCGGCGTGACCGTGCTCGAGGTCGACGACGTCGGGATGGAGGACGTCGACAGCTTCCGCCGACGGGCCCGCGCGTGGATACGTGCGAACCTGCGGCCCGTCTCCTCGCTCCACTTCGACACGTTCGTACGCGGCGCGGGCAACGACGACGACGTGTTCGCAGCGGTGGAGCGTGATCGGGAGATCCAACGGATGTTCTTCGACGCGGGTCTCGCGGGCATCTGCGTACCGCGCGCCTACGGCGGTCAGGGCCTCTCGCCGGCGCACCAGACGGCCTTCAACGAAGAGCTCGTCGGTTACGAGTACCCGGTGTCGCTGCAGTCGCCGACGATGTCGACGTGCGCGGCGGTGCTGCTCGATTTCGGTACGGAGGAGCAGAAGCGCCGGCATCTCCCCGCCATCCTGAAGGGTGAGGAGATCTGGGTGCAGTTCCTCTCGGAACCGAGTGGAGGATCCGATGTCGCCGGTGCGCTGACGAGCGCGGTTCGCGACGGCGACGAATGGATCCTCAACGGCTCGAAGGTGTGGACCACAGGGGCGTGGTGGTCGGACTGGGGATTGTGCCTGGCGCGTACCAACTGGGACGTACCGAAGCACCGTGGTCTCACGGTGTTCATGCTCCCGATCCACCAGTCCGGTGTCGAGGTGCACCGCATCGAGATGCTGAACGGCAACAAGGAGTTCTGCCAGGAGTTCCTCACCGACGTCCGTGTGCCGGACAGCGATCGGGTCGGCGACGTCGACAGGGGCTGGACCGTCGGCACGCGATGGATGTTCTACGAGCGCATGGCGATGGGCCACAACTCACCGCTGATCACGCAACCGCCGACCGGTGGTCATGTCCGGGCGACCGCAGAGCTGCTCGCCGCGGTCGCTCGTGATGCGGGCCGCCTCGACGATCCGTTCGTCCGCGACCGCATCGGCGAGGGACACGTGCTCGAGCTCGTCGGAGCGGCACTGCAGCGTCGAATCAGCGACGGCGTCGAGTCGGGCCGGATGTCGGACCAGGCCGCGTCGATCGCCCGGCTCTTCAGCGGCGTGGTGACGAGCCGCATCACCACGCTCGCCTTCGAGGTAGCCGGTGGCGCCGGCGCCGCGTGGAGCGACGACGACGGCATGGCCGCAGGCTGCGGGGTCGACTTCCTCATGCGACAGTTGCCGGCGATCGCGGGCGGCACCTTGGAGATGGCCCGCAACGTCGTGAGCGAACGCGTCCTGGGTATGCCCCGCGAGCAGAGCTTCGATCGCGACGTGCCGTTCCGTGACGTTCCGCGAGGTCCTGGAGCCCACGCGTGATGCCGTTACGTCCTGCGTCAGCAACGTGACGAGAGCGTGCCCGCTGTGGTCAGAGCTGCGAGCAGCTGCCCGACGGGAGCGCCAGCTCGACCCAACGGTCTGGCTTCGCGTGCCGTGCGGCGAACACGCGGGCCTCGCGTTCTTCTCTGAAGGAACGCCACAGCATCACGTCGCGGCTACCCGCCGGATGGACGATCACCACGATCGCACCACGACTGCGAACCTCGATTGAACTCATCGGTCGTGTCCCTGCTCAGGCGGCGCAGAGAATAGATCGTCCTTGCAGCGGGATGCACACGCCGCCCATCCCCCGCACCGACGAGCAGTGCGCGTACGCCGCGTCTCGGCGGCATGAGTTGCTGCCAGCCGATGAACGCGGCGATTACGGCCGGAGCGATGACGTCGATCGCCGACAGCTCGACCCTGACGGCCGTCAAGCGGTGCCGGGCAGGGTCGTTCATCGCACGAGCTCAGATCACATGTTGCGCGACGAGGAACAGAATTCCGCCGGCAACGGCGAGCC
>CAZJSY010000230.1:0-5066 GCA_964548555.1 uncultured Burkholderiales bacterium
CGCCCTCGTCGACGATCTCCTCGACCAGCGCGACGAGGCGGTCGAGCTTGCCGGACCGGCCGGCGAGCGCGCCCGAAGCATCGCCGTCGGCGATGGTGGCCGGATGGTTGCAGATCTGCTTCAACCGCGTGATGCCGGCGAGCACACGCCCCTTGCGCGCGATGCCCTTCGCACCGGCGACATCGCTGCGCATGTCGGCGACCACCGCCTGATAGAGGGCCGTCTGCTCGCGCGTGAGACTGCAGTCGTCACGCACGATGATCCGCTCGGGAAGCTCGTCCGCGATACCGGGATCCGTCTTGTGGCGACGCAGGACGAACGGAGCGATTCGCTTGCGGAGCGCGGTGAGCGCGGAGCCGTCGTCCCGATCGAGCGCGTTGTCGTACCGCGCCTTGAACGCGGCCTGCGTACCGAGGAGCCCGGGGTTGGCGAAGGTCATCAGGCTCCACAGCTCGCCGAGGTGGTTCTCGACGGGCGTACCGGTGACGACGAGACGGTGCGTCCCGCTGAGTTTGCGCGCGGCACGGGCCGTCGCGGTGGACGGGTTCTTGATGGCCTGCGCCTCGTCGAGCACGACGCGGTGCCAGTCGATCGAACGCAGTTGCTCGTCGCGGCGCATGACGCCGTAGCTCGTCACGACGACATCGACGTGGCCGACGTACGACGAGGGATCTTCACGGGCCGCACCGTGGTGCAACACGACGCGAAGTCGGGGTGCGAAACGCGCCGCCTCGCGCATCCAGTTCGACGTGACGGAGGTGGGGGCGACGACGAGTGTCGGGGTCTGCGGCGGCTCCGGCAGCTCGAGGTCGTGGGCGATGATCGCGAGCGCCTCGGCCGTCTTTCCGAGACCCATGTCGTCGGCGAGGATCCCCCCGAGCGAGTTCGCTTCCAGCCATCCGAGCCATGCGAGCCCGTCTTGCTGGTAATGACGCAAGGTCGCGGTGAAGTCGGCCGGCGTCTCGATCCGCTCTGCGGCCGTGGGGCGGAACTCGCCCGCAAGCGCACGGGCGATCCAACCAGACGTCGCCTCCGCGTCGATCTCGTCGGCGGTCGCCGCGAGGTCGAGGACATCTGCGGTCGACGCGTCACCTTCGGCGACGCGCTTCGCGAACGCGAGCGTCGCCTCGCGTGTCTGCTCGTCGATGCGCATCCAACGGCCGCGCACGGAGACGAGCTCACTCCGGGACTTTGCGAGCGCCTCGAGCTCCTGCGCTGTGAGCGGCTCGCCGTCGATCAAGACCTCGCCGGTGAGCGCGAGCGTGCGCGCGTCGAGACCACCGGACGTACCCGCCACCACGACGCGCTTCACGAGCGGCGTGCGAGCGAGCAACGACGACGGCAGATGAATCGCGATGCCCGCCGACTGCAGCGCGTCCACTCCTTCGCCGAGCAGATCGGCGACCGCGGCCGCGCTCAACACGATCGAGTCCACCGGACGCTCGGGCACCTCGCCCCATGCGCGTCGCGCGATGTCCCACTCGCGGGCGAGCAGGGTGACGGCGTCGTGCGGTGTGGTGCCGAGAAGGTCGGCGGTGTCGGGCGCGAGTGCGGCCAGCACGACGGAGGGATCGGTGAGCGACTCGAGTCGCGCCTGCAGGAGGAAATCGTGGTCGAGTCCGTCGACGTCGCCCGGTGCGGAGAGATGGAACCGCAGGCGGGCCCCGGCGCTGGCCCGCGCCGCGACCTGATCGGCCCAGCGGTGCACCCGCGGTTCGGACGCGGTCGCCGACAGCTCGGGCGGGCCGAGTCGCGCCACCGCGAGCTCCGCGACCGTCGTGTCGAACCAACCCGCGAGCACCTCGTCGGGATCACCGTCGTCGACGGCCTCGGACGCCCGGAACCACACCTTGCCGATGCGGCCGGCCGCCTCGGGTCCCGGCGCCGGCCGCCAGGTCCACGCGCGCTGCAGGGTGTCGGTCGCCAGATCCGGGGCGAGCTCGCCGCGTGTCGTCAGCTCGGCGGCCTCCACGACGAGCGACGCGATCGCGGTGACGGTCACGTCGACGGACGCTCGGCGGTCGCACAGCCACCGAACGAGAGCGAGCGCCCCGACGACGGGCGCGCCGTACCAACGGCCCGCGCTGCCGTCGTCGAGCATGACCGGGACGATCCGGGCCGCGTCGAGGTCGACGGGGACCTCCCCGGAGGAGCCCGCGAGCAGCTCGCGCGTGGGCGCGCACAAGTGCAGGCGGCCATCGATGATGCGCACCGTGAGGGGTGCGGCCGGCGCCGACGCCGGCCTCGTGGTGGTGACGGTCATGGATCCCGTCTCGTAGGTCCGATGCTGTGGGTCTGCGCGACTCCGCATCGCGCTGCGCACTGGAAGGATGCTCCGAGGTGCCGGCCCGACCAGGGCCCGGAAACATCTCCATGGTACCACCGACACGGTGGAACCCCGTTCGGTCTCCCCCCGGAACGGCTCCCGGAATCGCCGAATTCCCACCCGAAATCACCCAGTTGGGCCACTTGTTCGCTCATACAGCGAACTTCTGTCCCAACTGGCCGGGGGCTGGGGCCGGGCGGGCGCTACGAAACGTTGGCGAGGCGGCAGGCCTCGACCATCGGCTGCACCGGGGGCACCTCCATCACGTGGCTCGTGTCGAGGTAGCAGATCCGGCCTTCGCTGTTCACCAGCAGCAGGACGCGGTCGGGGACGCCCCACTCGTTCAGCACGCCGTACCGCGCGGACACCTCGCCATGCGGCCAGAAGTCGGCCAGCAACGGGAACGAGAGGGTGCCCAGCGCGCCGGCATAGGGATGGAGCGAGTCGGCGTTGTCGGACGAGATGCCGAAAGGCTGGACACCGAATTGCGCGAGTTCGGGGGTTCTTCTCTCAACTGAGAGAAGTTGTTGCGTTCACGTGGGTGTGAACGCTGCGCTGAAGAACACGAGCAGGACGGGCCGGCCGCGGTAGTCGTCGAGCCGGTAGCGGCTCTTCGGGAGCTCGCGCACGACGCCCGCGCGCTCCGACGTGCCCGTGAGCTCGAACGGCGGGGCGACGTCGCCCTGCCGCAACCCGGTACGCGTGACGTTGTCGGTCATGTGCGCGGTCCTACCCCGGCCGCGCGGATCCTGATCGCGAGTCGATTCAGACGCCGGCGCGTCGCAACGCGGTCCCCGGCCGCTCCCCCGTGTGCTCCCCGTCGCGCATCACACACGTCCCGTTGACCCACACGGCCGAGACGCCACTCGGGTACCGGCGCGGTTCGTCGTACGTGGCCACGTCGTCGATCGTCGCGGGGTCGAACAGGACGAGGTCGGCGAACGCACCCGGTTCGATCACTCCCCTGCCCGTGAGGCCGAACTTCGCCGCGGGCATACCCGTCATGCGGTGCACCGCGTCCTCGATCGGCAACACGCCCAGCTCGCGCACGTAGCGACCGAGCACGCGAGGAAACGTCCCGTAGAGCCGCGGGTGCGGTTTACCGCCGAGCGCGGGGATGCCGTCGGAGCCGATCATCGTGGTCGGGTGGGCCATGACGGTGCGGACGTCGTCCTCGTTCATCGTCTCCGTCACGACGACCGCGCCGTAGCCCTCGCGGTCGACGACGATGCGGGCCGCTTCCACCGGGTCGGTGCCGAGCTCCGACGCGAGCTCGGCAATGGAGCGGCGTTCCCATTCGGGGTGCCGGGGTGCGGACGCGAGTCTGACGCGGTCCCACTCCACCGCACCGATGCCGTGTGCCTGTTCCTCGTAGTTCTGCAGCACCGCGAACAGCCCGGTGCTGCCGGCGGTGTAGGGATACTGGTCGGCGGTGACGTCGACGCCGCGCCCCCGGGCCTGTTCGATCAGCGCGAGCGAGTCGCGCACGAGCCCCCATGCGGAACGACCGCTCGCCTTGTGGTGCGAGATCTGCACCGCGACGCCGCCGCGCTCTCCGATCGAGATCGTCTCGCGCACGGCGTCGAGCAGACCGTCGGCCTCGTTGCGCATGTGACTCGTGTACACACCGCCCATGCGCGCCATCTCCTGCGCGAGCGTGACGAGCTCCTCGGTTTCGCAGTACCGACCGGGTTCGTACACCAGTCCGGTCGAGTAGCCCACGCATCCGGCATCGAGACCGGCCGCCAACATGTCGAGCATCCCGGCGAGCTCGCCGTCGCTCGGCGCACGCCGTTCGTTCCCCATCATCTGGAGGCGCAGCGTTCCGTGGCCGACGAGCACCGCGACGTTGAGGCTCGGCGGATCCGTGTCGAGGGCGTCGAGGTAGTCGCCGTAGGTCGTCCATCCCGGTAACCGGTCGCGTTGTCCGTCGGCGTCGAAGAACGCGAGATACCGCTGTGCCGCTTCGAACGGCGCGGCGCCCAACCCGCAGTTGCCGACCACGCTCGTCGTGACGCCCTGACCGACCTTGAAGTCCATCTCGGGCAGCAGGAACACGGCGAAGTCGTCGTGGCTGTGCACGTCGATGAAGCCGGGAGCGAGCGCGAAACCCCCGGCCTCCACCTCGGTGCCGGCCCCCTCGCGGGAGAGGTCACCGACAGCGGCGATCCGCGCTCGGCTCACACCGACATCGGCACGACGGGCCTGTGCGCCCGTACCGTCGTACACGATGGCGCCGCGGATCAGGAGATCCATCGGCGCGGAGCGTAACGCTCCCACACGGTCGGGTCAGGGCCTCCCTCGGCGTGCCTCAGACGCGAAGGATGATCTCCCAGAGGGCGTAGTAGACGACCGCGAGGCTGACGCCGGTGATGATCGCGTTGCGGTGCGTCTCGAACGGCCACTTCAACGGGCCCGGGTCGGTGCCCCCGATCACCCCCACCGCGTCGAGCTCGAACGCGAGCCAGATCACGAGGGCGATGATCCAGTAGACGGCGCGGTTCCCACCGCTCGGCAGGATCTTGAAATGCCGCGAATCGTTGAAGAAGTGACTCGTGCCGACCATGAACAACAGCATCGGGAACGAGTAGATGGTGTTCATGCGGGACGCCAGCAGCGCCCGCCGCGCCGCCCCGGGTGCGTCGGGATCCGCGGCGCCGCCGGCAGCCGTCGTACGGGCGTTGTTGATGACGATGCGCTGCTTCGGCCAGATGATCGACCAGACGTTCCCGAACATCGT